>CAZURU010000460.1:0-4168 GCA_964623585.1 uncultured bacterium
ACTTCATCACATGAACCACCGCCATTCAAATGTGCGAAAAATAATTTACGTTATCTGTAACCCTGGTTATCCGAGAGAGCAGGTATTTGGAAAGCGTGCGATCTTTCCGCTGGCACGTTAGATATAAACTGCTACGAGAGAAAAATCTTACAACCAACTACCAAACGGGATGGTAGAAAATTAGAGAAGGGAAGTGAATCTAACTGATATCGACTGATACTCTAGTTATTTTGTATGTATAAATTTTGTCAAACGTTACATCTTCAGGATTGAATAGAGAAAGATTTACTCCATCTCCTACGGAACTTTCATAAATGACACCGTGGTAGCCACATTTCTTAATGAATTCACATAGAAACTGGCTAGGTAAATACTCAATCGCTGCAGCATGGGGTAGAACTGGTCTCGTTAACTCTTTTCCTAGTTCAACTAAGAAATTTATATCCTCCCTCAGTGAGGTAATCTCTGATTCCTCATCTACATCGAATGGTGATAAATGCACAAGAAAGGGGGAGACAGAAAAACGAGGGTTGCGTAAATCCAAGATTTCTAGATTTGACTTGACAGTTACTTCAGCAACAGTAGCGTATTCTCCCGTGTGAGGGCGAACTTCTGCCACTGCTGTTTTTGCATCAGACGCAAGATATAAATATGGTATCCCCGCAGGGTTTGCTCGACCTTGAATGGTCAAATGTTTAGGGGGAGCACCCATTTTTGTAAGCGGATAAGCTTCACCTCGTGACTTCTGTATCCTCGCTCGATACCAACTTTGAAACTCATTTAGTTCGTCTTCGCTTATACGCAAGTACCAGAGAAGTCTTTGAAGTTTATCTTCGTCAATTTTTTTCGATGGAAAAAATCTGTTTTCATACATCAACTCGTTCTTGAACAGCTCCCATACTTCTAATCCTGAACCATCAGGACTGTACGTAGGCGAGAAGCGTTTACGTATGATTTCCCCATCGTTAAGAATTTCTCCAAGCAATTGATGTGCTTGGGCGGAAGTGCTTATATCCTCATTAAATAGTAACCAATCCGTATTAAGCAACTCAACTAACGGCAAACCATCATCAGCAGTATTGTACGCGTTAATTAAAGATTCGAATTTTCCACCAAGACAGCTAGGTGGAAATAATCCAACATTTTCAGAATGACAGAAAGAACAAGTACCAGTTGTGTCAATATAATCAGGGATGATTTTTAATTTTAGTCCTCGATCATTGAAGCAGTTGGCACAGCATTTCATGACTCATAATTACTGATTCTCGAAGTAATCAGCCAGTGTTTCAATATGATGCATCATCGATAATTTTTTAACATATCCTAGGCCTGGGAAATGCTGCCTTTGATGGAGGTCAAGAAATTCGTCAATTGCGTGAGAATGAAAAAGTTGAGTCCCCCCTCGATCAACTTCGTTGACGAGCTCTTGTAATGCTTCTGCAAATTTTCCTGCCGGATCCTTAGCATCGTCTTGGCGAATAGATTTAAAATGATGTATGTGCATTTCGTCATCTTTGTTGCTATCAATATAGGTCATGTGAATAGCAACAGCATATGCAGGACCTCCACTTTCTGAGTATTCATCACCCACAATTAAGAAGTCCCCGAATCCGTCCATTCCTTCATCGTTAAAGGTTACATGTAGATCTGAAAAAAATTCCGTTTCTGGGTGGTCTCGGTTGGTTCGTTTCTGAAACCCGTCCCTTAAGAGTACTCTTTCAAAATCATCATAGTGTTTTCTGTAGAGCTTTCCAGAATACTCTTCCGAGAATATATGTCGAAAATTCAGCTCCTTTTCAGTTAAGAAATTTGCAAGCGATTTGGCTTCAGAGTAGCCAGCATGAATGATGCTAGACACGCGACCTTCATGCTTTTCAATAAGATTGATAATTTCTTCTTGTTCAGTGGACTCATTTAACAATATTCCTAATGATATGTTTTGATTATCAGAATACTGTTCCTCTATTAGGTCAGAAATTGCATTTCCATTGCCTCTATAAAATCCATGGTCTGGATTCAGTAAAACAATTGTTTTTCCGCCAGCTTCTGCTATTTGATCGAGCGCTTTTTTAATCCCTCCCAAAGACTCCTTAACAAGTTCGATTATTGGAACGAATCCTGCTTGATTGAGTAGTTGGGCAGATTCACGAATTGCAATTAATTCATATTGCTTTCCGCGAAAGTACGGAAAATACACTGCTTTTACCCCCAACTGATAGCCATATCAATTGGTGTATCTAGCGCACTAAGTAATCGACTTTGATCCCGAAAGCTGATTCGTGTAGATATTGCAGTTGAGATCATCGATTTGGGTACTGACTCCAACAAGTTCGCAAGTTTTACTTGGCTCCGTTTTTCTTTGAGTGTTGTTATCATAGAATCATGTACCTTTTCTTTCGGTAGTTTAGAAAATTCCCCTCTCAGTGCAGAAAAAATTTGCGTATTTGGCAAATTGGGAATGGGTATATTCAAGTTCCTAAGAATAGATTTTGCCTCAGCCAATTGAATCGATTCGTAAATTGCTGCAGGATCAATTTTTTCTAAATTTTCGGATGATTCTCTGATGGTCGAAATTTGATATCGATCGCTAAGTAACAGAATTCCGATTTCCTCTGGCGTAGTTTTTATGGTCGAATCGAGGTGATTTTCGCCTACAATTAAATTGATGTTTGCGAAAACTTTTCTATAGGAATCAATTTGACTTTTCAGCCTTTTCAATGTGTCCCGTTCTGACTTTATTTCATAGACATTGGATGTACCATTTAAAACAACCACGTCAGCTTTTGATTTTCCGACACGAAATTCTTCTAACAATACAGCTGTATTCAAAGAGTGTTTGCCGAGTAAAATTTTGTTGGCAATAGCGTTTTTATATATGCATTCATGTCTATAGTTTTTAAATGTCAAAACTTCAAATGTGGAATCAAATAGATCACTAACCTTCGAATTTGTTTTGACCAACCCTAGTGGTATCAACTCTTTTGCTAGCCTGGAAAATGTCGGTGATCTGCCCAGATTGGCTAGTTCTCGGAACACAGTTGGAGAAAATAGCCTACTTGCGGCGGAAAGCTGCTGTTGGTTCAAGTCGTAAGGGACTACCATAAATCCTTTCCAGTTCAAGCGATATTTTAACCTATTGAAATAAAAAAGGCTCTTCCCCAAATCGAGTGAGTAGATTCATCGTTTGACGGCAACAGAACGGGGCTCCAACCCGCCGAGATGGGAGTATATCGCGTCGGAAACCCCTTGTTTGTTTCGAAACCTGCGGTTCCAATCTTTACCGCCCGAATCCGGGCCAAGAATCACCCCTTGCAGCGGAATCCGTTCTTCCGTCGGTTCCTCGGTCCACATGAACGAGAAGGCAGCAACCTTGGTCCGGGGGCGCACTGGTGAATCTTCGCAGGAAACTGATGAACGATGAAATCCCCGACCCGCGGGACATCATGATCATCAGCCTAGTGGATACGTCCATGCTCTAGCCCGTCCTCATCGACGAATCCCAGTTCGACCTACTGGCTCCCAGGATCCAGCAGATTGCCCGGCTGGACCTGATCGGCCAGGCCGTAGGCTGCTTCGTCAGCATGTGGTGGGGCTGATCACAGGCGGTCCTGGTACTGCCAACAACGAATCCGCGGCGGCATCGGGGTCTGCCGTACGTTCACTCAAGTGATGGCCGCAAGGTCGCCGATCCGCCCGGGGCGACCCTTCTTCCGGGCCGCTTCAGACCGTTTCGCTGCCTGCGCAATCCGTTCCGGCTGCCGCCGCCCGGAACGTCCGTTGCCGGACGAGCTTCGCTGCCCCAGGGAGAGGATGCCGTTCCATGGCGACGATCAATCTTATTGATACTTTGCATAAGCATTAGGAATTATCGTTTTCCTGTGATTTCGGCATTATCCGCAAGTCACCACAGATGTATACGAGGAGAGGCCCAAAATGAGTTTCTTCGAGATTCCCCCCCTGACTGTCCGCCTGCAGCGCAGCGAACTTGCCGTTCCCGGTTCGAGTCCGGAGATGTTCGAGAAAGCCGCCAACAGCGACGCTGATTATGTTTTCCTGGACTGCGAAGATGCCGTGGCCCCACCGGACAAGGAGAAGGCAAGAACCAACATCATCGGCGCCCTGAACGACATTGACTGGAAGGCGAAGGGCAAGACGGTTTCGGTTCGGA
>CAZURU010000461.1:0-4162 GCA_964623585.1 uncultured bacterium
GTAGAGAAACTTGATGCTTACGGATTCCTGAGATTTATCGTGCACCACTTCAAACGACGCAACGTTACTCAATCCACTGATCAACCGCTGCCGATATCCGAGAGTAATCCAGATGTGATACCTCAAAAGCGGATACCTGCCGCCGAAACGCAGGATTAACGAGAGCATCCATGAAAGCAAGTTTCGCCTGCGATGAACCTTGCTGTAAAGTGGTTTTCACTCTAAAATTACGGAGGGGCCCGAGTGGATACATCAAATCGATCCGGCATCAAAGATGAACTTGACAGAGTTATGAAGAAGATTCAAGAGATTGTGGAGAGATCTGTGGGCGAAGACTACATCTTCCGGGGTGAAGCTGAGTGTTATCCGAAAGTCTCTTCAGGTCTCTATCGCCAATATGGTGGAGATTTTGGAATAGAAGACGACGATATCGAGATTATTCAAGAAGTAATGATTCTAAGTATGGCGAAGGAGTATCTCGACCAAACGGATGAGTTGGGAATCCTAACTGAACTTCAACACTATGGCGGTAAAACTAATCTAATAGACTTTACAGCTGATTACCTTATTGCTCTCTTTTTTGCCTGTGAGGGATCTCGAGACAGAGATGGTAGAATAATCCTGTTAAAAAAAGAGAAGGATTTGTTGAACCAGATAGCGAAATCATTATCCCTAAAAACCTCAAACAACCGATTCTAAACTATCTGCAAAAGCATCATGATATATCTGCTAAACATATTTACAATGACATACATGGATTTATTAGATGGCTGGGGATTCATATAGATTCTCACTTGGAGGCCGCTAAAGGGACAATTTTTCAACATAGAGGAGATGTGGAAAACAATAGAAAAGAAAAATTCAAATTATATGAAAAAGCTATTGTCTATTATACTAAAGCCTTGAGACTAAATCCGAGTTTGTTTGACGTTTATGATAAACGAGGCATTATTTATAACAGTGAAGGTGATCATGACAGAGCCATTCAAAATTATAATAAGGCGATAGAACTATATCCCGATTATGCCGAGGCCTATGCTAATCGAGGTCTGGCTTATAGTGAGAAAGGTGAACCTGACAAAGCTATACAAGATTATGACAAAGCTATAGAACTGAAACCAGAGCTCGCTAGAGTTTATTCCAATCGTGGTGTTGTTTACGTAGATAAAAGTGATTTTGAGCAAGCTTTTTCGGATTTTAACACAACAATAGAGTTAGATCCTAATGATGCTATGGCCTATTCCAATCGCGGAGGAATTTACCTCTTCAAAAGGGATTCTGAGCACGCTCTTTCGGATTTCAATACAGCGATAGAGTTAGATCCTGCTAATGCCAAAACATATTCTAATCGAGGCAACTTTTATTTCTTCAGAGGTGATTTTGAGCGAGCTCTCACTGACTTTGATAAAGTAATAAAGTTGAGCCCAGAGTCTATGCATGAGTATTTTATTCGTGGCATAATTTGGTTACACTTAAAGGAATGGAAAAAAGCTAAAGAGGATCTAACTTTGGCAAGGGATAAGGGTATAGATGTCATCGCCTCATTTCATAAGGACTACAGAAGCGTTGAAGACTTTGAGAAAAAAAACAATGTTCGGTTACCTGTAGACATTGCTGCGATGTTAAGACAGGCGCAAAACTGAAACCTTAACTCGTGATTCCAATTTGGAAGAATATGATGTATGTACAGATACGAGAGGGGAAGAAAATGAACATATTAGAGTTGAGGGAGAGTGAAATTTATGACAACCACAAATCCTGAGTATACCAAAGCCTCTTACAATCGTGGCATGGCTTACTACAAAAAACGCGAATATGATGAAGCTATCACAGCGTTTAGCGAGGTAAATTGAATGCCCTAATCCTAATCTGGGCGCGGAATATGTCCGTTTACCTCGTGTGTGTCGTAAGCGTCAAAAACAGACTGGCAAAACGCTATCATTTTTGTGTCTTTTTTTTCTCTGGCTGTCTTGTAAATTTCTATAAAATACCGTTTGCCAGCCTCTGTTTGTGAATAGTTTTTCTTGATATTGTTGTGTTGAGTACAGAGAGTTTGTCCGTTGTCAATAGTGCTTTCTCCGCCTTTCGATCTTGGCTTTCTGTGATCAATGGCAATTTCGACTCCGTCTTCTTCACCGAGTCCGCAGACAACACACCGATAGTTATCTCTCTCAAAAATTACTTGCTTGTCGGCTTCGGAAAAGTCTGGCAATTCGATCTCGCGATCGGAGATAGGGTCGTATTTATAAATACCATAACGGACTTTAGTCAATCTTCCTATTTGAGCAAGTCTCCTGACGGCTCGAGGAATGTCTCTTGGAGTTTCACCGTGTTCTTCTTCATACCGTGGTGTTACCCAGTCAACTGCATGACTAGGTCCAAATTCTTCACCCGGATGATTCATGAAAAATTCTAGCACAAGTTTTTCAATAGTTTTCGTCATATAATGTTTCCTTACTGTTGAAAGAGTTTCTGTTTTTCAACGTTTGACCCTTTAATTCTTAAAAATTGTCCACACTTTAGTCATTTAAGTATGCTATATCCTTTCATCGTTTGTCAAATTAATTTGCTTGTCGTGCTAAGACAAATGTTGTATAATAGAAGGGTATTACTACTGATGGGAATTCTTTAACACCTACCTTAGGACATAGGAGACAGATGTGATTTTTACCGACGAGCAATTCACGATAATCAACGAGAATGTCCTGACAACACGTACTATTCCAGAAGAGAGTATTGATCTCATTGTCACTTCCCCTCCTTATAATGTTGACATAAAATATAACTCAAATGACGATGATCTCTCTTATGCCGACTATCTTGCATTTTCGGGAAGGTGGTTTGCCCGTTGTTTTCACTGGCTTAAGTCTGATGGACGTTTCTGCCTGAATATCCCTTTAGATAAGAACAAGGGCGGCCAACAACATGTTGGGGCAGATTTAACTAAAATCGCCACCACTATTGGATTCCAGTACCACTCTACTATTGTCTGGAATGAAGGCAATATCTCTAGACGAACCGCTTGGGGATCATGGATGCGGGCATCCGCACCTTATGTTATTGCCCCCGTTGAGTTGATTGTAGTCCTTTACAAGGAACAGTGGAAAAAGACAAGCGGTAGTGGTCAGTCGGATATGAGCAAAGAGGAATTCATGGAGTGGACAAACGGTCTTTGGACCTTCCCCGGTGAGAGCAAGAAACGAATCGGACATCCAGCCCCTTTTCCTCTGGAACTCCCGCGCCGTTGTATCAAACTCTTTAGCTACGTAGGCGACACAGTTCTTGACCCGTTCATGGGTAGCGGTACTACTTTAGTTGCCGCTCGCTTAAACAAACGCCGTGGTATAGGAATCGAGGTTGATGAGGATTACTGTAAACTCGCCAAAGAACGGGTAAATCAGGCGGTGAGTCAATTGCATCTATTTGAAGAAAAGGAGGAATTACATGGCGAAAACAATTCGTGAACTTGTGTTCGAGTATTTCGTGAATCATCCTAACGAAGAACTCCAGCATGGTCCCGTGGTTGACTGGGTATCGGAACAGTATTTTCAAGAACAAGGTAAAACTCCAAGGGACCCGTGGAGAACGGTTAGACAACTTCATCAAGATGGAAAACTCGTTAAAGTTCGCAAAGGCGTTTACAAATACGATCCTGATCATGTCCACGAAGTTACGTTGTTTGAGTTTTCTCCGAAGGACAGAGAAGCCATTTTTGAACGCGATAGTCGTCGTTGTGTTGTTTGTGGACGTGGAGAGGCAGATGGCGTTACTCTTGCCGCTGACCATATTAAACCCAAAGACAGAGGGGGAACGAATACCATTGATAATGGGCAAACCCTTTGTTATGAACATAACTTGCGTAAGCGTAACTATTCGCAGACCGAGGCTGGCAAAAGATATTTCATCAGGATGTACGAAACTGCAGTGGAAAATGATGATGAAAGGATGATGGCATTCTGTCAAGCCGTTTTTGATGTTTACGATGCACATTATGTTAACGGACATATTGACCGTCCTGATGTGGAAAATTGAGGTAAAGAATATGAGTGAACCTATTAAAGTTACTCCAACAGTGCAAAAGAATAGTTCGATTCGTTCTCTTTTGGACAAAATATTTAATCAGATTGGTGAAGGTAAGGGAAACTACTCCGTTGACCGGCAT
>CAZURU010000462.1:0-4150 GCA_964623585.1 uncultured bacterium
TGGTTACCTCGTACTTATCAATATAAAAGGCACTAATGTAAACTGTATGCACCGGCTTCTCATCACTATATGCAGAAGTAGTATTACTTCCCATACGAAACTCTCCAGTAGGTATCAAAACCATTCCTGCTATTCCTTGCGGACTTGGTGAAATAGGATCTGGCTTTCGCACTGCACGTCTCAATTCCGACACCTTTGAAGTTAATTTTTGGATTTCCGTATCCTTACTGGCTGACAGACTTTTCAACCTCTGATTTTCGCCGGAAAGTGTCTCCTTTTCCGTTTCCAATGTCTGAATGTTAAAAGTAAACTGTCGAATTGTCGCATTTTTTTTATTTATCTGTGTTGTTAGAACTACAACGCATATGATCACGATTGCACCCAATATGGCTGTAAGGGACCGCCAAATGTTAGTAGTAAGATATGCCTGGACTGATTGCGATCCTGTGGAATGAGAAGTTGGATTTATGGAAGGAGATTTTGACTTAACAGACGATGATTGAATCACGGGAGTAGATATGGTAGATTTTATAGCATCTAAAAGTTGGCGAGCAGGTTGATAGTATTGATCAATTCTCAACGCTGCATTTGCAGCTGCAGTTGCTTTGCTATTGTCCCCAGACCTAAAATAGGCAAGTCCCAGCCCGTGGTGTGCTTCTTTATAGTTGGGATAACCTTTTATCAATCGCTCAAACGCGTTAATAGCATCAGTATATCGTTTACTGTGTAAATAAGCTAGCCCAACACCGTAGTGTGCCTTTTCATAGTTCGAGTCGAGGGTTATTGCCTTTTGGAATTCTATAAGTGCTTCATTATAACGCTTAGCATTCAAAAGAGTAAAACCTTGATTACTATGTGTATTGGCATCTGGTTTTGGCAATATTGCTTCCAAGGGTTCTAATTGATCAATGGAAGTTTTGGCACAAAAATCCTTCAAGGTTGCAGCTAACTGTTGAACGTCTGGCGGTAACTTGGCAAGTTCTTGGAAAACGTCTGACTGGTCCGGATTTTCAAAATCCTTCTTTGAAAACAGTAAGCCTCTGTCAACTCGGTTCTCATCTGCGAACTGAGTCCAGAGATCTGGTTTTTCGGATAGTCCGAGAAACGAGAGGTAAATAACCAATTCCGAGAAATAGTCAACTTTCTCATTGGCTTGTCCACCCCCCACAATTCTTTTCGGGTGTTGATATTCCGGCAGTCCCACAATTTGTTCGGGTTGACCTCGAAGCGTTGGAACAAACAAACTATCATAGTCTATCAACTTGATTTCGACATTAGTACCGTTTTGCTTGAGTAAGATATTTCCATCTTGCAAATCACCGTGAGCAACCTGGTGCTTGTGAAGAGAGGTAACCATCTCCTGGAATTCAGTAGCTACAACTTTAAAAATAGGAGCGTTCCGTAAATTTTGTTCAATAAACTTTCGGAGCGATATACCGTTTGCCCATTCCATCCTTATTATGGGGTACTTGGTGTTATTTATCAAAACGCCTTCTGAAACGTACTTAAAATCAACAAAATATGGTAAACGAATCTGTTTCAGGTAAGTAGATATTTTTTCATACCGAATTTTAGCATCACCAATATCTTTAACCCAACACCGCAGCGCGAAAGTTTTAGAGGAAACTTTAACTGGATAGACTCTCGAAAAACCACCGGATATCCCTTTCATGGGTTTTCCGTTTTTCAGCACAGGGTCTAACACACTGAAATCAAAAGCATTCTTGATAAAAAGTTCATAATCAGAAAAACTTGGCCAAAGCATAACGTTCCACAAGTCGGATATTCTGCTAATCAGATCTTAGGAGAAAATAAAAGATTAGGTAAAGAGCAATAAGCATTCCTCCTCCGGCGAGCAAGCAAAGTAAGAAAACAAGCCAAGGATTCTGTTGCCGTTCTAACTCTTGATGGAAAGACTCAAGTTTGGGTAGTTGTTGATCGGATTCGATGGAAATTAGCAAAAGTGCCACATCGTCATTGGCAAGACGGATACCTTCGGTCCCACGTGCTTTTTCAACAAAACCACTGAATTGCTGTTTATGCTCGCCGCCTATACTAACGAGTTGTTTAAGCGCGTTCTCCAATTTCCCAGCCTCTTCATGCTGTATAATCCATTTTGCTAATGCATCGGTGGCTAAGATAAACATATCACCTGGATTCGTTTGACCGTTTACAAAAGTTGGCTCATAAAGACTATCCTTCGCAAAGCTAGCGAAACTCTCAGGGCGATTTGTAAAATCTTCTGATTTTTTTATTTCGTAACTTTCTTTCAGTTCAGAGGCTGCAATATGAAATAAGCAACTATCTCCTATAATCATTGCCTTCCATTCTGCTTTGGTCTTGTCAATTTCGAGTCCAACAAAGGTAGAAGCAGCAGATTCTGATCTGGATAATCGGTCTATAGACATAAACCTCTTTGTTTCCTGAACCGTAGCAACCACCTGTTTCAACCATTCCTGTCGAAGAGGCTCTATCCATTCGTTCCAATTCTCCGCCTTGAAAGATAAAGTTGTTTCTTCGCAGAAACCCTTTACGAGGAGTTCCGCCCACATTTTTGGATAGAACGACCTTGTTGCGCCATCTGCGACTGCGTAACGGGATATATCTTCGTTAAGATCAATAGCATCTTGACAATCAGTTAAAGTTTCTCCCTCTTTATGCATAATAAATTTGTTAGACCTTAACTTTACCATCAGAATAATTCCTACGAATTAATTTTCAGAGTATTTCTGCGTACATCCATTTCATGTAAGTGGCAGGATACTTAGT
The DNA here is from genome assembly GCA_964623585.1 of uncultured bacterium. Classification (GTDB taxonomy): domain Bacteria; phylum Poribacteria; class WGA-4E; order WGA-4E; family WGA-3G; genus MSPOR6. The sequence continues at coordinate 2,770 of CAZURU010000462.1, forward strand.
TTCCTCAACCGGGACATCTTCGGAAACGTATTCAAGATCGAAAAGTGAGGCAAGCATCTCATTCCAGGTAAGCAGCATCTTTTACTTATCGACTTTCAGCATCACCAGTATTTTTATTTCAAGACTACAATGCAAAATCTTGCAGCCCAGTCCAATAAGACAGACCACTGAAAATCGCCGGACCCCCTTTTAAAGGCTTTGTGTCTTTGAATTTTAAATCTAATACACTTAAATCAAACGTACATTAGAGCAAATTCATAGGCGAGTCGGGTTGACTATAGCATGACTGTCCTAAACTTAAGTGGGTTACCTACTTCTCAGCATATAGTACTTTTTCAGGTATAAATACCGTGAGCCCAACGAGCGGAGCCTTTGTTACTTATTTTCTTCACCTACAGCTACTAAAGCCCCTGTCCCTAAAGTGCCAAATTCTAATATCTTGGTTAATCCTACTTCAGTTAAATTATGACCGAAGCATTTTGCATTAGGCTGAGGAGAAAAACCGTGATTTTGAGCCTCTTCGCGTAAGACATCAGGTAAATCACTGGAAATACCAAATAAAAATTCAGCTGAAGGATCTTGTGAAAACTGCACCTTGTTGTGTGGAAAAATCACTTCACTACCGCTATTAGCAATGTGAACATTGAACACCAAGACATTACCATCTGTAGTCTGAAGATTCATTACCTCTCTTGCAACATCAGCTGTCAAAAAAGGATCAGCAGCCTCGCCATCAGTGATATTAAAAACGACAGGTGGAAAATTATCTGGCCACTCAACACACCACTGTTCTACAATCTCAGCAGCGCGCTCAAAGGCAGTATGCATCGGTGTGCCGTTACTCGCTTGTGGGCGCAACCAGATCGGCAAATCTGCCTCAATCTCGACGACCCCTCCTGCGCCATCTGGTATTAACCTTTTGACTTTTTTCACTTCAAGCGGTGATGCATGCAAATCTGAGATCATGCCATCAACTACAGAATGCACTCGCTCACCGTAGCCAATCAGACAGACACGGCACCGATCTTTTATTCCATCTGCGGTATCACAAGCTAAACCGAGATCATAAATAATACGACTCACGATTAAAGCTGCCGCTTCCGCCTTTTTTCCACTTTTCCATTCCTCATTCATTGACCAAGACTGATCAACCAAAATGACAAAACAACCAGGGTTAGGTGTTCCAATTGGGATATTGCTATATGCCATTCCCAAACCTCCATTTTCTATTTAGATAACCTGAATTATACACAAATTTGCAAAAAATTGCAAGGAGTCTGTAAAGTTTTTAACACTAAATCCTCCCGAACACCAACCCACAACTCACAACATTTTCAGCGGCTACATAAATTTCTTGCAAACTGCCAATAACCAACAACCA
>CAZURU010000463.1:0-4140 GCA_964623585.1 uncultured bacterium
ATCTCTCGGCCTTTGCACAGGAGATCGAAGATTTCGCAGACTACGTGTTAGAAGGCACCGAAGGGCCGACGTCGGGGCGAAGCGAACGGAGGAGCTTGGCCATCGTGCAAGCGGGATACGAGTCGGCCAAAAGCGGCGAGATCATCAACCTGCGGGAGCGATTCGGGGAGTTGTGACGTAGGATTCATTCCAGCCTATCACCACATATTGAGCACGCAGGAAAGAGGATCGATACCAGAATCAAATCAGGCTGTCCCTTCCGCCCAGAAAAAGGGATCTTCGGGCCATGCGCTTCGTGCTGACTCCAGCGCTTTCGTTGCCTCAACGCCTCCGATTTCACGAAGTGCTAAGTAGGACTCCAACCGTACATCCGGGGAATTATCTTGCGTCGCGACGTTAGCTAGCATCTCAACAGCATCAGAACTTCTACTTAGGCCTAAGCATCCTGCAGCAGCTTTGCGAATCTCAGGCGGCTGCTCCGGTGTCAGGAATGCAGATACAGACTCAAGGACTCCTATCTCTGACAGACCGTGGAGCCGACGAATCGCTTCAATTTTGTCCATGTCGTTACCTGTACTCTGCAAAATACTAATTTGCTCTTTTTGTTCATTAGTCATGGTGCGGCCTTTGCGTAACATCTTATCCTGCTCAGCAGCAAATCCATTAACTTCCTCATAGAGTTCTCTCATGCATGAAATTGATACGCATCGTTCAGCGAGTTCGACTAGCGGTTTGGATAGAACCAATAGACACTCAGATGTATCCGCTCTTAATGCCACGCTAGGCACATTTGGTATCTTTTGAATAGCTGACTCAGGATCGGGGTCTATAACCAACACAACTATTTTCATAGAACTGAAATCCATCGCACTAACCAGATGCTTATCTCTCAAAGAAGTACCCATTGCCACTACTAACCCGCCCCTTGATAACGTTTCGGTGAAAGTAAGTAACCATAAGGATCATCAAGGGCATCCTTCTCAAGTGTTGGCAGCACCATAAGTGGTTCCAGTTCTCGACCTTGCCGACTCAGCCGAAAATCTGGACCTGGTAGCGGATAACCTCGATCAAGGCGAAGAAATTCCCTAGTTGCACTATGTCGACGATCGACATAATAAGTAACTGATCCATGAAGTTTGTACAAACGACATTTATTTTTGAAATCATGTGTCCAAGGAGCCACTGGATCAGCTTTTGAATTTTCAAAGCCATCATCTAATATAACATCAGCATATTCGGCAACATATTCCATTATACGATCGTAGTTCGTCGTAAAAAAGTGAATTTCTGAAAGTTCTATGCTTTCATCTAAATAGTTTAATAATGGTGTAATTTGCTTCTCTGCTTGTCTCCGATCAAACTGTTCACAGCGTTCAATGATATACGAAATAAGGTGTGCTTTTATGTAGCGTGAGTCAGATGCCCATCGACTTAATTCACGGGTCATATGACATGACGAGGGCATAGCCAAACTCAAATCCTCAGCTTTGTTCAAACTCGATAGTAGGCCTTCTATGTCGCTCTCCTCTTCAAGTTTTGTAAAATGATTATCCAGGGTCTTCTCAAGGTTAGGATATCTTCGATTCGCAAAATTTCGAAACTCTGTCAAGAACGGTTTCATAGTTGGAACGTTAAAAGGAGCAGAGAATCCTGCGCCAAGTACAAAAGAGACGGCACCGGTCACGATTCTAGTCCTTGAAGAAGATTACGAATAAGCGAATCAATATGTTTTTTAGTCAACGGAGCCATTTCTGTCCGTGCCAGTGTTGCAAGGTTTTCATTTTTCAACAAATCTACCAAAATTTCTCGTGCATCTGCTAATTTGAAATTTTCGAGCATAAGGTATGTCTCCAAAAGTCTATGCTTGAGAGGATTAGATGTCGCATCGGGGATTAATTTAAGCAAATCCTGAACTGACGGACTGCGTAAGTTGATGTACTGCACTCCAGTTTCATCACTAATGATACGGCGTTTAGAGTCAGGTACAGAAGCAAATCTCAGACCACCCGGCATCGTCAGTGCACTTTGCAGAATTGGGAGTTTCTCTATACTCCTCAAATCCATGTCCGACTCTTCGGCTTCTAAGATATTTATTAACTGTAAACCGCGCTTCTCCAAACACTTTTGGACAAGGGATTGTTCTTGGATTTGTAGTGTTTGTATAGTATTTTCCATCCTAATATTGACTTGATGCTGGTTCAATTCAATAACATTGAAGCCTTTTGCCCGCAAGGCACCAATGCGTACACTATCTCGAATTTCTTGGTAAAATCGAATAGGCAACCCATCATCGTCTATCGTTTGGGTACGCTGCCTGCGCGAGCCTATTTGGCGAAAATAGAGTTTTCCCAAGTAGTGACATTCTTCAAATAGATTCGCTAACGTTGTAGGGGATCTCTCCACTTGCCTAAATGGTAGCGTTTCGAACACTCGGCGATCAAGCGTTTCATATAATTCAGAAAACGGGGGTACGGGGGGTAAAAAATGATACCAAAGTAAGATGTTTCTCTTTACTTCATCAGAATCCAGCTTAGATGATCTTTTGAGTTCTCCCATTTCAAGTTCATCAAGAGCAGATTGAATAAAAAATGTTTGTAATTGTTCGCCCAACAAGGCCCAGCAGCCATCTCTTTGAATGCGCTCTCGTGACATACCAATATTTATGGCAGAAGATTTGAGATCAATCTCACCGCCGATGCCAATAGTCGTTATAGAAACGAGATCTGCAACAGCTTCTTCAACGAGAAACCCTGTATTACAAATTGTAATTTGATTCTCAAGTGTCTCCGAATCTTTTCTAAGGGCAGGAAGAAACCCAATGCGACCTGAGAGTATGCTGGAAATATCATCAACCTCTCGGATGCTAAGAAGATTATCTATAGCCCACGTGTCAGTAAGTGGTTCGCGTGTATTGTCATCAACTGAGTGGAGAAACACTCCTTCTACATGTCGAGCATAGGATCTTACAGCACTCGGCAATGAGGTTAAAATATCTCTGTTCTTCGGAAAAACCCGTATCCGAGTGCCCGGATCGCGTTGCTCATGTTGGGAGAACTCTACATGATCATCAATACCCGTGACTTTAAAATGGATAGCGGGCTTGTTCGGGTCAACCGATTTGGTAATAACTTCAAAATTGTCGGCTAAAAGAAAAACACTGAGAACACCAATCCCAAAGTAACCGATCTGTGATACAGGTTCAGTAATGCCGAGAACTTCTAACTTGTTCTGCCCGATTTCGAAAAAGCTACCTTCAATGGTCTTTTGGTCCATGCCAATCCCATCGTCGATAACTTCGAACCAGCCTTCAGATATACTATACGCTACAGTTATCTGTCCACCGTTACCATCAGCTTGTTTTTTTCGAAGCTGTATAGCATCCCATGCATTCTGCAAAAGCTCTCTAATGCAAGCATCCGAAGAACCGTAAAGATTAGCTCCGACAAGAATTTTTAGAAGACGACGGTTAGGTTCGAATCGTTTCCCCATAGTTAATGTCCTTAACGTTTCTAGTATTTACCAGCGGAAATAAGCGGTCGCAACTAAAGGCATAAACTAAAATAAGGTGTCATCGTCTTTACTCTGTCAAGGCACCGAATATACATGCACAGATCGCCTGATGAGCGTTTGTGCTCTCGTAGATCCTTCGGAGAGACTCGAAGAACGGATTTGCCTCTACCAGCATGTATCGAATTCAGACTAGTACTTAGAGCACATCAAGTCAGCAGTTCGGCTGGCATAGGAGGTGATCGACAAGAAGTTAGGCAGCAAACTCGAACTTCGGCTGAGGATGCCCTAGTAGAAGCCAGCGCCGAAGATCGAACCAGCAACCCTCTATCCATATACCGACAGATCGAGAGTGGAGCAGGTCTCCTTAGTCGTTCACCACAGGCTACACATTAGCTAGCATCGATGCAAAATACACGAACAGGACGACCACTCCAACCCATGACTAGTGGGTGTCTTGGATCACGATCCGCGGCCTGCGGCTCAATCCCAACTACCACCAACCAAGCATCTTCCACCAGATCAGCCCGATACCTAACCAGATTACCAGATGATACAGCGACACCATAAAACCGCTAGCGAACCACCTATGGGGTGATACGTAATCCAGACCAAAGTAGATTATCACCGGCC
>CAZURU010000464.1:0-4127 GCA_964623585.1 uncultured bacterium
TCGTGCCTCAACCCAACCTACGTAAGTCATTTGTTCTGATTTATCAAACTCACGTGCTTATACTTTTTTTGGTGTACGACCTAATAAGAATTTTGCCAGTACATCACCGAAATCTTCATGAATACATACACGATGGTAATCAATTTCGGTACTACGTATGACTTCGTTCATCCTTTCCAGATAAGTTTCAAGTGCCTGGCGATACTGAACGCCGATGATAGTTGGGTCTGCTAATATAGGTTCTCCTCCTTCCATATCCACAAACCGTATCGGACGGTCAAATTCAAAATCTAGTTCGTTTTGTTCTATAAGATGAAACACTGCCACATCGTGTTTACGAAATCGCAGATGCTCAAAACAGTTCCGGACGACTTCAGGGTCAATGAAGAGGTCGGATATGATGACAACCATTGCGCGTTGTGGTACACGTTCAGCGATCTCATGTAGTGATTCTGCTAAACCTGTTTCACCGGAGGGTTCTACTGTACCGAGTTCATCAAGTACAGTACTGAGATGTGTTGCGCTGCGCCTTGGTGGTATTTCTCTGTGGAATTCCGTTCCGGCGCAGTATAAACCAACTGCATCCCCTTGCAGTGCTGCAATATAGGCTAATGTTCCACCGATTCTTCGGGCATAGTCAAGTTTACTCATGCCGTTTTGAGCAAACCCCATGGATCCGCTGGTGTCGACGATTAGACACAGTCTGAGATTTGTATCCGCCTCAAATTCTTTAATATAGTATCGGTCATTCCGTGCATAAGCACGCCAATCCAGGCGGCGCGTGTCATCTCCTGGAACGTACTTCCTATATTCAGCGAATTCAAGACTTGAGCCGCGTATTGGACTGCGATGTTTACCGGATACGCTGCCTATCATAGGTAAACGTGCATGCAGTTCAAGTGTTGAAAGTCGTTCCAATACCTTCTGATTCAGGTAATCGCGTTTGAGTTGCAGTGCCATAGTTTACCCCTGCTCTGATAATTCTTCAACGAGTCGTTCTACGATGTCTTGACTGGTGATGTTTTCGGATTCAGCAGCGAAGGAGGTGATGACACGATGTGACAATACTGGGCTCGCGACAGCAACCAAATCTTCAAGACGCGCCATATAACTACCACTGAGTGCAGCCCGTGCTTTAGCACCCAGTATTAAGTATTGAACAGCACGCGGCCCAGCACCCCAGGCGACGAGAGGTTTCAACCACTCAGGTGTTGATTCATCCTTTGGACGGGTACTTCGGACTAAATCAACGGCAAATTCATAGATGTGTTCGGGTACTGGTACGCGGCGAACAAGATTTTGAAACGCTATGACCCGTTCACCTGTCAACACGTGGTCCAATGTCGGCAGCGACATCCCTGTGGTTGTGCGGGCAATTTCTATCTCTTCTGAACGATTGGGATAATCCACTTCAATTCTGAACATAAACCGGTCTAATTGTGCCTCTGGTAGCGGGTATGTTCCTTCCTGTTCGATAGGGTTCTGTGTTGCTAATACGAAGAATGGTGGGTCTAATTGGTAGGTTCTGCCGATGACAGTGATCTTATGTTCCTGCATTGCCTCAAGCATTGCAGCTTGTGTTTTTGAAGGTGCGCGATTTATCTCGTCAGCGAGGATGAGGTTGGCAAATAGCGGACCTCTGACGAACTCAAACTCCCGTTTACCCCCTGGTATTTCCTGGAGGATGTCCGTGCCGGTGATGTCCATCGGCATGAGGTCAGGTGTAAATTGTATTCGGCTGAATTCCAGTGCCATGGTTTCTGAAAATTTTCTTACCAAGAGTGTTTTTGCCAAACCTGGAACCCCCATCAATAAGGCGTGTCCTTGTGAGAAAAGGCAAATTGATAAGTGTTCAATCACTTGCTCTTGACCGATAATAATCTTTGCAAGTGCAGTTTTTAATTGTTTATAGACATCACCTAATTCGTCGATTGCTGCTACGTCGTCGGCATCCATTTGGTCAATGTGTTGTGGTGTTTGCATCTTTATTCCTTTACATTAGATTAGAGAAAGAACAATAAACAGTGACTACATCTTTTATAACGTGAGTTTGATAATTAAATGCAATATACGTTGTAGGTCGTGTAGAGGCCCGGCAATAAAATATTAACTGGCGACATGTATTGCTCTATAATGGGTCAAGATGTTGGGTTTCGTGCCTCAACCCAACCTACGTAAGTTATTTGTTCTGATTTATCAAACTCACGTTTTTATAGTCAATTTTTCTTCCAACGTCCAATTATAACATACCTGACTTATTTAGTCAAATTATGGTAGTATTAAAAAATTCACAAGAATCTTAGTAACGATATCTTCTTGTGTAACTATACTTTTGTGGAAGGCGTTCTATGTTCTTATCCATCCATTTGATACGTGTTTTCAACCATATTTTCATTTTTTCTACCTCCTGTTGATATGTTGGATATTCTGGTCCAGGGTTGCCAAAAGTTGTTCTGCCTAATACTCGCCATCTATTAAAGTTGCGTTTCTGTGCTTCAGAAAGGAGGTGAGCGGTTCTATCTACTTCACCGATGATTTCTGATGTGGCGAGTTCGTTTTTCCTGAGTTCTTTCCACCGATTGACAAGTTTCTGCTTGAATTTTTCATCAGATACTAAGCGGTGCCACCAGAATGGAACAGGGTTCGTATAGATCAGCCAATCATAAGTCGTCCAAGAGTTGTGGAAGACCGTATTTCCCATGGATAGATTAAAATCCCAGACAGGTCCCGCCTGTAATTTCCCCTCTCTATCTATATACATATACGCGCTGAACCGAAATCCATCCGTATTCTTGAAAAGTTCATTGATAATAAAATGATCTATATGCGAATCTACGTCAATATACTTTTCATATCCTTTCTCTGGGTCTTTAAAGTTTGCTCCCGCTAACACATTTTCAAAATTGTTCATATAGTTGCGAATCCATGTTCTCTGAGCAAAGGTAATTTCATGCTTTTTCGGATAAACCAGGGTCAGTTGTGTTCCGCGTTGCGTCAAGAAGTAGGAATCGTAATGATCTATTTTGTCAATTTTGATGATGTAACCCCCAGTGATTTCAGGTGGTGTCTTGTGGGTAGGTTTGAGCGATTTAATATCTACGCGGTGTGAACCACGTTTAATTTTTTCTAAGAGCAGATAGACACCTACATAATGATTGGCTTGAATTTCCTTATCTCTTCTATCGTTAAGGAATACCTCAACAAATTTAGTTCTGCTTGCATATCTACCGATTCGGTTGCTAAATTCGAATGCAAGGTAGTTCCGCATCAATGTTTTGTCGGAATATGGACCGTGGAGTATCCAATCCGATTCTGCGGGTAAACCGAAGATAGATACATCTTTATCGTTTCCCTGTTTGTCCTGAAACTCGAAACCGTATTGTCTTTTCGGAAATCCTTGTGATGTTTTTCCTCTAAGTTCTATGCCGATTTTACCTTTAAAATGGATATGAGAACTGTGCAAATGGTTTTTTCCGCCGGACTCATCGTAAATGATTTTCAATTGTGCGGGGACTTTAGGATCGTCAGGAATCCATCTGCCATTTGTATCAATAATGACAAGTGGTAGATTGGATTTATGTTTCCAGGGTCCTCTGAGTGCGGTCCTTGCAATTGGACGACTATAAGAACCTTGTCTGGCACTAATAGGTCGTCGGTTCTCAAATCTTTCTGTTTTCTGTTTCTGTGGTGGAGGTGGTTTGTCAGGAAAACAGCTGACAAGTGTAGATAGAAAAAGACCACACAGAAGCAGTGGCATGACCTTTCTAATACGAATCATTGTTTTGCAAATACCTCGGTTAGAAAATAGATACAGATTGGTTATATCTGTAATATAGAAATGCGTTGTATATCAGTATATCAGAATAAAGATGTGAACGCAAATTAAATAGGTCATTCTTGGTAAAAGGATTAGCACAATCAGAAACAAAAGTAAAACACCTATTGCTTATGTCTTGTTTTCGATCCCAAAGGTGACCGATATAACCCAAAACTTTACATTTCTCCGCGTTTTAGCTCATCCATAGAGACTTCTACAATATCTTCTTCATCTGCGATAAAGTATCTATAGTCCGGAAACTTTTCAGCGAGTTTTCTGTTCTGTCTGCCTCTATATTTCGCATAGATGT
>CAZURU010000465.1:0-4123 GCA_964623585.1 uncultured bacterium
CTAAACTCGCAGTTAACTTGATAACCGATGTTTTCTAAAACTAAAAAACCCTGCAAATTTGTAGTCATTTAGTTGAAAAAAGATATATGATGGTTTCTACAGATTGATTTCTACAGATTTATGGGTTCATGACCATACATATATCTCGTCATCGTCGGGTGAATATCCGATAAATACTGCTAAGACTATCCTTGCACGCGTGCCTTTGACAGGGGGGACCTCGTAGATACACCGTGTATTGAAAAAGTAAAGGTCCCCTTGTTCCAAGTTGACTCGACAATGTTCTATTCTGTTTTCGGTTGCATACGTGTCAAAGGTCTCTTCTGCAATATAGGGTTGAATATCTTCTGACCAGAGACATTTATGCAGTATCGCTTGTGTGCCTTCTCCAGTTTCATCTGCGTTTTGTATGCATAATACTCCTGCAAACTGATGTTCGTAACGATAGACAGCATAATCTGTTCGTTGTTCACGATATTTCACACTATCTATGTGGGGTTTGTAGCTATGCGTTTCGTAATGAACTCTAAATATTGCGGGTCCGTAAAGAGACCCATCAGGTTCGCGAGCAACCTTTACCTCTTTACCAGGAGAGAGGGCAGCTAAAGACTGATAGATCACATCTACAGGATTTTCAAAACCATCAAATAGAAATTGGAACAGGTGGTGAGTCGTCTCAGCGTGTGCTAAAAAGCGTGTTTTGTTGTCACCGCGATTGCCAAGACTTGTTCCGATGTCAATCCGTGTGCGTTTGTCGGCAGGATTCATATCTGCTTCGTCGCGCATCAAACCCATATTTGTAAACCTATTGATAAGACCTTGACACTGTTCAGGTGAATATGAATTACGCAATATGATTGCTGGTATTTCTGCCTGTGATAAGGCATAAATTGGGTTCTGATAGTTTTCAAGAACAGATTTTAGATTAGGTTCCGCTGGTAGCCAATTTGTTTGCTCAAGCATTGTTAACTCCCTATTCTGAGGGGAATCGAGTAGATAAGAATCGCTGTCTTCAGACAGGACTTGCGATGGAATCTTCTGAACTACCGGAATGACATAACTTTGAATCTTAAGATTGTCAATTGTTTCAGTTTCTACTTTTTGTGTTGGGGTTTCGCGATGGTCAAATACAACATAATATCCTTCTACGGCATCTTCCGACTTTAGGTATGCTACGAGCTGTTGTTTCCCGATCTGATAACGTCTTTCATCACGCCATATTTTAGTTTCAATAATGTACTGTTTCTGACGATGTGTAACTATTATATCAGCTCTACCTCTTCCAGTCTGAACTTCGATACGTATTGAAGCACCTACGGTTTGCACAAATTGATCAAGATAGGCATATAGGAGATATTGTCCGACGAATTCTCTTGGTGTATCAGGAACTTCAAGTATTCTGTGTCCTGCGCGGATAATGAAGTTCCTGAAATTGAGAATCAGGGTGTCCATATCTATCGTTCCGGTTGATGAGAGATATCCTGAGAAGTCAACCGGTCCATCTTTAGTAAAGTATTCATCTTCAAGTCCATTGGCAGTGGGTAGAAATGATTGGATGATGCAATGTAGATAGATCGGATTTAGGATGATACATTGACCGTCATCCCGCTTAGTAATGACACCATAAGACACTAATTCGCTTATAATCTCATTGCGAATATTGTAACGTCTCCCTTCTTCAGAGAATGCGATTTCCATTAACACCTTCTCAAATCTCTTATCTTTGCTGATGTTTGTGAGGAGATGGTCAAGGTTTGTATTGCGTTCATCAAGAATTTTTGCATGTGCATCTAAAAAATGTTGAATTCCAATTGTCTCGTTCATGGGAATATCAGATTCATCTGTTAGAATTTGTGCAATTCTATTAACCAAGAATGGTTGCCCTGCAGTCTGACTATGGATCATCTTCACTGTATCTGGCGTAAAGTTTTGTCCGACTTCAGTCGTATACTGATCTAATAGTTCATGAACTTGCGCCTGTGTGAAGTTTGGTAGGATGAATTCATCTTGTATATTAAATGGAGAAATAGATCTATCATAATTTAACTGTGTGATGTTCTTTACACCGACAATACAGACACTATAGGGTGATCTTACCTCTCCATCGGTAAGATAGATGCGACGTAATGTATGCAGGAAGTTATTCACTACGGTATTCGGAATACCATCAAATTCATCTATTGTAATGACAAATCGGGGTGGGACATTGGTTGAGGAATGTGATGTGAAAAAATTTGGTAGTCGTCTAAAGAATCGTCTCAGTGTTATGTGATCTGTAACAGTGGCACTGCGTAAGAATTCGGTTAGGTCTTGAGAAGGTGTAATATTCTTATGTGTCATCAAAGATTCAATTTCTGCTTTGATATCCTCAAAGATATCAGCATAAAACGCAGTCGCTGTATGGTCCTTATATTCTTCAAAATTTAGCTGCATTGGGTAATAATCTTCATGTTTGTTTGTTAAAACGGCAAGTGCATTTTTGAAGAATGTCGTTTTTCCTGTTTGCCTGGGTGCAAAAAGGACGATGTATCGTCCCTGTTGGATGCGGTTTACATAATCTGTGAGTTTAGACTCACGCGAAACAACATAGTGGTCATTGGAATTAACAGGACCGTGTGTGCCGAATCTTCTCATTCAAAAAATTCCTTGTATAGTGCTTGAACAGCCGCTCCCATCCCCATCGTTTTCACACCGAACATCATACTGACCTCATTAGATCCTTGGTTTATCATCTCTATATTGACATCTGCGCTTGCAAATGCGCTTGTTGCTTTTGATGCTACACCGACAGTATGTTGCATGCCTTCCCCTACAACCATGATGAGAGATAGGTCGCGTTCGACGTAAACGTCTTCTGGTGCAAGTGTTTGTCGTATTTTTTCTACGACTCTTTTCTCTTTGTCAAGTGGAAGATTTTCTTCTCGTAGTATCACAGACATGTTATCAATTCCAGATGGGATATGTTCAAAAGAGATATTCTCGGTTTCCAGAATCTGTAGCAATCGTCTACCGAAACCGATTTGGCGGTTCATCAGATATTTGCTTAAGTAGACACAGCAGACATCGTTCATTGCAGCGATGCCAACAACCGGTTTATCATTTGCTGTCCGTTTCGGGACAATTCGTGTTCCTGTGGCATCCGGGTTGTTTGTATTACGGATGTGAACCGGTACCATCGCGCGGTATACAGGTTCAAGTGCTTCATCGTGAAATACCGAAAAACCTGCATAAGAGAGTTCACGCATTTCACGGTATGTGAGTTCTGAGATCGGAGCAGGATTTGAAACTATAGACGGATTTGCTGAAAATACGGAGTCAACATCGGTGAAATTTTCATAGACTTTTGCCCGTACAGCACCTGCCAGAATTGCCCCTGTAATATCTGATCCACCTCGTGAAAAGGTCACGATGTGTCCATCTTTTGAATAACCGAAGAATCCTGGGAAGATCGTAATACCTGGACGTTCACTTAAACTTCGCAAGCGGTTGTAAGCTTCAGGAAGGATTTGCGCATTCCCGGGTTCATCTGATAGCAGCAATCCTGCATCTTTTGGATTTACGTAGTGTGCTTCTATACCACGTGCTTGTAACACTTGTGCAATGAGCCTTGCACAGTTATCCTCACCACCTGCTTTCATGGTATCCATATAAAGGTCGGTGTCGTCTGTATCTGATTCCAGTCTTAGTGTCAGATCATTTGCAATAGGTTCAACTACCTTTGGTGAGAGTTCCAACTCTGTCGCGATGTTTCTGTATCGTTCTATTGCTTCTGCACATTCAGAAGCACCGAGTTTTCCCATTAGTCTTTCTGATGCTGCTGCGATGAGTAGATCCGTAACTTTTATGTCTTGGCTGTGTCGCTTTCCTGGAGCGGATACAACGATTAACCTTCTCTCTGGATCTGCGGTGATGATATCGCAGACGTGTCTAACCTGTTCTCCAGTTGCAAGAGAACTACCCCCAAACTTTGATACTTTTAACAATCCATATCCTCCAGTATTTGTTTGTTATGCTTATGAAGGATATTATACCACACATTAAGAAGAAATAGCAAGTTACGGCACTCGGAGGGTGTGTAAACCTTTTGTCACTAAACCTTCAATACCTTCACCCAATAATAGAC
>CAZURU010000466.1:0-4120 GCA_964623585.1 uncultured bacterium
ATAACTCCTTGCGAGGAAAGCAACATCAATTCCTCGGATGCTATGGAGTATGTGCCAGATCCACAGATAGCGGATATTTATGTAGACACCTTAAAAAAGTATGAACAACTTGCAGATGATGATAGTCCTTATACAAGAGTGCAGGGCCTGACTTATCTACTCTTCAGAGATGTCCCTGAAGTCAAAAAAAAATGGCAAGAGAAATTTGATCTTATCTTTGTTGATGAGTATCAAGATACCGATCAGGTTCAGTATCAAATTATCAGAGATCTCTCTGAAAGACATCAGAATTTGCGCGTTGTGGGTGACGATGACCAAGGGATTTACGGGTGGCGAGGAGCTGATATTCAGAACATACTAAACTATGAACAGGACTATTCAAAAGAACAAGGCTATTCAAAACCCACGGTGATTTCACTCGGACAAAATTACCGTTCAACAAGGCAAATAGTTAACGCTTCCCGTGCCATCATCGATTTTAACCCGGACCGGCGAGAGAAAAAATTATTCACCAATAACCCTGAAGGAGACAAAGTAAAACACCTTCATTGTGAGGACCGTGAAGCGGAAGCTTCCACTATTGCAGGTTTTATCTGCCGCGCTATTCAAAGCGGATGGACTGCTAACGATTTCGCAGTTCTATGTCCAAGTACCGATAATCAAGCAGCCCCTTTTGAAGAGGCATTCGCTAATTTAGAAATTCCGTCTCACGTAAGTGAAAGTTCTTCAGATATGCCCTCAAATGGTGTGTCTATCATGACGATACACAAGTCTAAAGGTTTGGAATTTCCAAATGTGTTCGTTGCAGGAGTATGCTCTGGGTTGTTACCTCATTACAATTCTAAGGAAGAAAATTGGGATGAGGCACTTCGGTTACTTTACGTAGCTATGACCCGAGCAGAGAATTGGCTATGTCTATCGTCTTATGAAAAAGACTCGTCCGACAAAAATACCTCTTTCGAGCGAGGTCCCTCTCGGTTTCTGGACTTCATTCCCCAGAGCCTTGTTGAACGTATAAAGACCCTAGATAACACTGCTATACCCTCAAGAGTTAAGAAAGGAGAAGATAACAGAAAAGATACTGAAAAATCACCAAAAGATGGAACATCTTTACCAATTAGACCTCAGACTGTTCTCGGTATTGATCCTGGGAAAGAAAATGTAGGTTGGTCAATTACCCAAAAACTATCTGATCGTTATACCTGCAAATATGGTAATGAGAGACCTGCTGGACAGCCAATTGAGCGTAAAATCAACGAATTGATAATGGAATATTCTCCTGATGCGATTTCAGTTGAGAAACTAGAAGGTGCTACAGATGAATGGTTTCTTCATGTAGCGGGATGTGTAGCTCAGATAAGAAGTATTGCAGATCAGCAGGGCATAGAGTGCCATTTCTATTCACCTCAGGATGTTAAATATGCTGTCACAGGAAATGAAAGGGCCTCCAAGGTGGAAATTCAACAGGCTGTCAAACAAGTGTGCAACCTTAAGGAAATTCCTGAACCTCACCATTCAGCAGACGCAATTGCGACAAGTCTGTGTTACCTTAGAAACTACCTTAACTACTCCCGATTTCAAAACAATGTCAGAATGAAGGAACATTACGATTCGGGCACCGCCTATTTGGGCATTAGGCAATATAATGAGGCAATTGTTGAATTTGAGAAAACCATAAACAACGCTCCCATGATCAATCCTATGTATACTAAAGCACACTGTGGCCTTGCGCGTGCATATATAGGACTGGGCAAATTGAAAGAGGCAGAAAACTTAGCCAAAGAAGCTTTAAGGCTTGACGCTGATTATCATCTAGCACATGCACTTTTGGGGGATATAAAGCAAGCACATGTCAATAGAGGTAAGGATTATCTCAAGCAAGACGAACTAGTTGCAGCAGAAAGATCCGCAAGGAAGGCACGAAGACTTAACCGTAACTGTCAAGAGACAGATGCACTTTTGGAGGCTATTAAACAAGCATATTACAATCGCGGTCGTAATCACTTGGAAAACCGACGATATGATGAAGCAATTGCCGCGTTTGAGGAAATTCTAAGCAAATATCCGAATTTCACAGAAGCATATTGTGGACTTGGTTGGGCTTACCTTGGGCAGGATAATCTCATAGAGGCGGAAAGAACAGTCAAAGAAGCTTTAAGACCCGACGACGAGCATCCCTATGCGCTTCAAGTTTGGGAAGATATAAAGCAAAAATACTATGAGCGTGGGATGAGTTACCTTGAGCAAGGTGACCTAATATCAGCAGAAGAATCAGCGAATGAGATTTTAAGTCTTGATCCTAAATATCAATTGGCGCACGATCTTTTGGAGGCTATTAAACAGGCATATATTAACAAAGGTGACGATTGCCTCAGACGAGCTGAATTGGAAACGGCAAAGAAAGCTGTAGAAGAAGCTTTGCGATTTGATCCCAGTTGTCAACCTACGCTCGAACTTTTGGAGGATATTAGGCAAGCGTATTACAACCAAGGTTGTAATTATCTCAACAATCAACAATATGATGAAGCGATTACCGCATTTGAGGAAACTGTAAATAGATACCCAAAGTTTACAAAAGCACACTGCGGACTAGGGTATGCTTACCTTGGAAAAGAAAATTTGATAGCTGCAGAAAATTCTGCTAACAAAGCAAGAAGACTTGTTCCTGACTACAAACCTGCACTTGAACTTTTAGAGAGTATTACACAAGCGCATTACAACCAAGGTTGTAATCATTTGGAGAATCAACGATACAGTGAAGCTATCACCGAATTCAATGAGGTGTTAAGAATAGATTCAAGTTTTATAGACGCATACTGTGGTTTGGCAAAGGCTTATCTCGGACAGGATAAACTGAGAGATGCCAAAAACTACGCTGAAGACGCACAAAGAGTTAATAAAAATTATCAACCTGCCCTCGAACTTTTGGAGGATATTAGGCAAGCATATTACAAACGTGGCGTTGCCAGTATAGAGACCGGCGAGTATGTCAAAGTTATAGAATTTTTGCTGAACGCATACAGTATTAATCCAAACAATAAAGAAGTATGTGTTAACCTCGCAGATGCTTATTGTTTGATGGACGATGAGGTCAATGCTGCAAATTGGTATCAGAAAGTTATTGATATCGATCCGAATGATAAAATTGCTTACACTGAACTTGGTAGTGCTTATTATAATATGGGAAAATATGAAAAGGCTGTGGACTCATTTCAGAAGGCAAAGAAGTTAGATCCGAATTGTGAAAAAACCTACGACTATTGGAAGCGTGCCGACTTCAAACTACAGAAAGATAAAAAAATGAAAGCTGGTCAAATCCTCAGGGTTCCTGAAGGGAAATACTTTGACGAATTCTATATAGATATCTATCTGGTAACAAATGCCCAATATAAGGATTTCATAGATCAAAATCCACAGTGGCAGAAGGATGGCACCTCTAGCCGGCACCACTGCGCGGACTATCTGATGGACTGGAATGGGAGTAATTATCCCGAAGATAAAGATAACGACCCTGTTACTTTTGTAGATTGGTATGCAGCAATGGCATATGCCCTATGGGTAGGGAAACGTTTACCTACAGAAGCGGAATGGGAGGAAGCAGTACGTTGTGGGAACATCACACTTGTTAGAAATGACCCTCCTAATAATATGGATAATGTGTGGGAGTGGTGTCTTGATGAATATAATTCAAATTCCGATAGGAGTTCCTCGGATCTGAACTCTATTGCAGATATTAGCAACACCCATGAAATCATAAATAACTTCAAAAATATCAAGACTTCACGCGTGGTCCGCAGCATGAGAGATACCAAGCCCCGCGGGAATTCACCTTCATTCACGAACTTCAACTATGGTTTTCGCTGTGTGAGTTCAGGAGCCGATTAAACCTTTACTCTTTTGCTATTTCACAACTCAAGCCAAATTGATTTGAGGAATGATAACAATCAGATGAACACACACCACAACTACGACATCATCGTTATCGGGGGTGGACCCGCGGGGAGTACTGTTGCGACGCTCGTCGCGGAACAGGGACATCGCGTGCTGCTCCTTGAACGGGAAGCTGAACCGACATTCAAAATCGGTGAATCGCTGATTCCAGCGACCTACTGGACTTTCA
>CAZURU010000467.1:0-4107 GCA_964623585.1 uncultured bacterium
AAAATTCTGGGGTTTTATCCTCCCATTCCGTCTGACGAATTATAGGAATAAATTTATTAGTTCCCAAATCTTCAACAAGTTTTTGGGTTATAATCATCGGCTCGTATCCAATGCTATCTTCGCCATCATTTGCCTTACCCACGTAACTATCTGTGCAAATGACAAGGACCTTATCAGAGTCTTTAAAACCGCGTTCTATGAATAGGGTAATGTCATCATCTGGCCCGAGGTCCCATTGGTCAAGTGTTGCACCAACACCGCTTCGTCTAAGCTTCGCTCCGAGTTCTGATACCCATTTCATGTGTTCTGGCGAATCATGGGAATATGAAATGAACACCTTAAGAGTTTTTGCCATCTTTGGATCCTAATCTGAGAAATAAAAAGTCACACAAATTTAAAGACTGTTTGAAAAATAAACGAAGTCAAATGAAACCAATTTATCCCACAACACCTCTATAGTATATGTCTTGGATTTAGGCGATTATGCTGATTATCCAAGTGTATTCTCTAGCTAATAATTTGCGGTTAAAATCCTTGAAAGAGGTGGGAAAAAAAATCTGCAAAACCCACAAGAGGATCCGGCCTATTATCTTTTCTATATATTAATAACTTAACCAATTCATTTTCAGTCAAGCGACACCAATCAGTCCAAGAATTCTCCATCTGCTCACGTGTGACATTTAAGCATGTCCACAATTCCATGAGTATTTCAGGATTCCGACGCAATAGAGAAGTCGCTCGATTCGTTATATCGTAATCCAGAAAGAAGAAAGTCAATGGGACTATAAACCAATATTCAGTGCTTGTTTTCAAAGTGTCGGCCCTACCTGTAGCGATCACCGTTGCTAATTCATGGATATTTAACGCCATGTAATACGCTACCAATGAAGTTTGGTACTCCCATTTAGTTTCAAAGATATGAGATAACCATTGCCATCTTTCATAAGCATTGACCAAATAATCCCAGCTTTCGATACTATTTCCACCACGGGTCCCACTAATTGATTCGGCGTAACCTCTAAATTCGCTCATTTCCCATAAATGAAAAAACTTTGTTCCGCCTGCAACAGGAATTTTAACCCGGGCAAGGTTGAGTGCAAGGTCTATCTGATTTGTGCTCATACTGATTCCTCCGTGTAGACTGTGATACACGTAACCTAGGGCATTCGGAAGGCGTATCCAAATTTCATACCCAGCAGAATTCCATCCCACAATGTTTTGCAGGTCGTCAAGAAAAGATTTTTGATTCCTAAATTCTTCTCTGCCTGATTCGACTCCAGCAAGTGCAACAACCATTAGAGGTGAAATAATCTCGACTGCCTTATCCACAATCTGAACTAATTGTTCTTTACTTTCAGGTTTTTGTCCATCCAATTCATTTTGCCGCCATTGGACTAAAGTTTTGAATACGTTTGGCCGAATGTGCTTGATAAGTTCCCGCCATCCAAGTGTATCTCCTGTACGAACAAGTTTAGACGCTGTTCGGTAAACTTCAGAAGCAGATTTAACCTCCTCCGATATCTCAGTCAGTTGTGTGTCAGATTCTATAGGTGGGAACGGATTTTTTCCCAGAGGTGGCTTCTGGACAATTGGCATTTCGTGGAATTCACGAATTAATTTTTCACACTCCGCATCAAATTGACTGTCATTTGTAAAGTCAGCATAAACCCGTGTTCCTAAAAATGTTGGTGTTTTTTCTTTTCCTGATGCCTGACGGATGATAGGAATAAATTTGTCTGTCCCTAAATCCTGAACAAGTTCCGCGTTTACGATCATGCTCTCATAACCAGTACCACCTTCACCTGCGTTTGCCTTGCTTACATATTTGTCCGTGCAAACAACCAAAACCCTATCAGCGTCTACAATGCCGCGTTGCATAAATCGTGTTATATCATCACCCAATCCGAGGTCCCATTGGTCGAGGACTGCATCAATGCCATTGCGACGAAGTCTTGCAGCGAGTTCGGATACCCACTGTTTGTGTTCTGGAGAATCGTGAGAATATGAGATGAACACTTTAGGATTTGCTGTCATCTTTTACCTCCAATATCTCAGCTGCATTGTCCACGCGGATTTCCCCAGATAATAGTTTTGGAAGCAGCCTGTCTCGGGTTTGAGCGAGTGTATGGGATTGATGGATATTTTCGATTATCTTTTTGACGATTGGTCTTATGAATTCAGTATACTTTTTAGCAATTTCGACTTCAGGTAGCGCGATTTCGTACCTTGACATATCGTTCCAATTTGTTCGTGGCAACGTTGTCCCCTTCGAGCAGGCATTGGTATAAGCAACGAAATTATCGCTGGATATAAGACTTAGAACAACTCCAAACCACCCCGCACTAATTGGCTGAATTACTAAAATGTCCGTCGAGCAAATCCCGTCAATAGGAGCAACGCCAACTTTGTGGAAGTGAGGATTAAGTTTGCCAAAAAGGATCTCACCTTGTTTGAAACGATACTTATTGCTTGCAATCTCAGCATCTATTTGCCATTGAGAAAGTGCAATACTGCGTCTCGGCATGTGTTCTAATCCGATAAAACAATCACTGGAGTCAATTTCACTTGCTTTTACACTCCGCCGAACATTTTTCGTAATCTCTCCAAGTGTTCCCACCTTCCAACCCGCCGGTATCTTTCCCAGAGGGGAATTTTGAAACATAGATGAAAATAAGGCGGCCGTTTTGGTGTCCATACCAATAGGTTTGTGCCCCTCCATCTTTGCTTTTACGGGATCAAAGTCTATAAACCATGACTTGAAAATTTTCCGCGCCGTTGCTTCCAATGTTTCATTCATCTGCCGGTTGAGTTCTATTTTTTGGTCAAGCGTGCCGAGGATGTGAGCGATGCGGCGTTGTTCAGACAGAGGCGGCATAGGGATTTTGTATCGTGATACCCATTCCCATTGAGCGCGCGGCATTCGTGTGCCTTCAGAGCCGGAGTCTGCAAAGTCAACAAAAGATTGAGAGGCCATGCAATAGTAGAGGAAACCTTGATCAACTCCTTCTTTAGCACGTGTAACCCAAATATCTGTTGAACATACACCATCAAAAGGTGCTCTGGCGACTTTACGGAAATAGCATCTTAATTTTCCAAAAAGAATATCACCTTCTCTGAAACGAGATTTCGTGCTTGTGACATCGCTTGCTATACCTCTTCCTACAAGGGATAGGGTGTTTTCTCCAATATGTTCAAGTCCAACGTACGGCGTATTACCTAAATCAGATGGTGAAACAGGCTCACGTACAAGCGTTGCACAATCACCGAAAGTTTTTATTTCTCGTTCACTCTCTACAGTCCATTTCCCACAACTCCCTCTGGGTTCTTCACTCTCCTTAACCGGTTGTGCTTGCTGTATCACCTCGTATTGTGCAGCAATTATTCTCCTGAACCCTTCTGGTATCGCATACCAATCTACAACATCAACTCGAATTGGAAGGGCGGACTCCTCAAATGCCTCCGTTAATCGATACATCTCTTTCGGTTTGAATCGCTTACTACCAATAACTGCAAGATCGAGATCGGAACAATCTTTCGCCGTCCATTTTACACGTGATCCGAAGGCACGAACTTCACAACCAGGGACGTGCTTTGAGAGTATATGTTGAACCGTTTCAAGATGCTGGGGATTGAGGTCAATCATTGTGTTCCTCTAATATTTTTAAGAGTTGTTCGGCATCATGGACAAACTCAGTAGCTTCCCCAAAGACCCCTTGCGCAGTCTCTTCATTGTAAGTATGGGAGGTTTGATTGCGCGCGTCATGATATTCCATCCACCGATCTACATCAGTGATGAAGCGATTTTCTGCTGCAAAACGAAAGAGTTCGCGTTGAGTAACACCATCAACATAGGTAGCACCAACATTCTCTTCAAGCCATCGTTTCATCATTTTCCACGACTGTTCATAAGCAATCTTAAAGTTTTGAATAACTCCAGCGCGAACCGCTTCTTGTAAATCTTCATCAGAGGCATCAATTCTGATCGCTGTCTTAACAGAACGTTCCAGAATATCAATAGATTTTGCTAAGCTGTCGAATTGTAAACTCATTTCTCATCTCCTTTGGTACAAGCGCGATACTCTATTAATGCTGACCTACCAATGATTG
>CAZURU010000468.1:0-4103 GCA_964623585.1 uncultured bacterium
CGTAAGTCCTGGTGTGAAAGTATTGAATGTTTAGTGACAAAAACTTTACACACCCGTAGCGTTGTCCATAGTTGTCCCGTTTTCCGATTTGTGCGTCATGTGTCTTGACTGCTTGTAATAAGGCATCACGTAACGCTTCTGCATTGTCAGCAGTTATTCCAAGTGTTCCAAAAAACAAGCGTGCTTTATGTTTACCATAATCATGTTTTAAGTTTAGACAATAATTCCGCAGCTTATTAATATCCACAATGGCCTGTTCGGCATTTGGTATTATCATGAACCTGATTTACCGATTCCTCAAAGAATGCGAAAGTCCTGTGGCATCTGTTTACACCCTATAATGTCTTCCTTTGATTTGAGCCAATGCTATGGTGCCTCAATTCGTTTCAGGTTACGAGTTTCCAACTGGTTAGAGAGTGTTTGATACTCAGCGAGTTCTTCAAGGCTTATTGTTTTACTTTCACATTTACGCAACAGATGCTGATAACGTGCCTGATCTTTTTCTGGCAATTGTGATTTTTCTTGAATAATTGCTAGTTGTGATTTTTCTTTATCTATATCTCTTGTGCTTGCGTCCAGTCCTTGTTGTATTTTTGTGTATTTATGAGTCTCATTGTTTGTTTTCTCCATCAACAAACATGATAAAATCAGATGGTACATGTCTGTGTGAGTGTCAATGTAGTTTGATTTAGTAAAGTATATTATTAGATATCAGCAACACATAAGATGCTGTTAGTATTTATACCACTTAACGTTGATAGTGTTATTAGGGTTTACATTTTCTGGCAGAGTTTAATCCTCTATTAATGAGACAGATTTTGTTCTTTCGGTCATTATTACATCAAGGATTTCGTCTGCTACGAATAAGCGATTGCGTTGTTGACCTGTCATTTCCCTAAGTTTTCCCCTTTCAACGAGATAATCCACTCCGCGTTTAACGGTAGGGAATGTTGATTTCCATAATTTCACCAATTCTGAAATTGAAATAATCGGACTACCGAACAGATGCTCAATTAGTAGATTTACTGCACTCGGCACCCGTGAAACTGTCGCTATTTCCTTATATTCTTCTTTTAATGCAAGCAACTTTTGAATCGTCAGTAAAGCATCTTCTGACTGTTGGCAAATACCACGCAAGAAAAATGTGAGCCAAGAGTTCCAATCACCTTGTTGACTTACATTCAATAGAAGTTCATAGTAGGAATCTCTATACCGCTCGAAAAAATCAGAAAGGTAGAGTAATGGTTGTGATAGTGCGCCTTTTTCAATTAAATGGAGGATAATAAGGATTCTGCCGATTCTTCCATTTCCATCAAGGAATGGGTGAATTGACTCAAATTGATAATGAATCAAAGCATTTTGAATTAGAGAAGGTTCTTTCGCGTTGGAATGGACATACTTCTCAAGTTCTGAAAAACATTCCTTCATCTCTTGTACAGGTGGAGGTATATAGGTTGCGTCCATCAGAGTACATCCGGGTTTTCCAATCCAGTTTTGCGTTGTGCGCAGCAGCCCTGGTGTCGCGTGCTCACCCCGAACTCCTCTCATTAGAATCTCGTGGATTTCACAGAGTAGTCTTGAACTTAGAGGTAAATGTTGAATTCTTTCGATTCCATATTCCATGGCGTTAACATAGTTGACAACTTCTTGAACATCAGTGATTTGTGGTGCTTCGGTTTTATCTGCTTCAAATAGAAAGAGCTGGTCCAAACCGGATTGCGTATTCTCAATTCTGGAACTCATCACCGCTTCTCGTCTAATAAATGGACCGATTAATAAGTGTGGATTTGGCAATAGTTGACCTGCTCCAGACAACTCTCCAAGTTTAATGTTTGCTTCTGAGAGAAGATTAGCCAACTCCCAATTCAATTCAATTTTTGGAGGGAGTGGATTGGGTATATAAACCCAATATGGATGACTCCCTATGCTACGGATACATCTACCCGCACTTGAATTTTTGAAGTTTTCTGGGTTCATTTTAGTTTATTAGATATTAAATAAGGGGCAATCTTATTATCGTTTACGCCTCTTAACGTTAATAAGGCATAATCTTATTATCGTTTACGCCTCTTAACGTTAATAAGGCATAATCTTATTATCGTTTACGCCTCTTAACGTTAATAAGGGACAATCTTATTATCGTTTACGCCTCTTAACGTTAATAAGAAAAGTAGCTTATGTCAAATGCCAATTTCACTTAATCGTTGGCAGAAAATCTGATTCGTGCTATAATTTCACTAAATTATAACATGTATACCGAAGGAAATACAACTATGAATGATACCTCAATAGAATTGTTAGAATCATTAACCCAAGCAGATGGAATACCCGGTTATGAGGGGGAAGTGCGAGAAGTTTTTCGTGAGGCTGTCTCTGATATTGGTCCAATAGAAACCGATAAACTGGGAAGTATTTTTTGCACACGCGCTGGATCATCAGAAGAACCGAGAATAGTACTTGATTCCCATTTAGACGAAATAGGTTTCGTTGTGACAAACGTCACAGACAAGGGTTTTGTTAAGTTTCTGCCCCTCGGTGGATGGTGGGGGCATACACTATTAGCACAACGTGTAAATATCAGAACGAAATCAGGCAAAGTACCAGGGGTGATCGGTTCCACACCACCACACCTATTATCAGGATCGCGTGATAAAGTCTTAGAGATTAAAGACCTTTTTATTGATGTCGGTGCTGAAAGTGAAGAGCAGGCAATGGAGGAATATGGAATTTTACCCGGTTGTCCAATTGCACCTTACGGACCCTTTATGCGTCTGAAAAATGAAAAACTACTCACTGCAAAAGCGTTTGATAATCGCGTCGGTGTTGCACTTGTAATAGAGGCACTGCAACGACTTGAAGAACATCCGAACACTGTAATTGGTGCGGGGAGTGTGCAGGAAGAGATTGGATTGCGAGGCGCGAAGACAATGGCAGCCAGCGTGGAACCTGATCTGGCTATAGTGCTTGAAGGTCCACCCGGTGATGATACACCCGGTCTAAGCGTCGGAAATTCGCAAGGAAAGCTGGGGAGTGGCGTTCAAATTCGCATCATCGATTCATCAATGGTTGTCAATCCCAAACTCGCGGATTATGTGATTGAAACAGCGAAACAACATGAGATACCTTATCAAATCGGTGTCCGTCAATCTGGGGGGACAGATGGAGGTGCTATCCATGTATTCGGTAGAGGAGTACCTTCTGTCGTTCTCGGAGTGCCATCACGGTACATCCATAGTCATGTCTCAATTATCAACATTGACGACTACAACGCAGCACTGGATTTAACGATGCATCTTGTGCGACAAATTGACTCCTCCGTTTTGGAAGGATTTTACTACGGTTAGACATATTTGAAGCAACTATTCGTTTGGAGGAAACACAGTGGAAACGAGCTTACCAAAAGTCCCATTTTGTAATCACCAAATCAGTAAATTATTAATTGGAGATAATCCAATTTACGGATATTCCCACTTTAATCAGCTGCTTTCACAGCACCAGAAAGCGTATCACACGCCGGAAAGGGTGGTTGCGACACTCAAAAGAGCGGAGGAAGTGGGTATTAATGGTTGGCAGAATAGCGTAACTGAACGATCCATGTCAGACCTACAACTATACCGTGATGCTGGCGGTACGATGCACTGGTTTTGCCTGAGTTGGAGTAATGTGTGGTACGATAATCCTGACCAGGTTTTTGAAGATGTAAAACATAATCCCATCGGTATGGCACCCCACGGTGGTGGTGTTGGACAACGTTGTCTACGAGAAGGCAAGTTTGATCTGTTGCAGGATATACTCAAACGGATCCGCGATACGGGTAAACTTGTCGGATTATCGGTGCATGATCCGAAACTGTTGCATATCGCGGAAGATGAGGACTGGGATATAGACTACTATATGACAGCACTCTATAATCTAAGCGGTGGGAGTCAAAAGTTCATTGAGAAATTCGGCTATGCGCCTTTAGGTGAAATCTATGCGCGTGAAGATCGTGATGAGATGGCTAAGGCGATACAACGGACAGAAAAACCGTGTCTCATCTTCAAAGTCCTTGCAGCGGGTAGAACAATCGGGAGTCCACAGCAGATTCGCGACGAAGTAAAATA
>CAZURU010000469.1:0-4099 GCA_964623585.1 uncultured bacterium
TGGTCGAATTCGGCACATCGCACGGCTATTCTACTCTGCACCTAGCCGCTGCGGCCCAACGCACTGGGGGGCGCGTCTTCAGCTTGGATCAGGTGCCTGAAAAAACGGCGGCAGCGCGGGCCAATTTGCGCCAAGCTGGTTTGGATCACTTGGTGGAATGCTACACCGGGGAGGGAGATGCTTTTATCGCGGCCCTCCCCGAGCGCGTGGACTTTGTCTTTGTAGATTTTGGCCTGCCCGCATTTGCGCCCATGTTCACCATGCTGGAAAGCCGTCTGGTGTCAGGGGCGTTTCTCTTTGTCGATGGTTGGTCCAAAGTCGAACAATGGGACCAGAATCCGGACTGGGCCGCCTTTAGAAGTCGCTTAGACGAGACTGCCGATTGGCTGACCTACATCCTGTCGCTGGAAAAGTCGCACCTCATTGCCGTTAAGCTGTCCTGAACACCGGGAACAGGGCACACTGTGACCGTCCTTTTTGTAACTGAGGTGCATCCCACTTCGGATGCCTCCTGCCGACATCAGCGAATGCGAGGCTTGCCTGTGGCCGTCACCTGATGCTCATCCTTACCCGATCTGCCCTAATTCGCCGTCATATTGACGAGGTAGGGCGGCCTTGACAAGGATCGCCAAAAGATGTCTTATTTTACTATGAAGACTCTTGAGGCTGATCAATATTATGAAAATTGTGTCTCTTTTTAGTGGGGCGGGTGGCTTCGACCTTGGCCTTATTCAATCAGGGCACGAAATTATTTGGGCCAATGATATCGATCCCGACTGTGTGGATACATATACCCATAATATTGGCAATCATATCAAACTTGGGCCAATTGAAGGCATCCGGTCGGGAGAAATTCCCGATTGCGAGGCTGTCGTTGGCGGGTTCCCTTGTCAAGGCTTTTCACAAGCCAATCTCTTGCGTTTTGGAGATGACCCCAGAAATCGTCTATATATTGAGTTTCTGCGTGTAATCAAAGACAAACAGCCAAAATGGTTTTTGGCTGAGAATGTCCGAGGAATACTAAGTCTAGATGGCGGCGATACGATCCGAAAAATTGAGAAGGATTTCTCAAGAGCTGGGTATAGAGTCCAGAAACGCTTATTCAATACTGCTGATTATGGTGTTCCGCAAACGCGATGGCGTGTAATCATTGCGGGGACTAGAAAAGACCTGCCAAACATCTTCGATTATGTCTATCCCGACCCGACTCATACCAAAGAAGAGAAAGGAAATTTGCAAGCATGGATATCTATTGCTTCAGCACTTGAGGGTGTCCCGGAGCCTGAGGACATTCATAATTTGGCAAACCATGTATATTCTCAATATAAAATTACAAATAGAAATTTTACAGGTCACAGGACTACGGACCCACAAAAACCATCGCCAACTATTCTAGCAAGAGGAAATGGAAAAGGAGGTGTTTGCGCCTTACAGCATCCGAACAATCATCGCCGAATGTCTATAAGAGAACAAGCCATTATCCAAACATTTCCACCCGATTTCGAGTTCTTTGGAAAAATGAACTCGTGCTATAGACAAGTTGGAAATGCAGTGCCCGTTTTGTTTGGAAAGTTTTTAGGGGAACAGTTTGGAGCATAGAAAAGCTGGAGGGGAGAGCATCATGAAGATCGTTTCACTTTTTAGTGGAGCAGGAGGTTTAGACCTTGGTCTTATTCAAGCAGGTCACGAAATTATTTGGGCAAATGATATTTATGAGGATGCCGTTGCAACCTATCGTAGAAATATTGGCGATCATGTGGATACTCGAGACATAAGCGAAATCCCATCAACAGATATCCCATCGTCTGATGCGATTGTCGGCGGGTTTCCTTGTCAGGGATTTTCTGTCGCGAATTGGGGCAGAACAATCCATGACGAACGAAATAAGCTTTACAAGGAAATGGTCAGAGTGATCATTGACAAGCAGCCTTCTTTTTTTGTAACAGAAAATGTAAAAGGTTTGATTTCTCTCGGAAAAGGTGAAATCTTAAAGCGAATAGTTGCGGATTTTTCTGCAGCAGATTATAAAGCTTCATGGAAGGTCTTGAATTCCGCTGATTACGGCGTACCCCAGAAGCGTATGCGCTTTGTTATGCTCGGTGTACGGTCTGATCTTGCAATTGCCTCAGCCTCATCAATGATTTTTCCGCCCTCTCCGACGCATCAAGACCCGAATGCGACGCATAGAGACTCAATACTTAAGCCTTGGTTGACTGTAGGAAAGGCTTTGGCACACATACCTGAGCCAGAAGTTTCTCCTGATATTCCTAACCATGATTACTCAAGATACAAATTGCGCTTCAATGGTTATTTAGGACACCGTTTTATCGATCCTAATAAACCTGCCCCGACCGTTACAGCTAGGGGTGATGAAAAAGGCGGTGTAGTTGTCCTCCATCATCCAAAGAATCATCGTCGCATGTCAGCACGGGAGCTTGCTACGGTCCAGTCGTTTCCTGACGATTTTATCTTTGAAGGAACTAAGACTTCTGCATACCGACAGATAGCTAATGCAGTACCTCCTGCTCTTGGACGTGCCATCGGGGATATGCTTTCAAAAAATGCTGCTCAAATTTCTTGATAAGGTGATATGAATACACCTATAAAACCATTTCCAACTTATAAATGGCGTTGGCTGAGCGTTGAGCCTAGCGAAGGGCTACTAAAAGCGCCTGTATTTTTAGGCGTTTTGCGTGCACTCCAACGACATGAAGGCGAGTTATATAGTTCTTTTGGTCTTCATCGTGCGCTTAAGCGTGTCTGTCGAGATACGGGAACAGACATTAATCTCGCTAGGACTCGAGAGCGCAACTTGGTTAGAAATTCTGGACAATATTGGCGTGGGACTGGCTTAGTTGCTAATAGTAGAGGAACAATTCGACTCACAAATCTTGGTCACAACGTTGCATCGGGCCAAATCACAAACGATGACTTTGCAGCCTTGATTATTAGAAATACTGTTCTTCCAAATTCATTGACATATAAGAAACCTAAAATTCAGGAATGGGAAAATGTAGGTTTGCGAATCAAGCCTTTGGAATTGATATTGGCTATTATGGATAAGCTAGGGCGTGACTACTGTATTTCCCAGGCATTTCTCAGTCCAAACGAATTAATTCATGTTCTTATTCCACTTGCAGGTGAAAAAGCCTCTATTACTTCTTGTGCTCAAGCAATCTATGAATTTCGAAACGGACATCTTGATATATCATCTTGGCCTAATTGTGCGCCTAGGTCTAATGATAAAAGACTTGCAAGAGAGTTTCTTCTGTTTCTGGAAAATTTTGGTATTTGCCGAACGGACAGTACTGCAAACCGATATGAACAGAAATTTTATCTTGATCAGATTTTGAGTAATAATATTCGACCAGATGAACATCGTTCTTTTCAAAAAGATTATGAAATAACGGATAATGAGATCGAGAATTCAAGAGATTCTGAAATCCCTATCATTATTGAGCGAAAACGTGTTAAGGCAAGCCTTATTGATCGTCCAGGCCAGGATAAGTTTAGAAAAGGTGTCTTGGTCGCTGGCGGAAATCGCTGCATTCTTACGCAAGAAACAACCTTAGATGTCCTAGAGGCTGCTCACATTATTCCTGTTGAACATGGGGGTACCGATCGTATTGGAAATGGTCTTTGTATGAGAGTTGACATTCATCGCTTATATGATAGAGGAAAGATTAGAATTGAACCTGACGGATCCATAAAGTTAAATAAACAAATTGAAACAACTATCAGTTATTCTCATCTACCCCCTAAAATAATTTTTCCCTCAACTGTAGCTATGAAAAATATTGAATGGAGATCACGTTATTTATAGATTTTTACGACTTTGGATGAGCCATATCCTACTCGCATCCTTGGACTGTAGAAACTGGCGACTCTAGTACTTTCGTCCCGGTTACCATCATATGCTATCACCGTGTCTTAGTGTTCTGTGCTAGGGATCGTGACCGAATCATGTCCCTAAAACCACATCCTGTCGCTGGAAAAGTCGCACCTCATTGCCGTTAAGCTGTCCTAAACACCGGGAACAGGGGGCATTGGTTTTCTTAGCCCCTGATGTTACTACGCCCCGTAGTGTTCCCATTTCTAC
>CAZURU010000470.1:0-4098 GCA_964623585.1 uncultured bacterium
GTGTACATCTACTTTTCTTGGAATTTTAATGACTTGGGGATTGCATCGGTTATTGATGCGACTTATCCCACCGAACGCAATAACAGAATTAGTTGTGCCCAAGTCAATACCGATATAAACTCCACCCGGCGCGTTATGTTGCATCTTGTTTCCTCCTATAAATTAGACATCCTTTTTGCCAGGTAGGCGACAGCCCCGCGCGCGACATTGAACTCCATATCTCCAACATCAACAGGAGTAACACCGAAGAATGTTTCCAATCGTTTTTGAATCGTATAGGTTTTTGCCATACTTCCGTTCAACATGACTATATCAGGTTTAGGAATGTAACCAAGATTTTTTTCACTTTGTTTCAACACATCAAAAATTGGATCAATGATATTTTGGGGTTTCTCGGATGGGTTATACTGGTCAATCGATTCCCAAGTTAAATGGTCTGCCAGAAGTTCCTTAACACCTTCGGCATACTGACTCAATGATAGTTCACAAGTCTGCGCACTGATAGAATCTGTATTTAATTCGTCACTTTCCCCATAGATTTTCCATATTTCTATTTGAGTGCTCAATTCGATTTTAGCATTCTCAGCGTCCAGTAAGAATCTATGTTCAAGTGCCTCTTTCTCGGAAGTATCAACTACATCGGACTTTTGTAGCAGGTAATCGGCGAGTTTCTGATCAAAGTTGTCTCCTCCGATATCAGTAAAACGCGTTATTCCTATTAGTTGCCATTGTAGACCAGGTTGATCTTTTCCAAAATGAACCGTGTATAGTGATACATCAAGTGTTCCACCGCCCAAATCAAAAATGAGAACCAATTTTGGAATCTTAAAATCTAAATTGATATGACTTGTCAGCCCCAGAGACATACGATTTTCTAAATCGTATAAAATAGCTCGAGTTTCCGTAACTACTACAGGTTTCTCAAATCCAGCTTTTATTGCTGCACGATATGTTTCATCTCGCATGTGTTGTTCAAAGCAGGCAGGAACGGCTATCGCCACATCATCTGGAAAAGGAATATTGCTAAAAAGCGTTCTCTCCGCGCTTTCCTTGAGATGCCTGAGAACCATAGATGAAAAATCAGTGGCATTGTAGGATTTCCCATCGATTTTTTTCGACCAGTTCTTATCTCCCATCTTGATCTTAAAAGACTTAGCGGTTCGTTTCACATCATTTGGGTCAGTGAACTCTTTACCATA
This sequence comes from uncultured bacterium, assembly GCA_964623585.1. Taxonomy (GTDB): domain Bacteria; phylum Poribacteria; class WGA-4E; order WGA-4E; family WGA-3G; genus MSPOR6. Next base: position 1,200 of record CAZURU010000470.1, read on the forward strand.
TTCACCTACAATAGGATAATTCTTACCTACTGGAAAATGGACACACGAAGGTAATAAACGAGTAGATACGAGTGCTCCGTCTTTGTTAAACATGCGAACATCAATAATTTCCGGTTCTACTAGATCCTCTTTAGAACCAACTTTTCCCCAGGCTATAACTGAATTAGTTGTCCCTAAGTCAATGCCGATGCAAATGTTGTTACTTGCCATTTTTCCTCCTCCTATGGATTATGCATATAATGTGCAATAACAGCACCGCGCGCAACTGCTTTATCCGGATCTACGATAGGACTAATATTTACGTTGTTTCCAAAAAAGGTTTTTAGCCTTTCTTGAATCGTATGGAGTCTTGTCATCGCTCCATTTAAAAGAACCGCATCAGGTGTTATTGGCGTTTCGGAATTAAGTACACTTTGTCCATCTTGTAAGACCTGAAGTATCGGATCAATAATGTTTTTGAATGACGTTGAAGGACAGAAAGTAGCAACGTCCTGCGAAGTTAAATGATTTGCAAGCAAGGGACTTACGATTTTTTCATATTCACACAAGGTCAAATCGTAGTCAGGAGGCACGCACACGCTGTCCGGCATTCCATTCCTACCTTTGCTCTGAAACTCTATTTTGCATGTCGCCGGAGCGAAAGTTCCGGCGGTTTGTTGAGCGTAAATTTCCTCACTCAAATAAATCTTTGCTTGTTCGGCGTATTCTTGGTATTGACGTTTGATCGAATCATTGATGGGGAAGGTGGGATTTTTCTTCTTGCGAATGCATAGAAAGTGTTCAGCAAGCTTTTCATCAAATTCATCCCCTCCAATATCAGTATAACGAGAAACAGCTATCTCCTCAACGCTAAGTTTTTGGTTGTCGTATAGAGAGACTTTATGTAAAGTTACATCCAAGGTGCCGCCTCCTAAATCAAAGATCAAAATCAATTGAGGATCATTAACCTTGAATTCAATTCCTAGTCCCCAATCTGGGAGTAACCCTCTATCCCGCTGATTTTTATAATCATATATAGCAGCAATAGGTTCATGAATCAAAATGGATTTTTGAAATCCAGCAAGTTTTGCAGCTTTCAGTGTCGCGTCTGACATATGTGGTTCAAAGGAAGCAGGTACTCCTATCACTACCTCTTTAAGAAATTCATCTTTAGGAAACCCAGGGATGGCAATACCATCATAGAGAGCTTTGAGAATATACTTTGATATTTCTACGGGATCATATCCAAACTTCTTATATCGAGTGCCCATTTTAGTTTTAATTGACTTCTCAACTCTTTCTGGACGTGCAAGAAGCATCCCTTTGGCAAACTTGCCAACGATTTTTTGTGCCGGGTTGTTCCTAAAATAGACGCACGACGGCAACCGGTAGTCACTATCATCTGTTGCCTCATCATTTATGCGATCAGGCATTTTTATGTTAACAACTTTAGGCTCAATAAATTCGCTTTCTTGTTCTTTTGTATCTGCCCAAGCTACAACAGAATTAGTTGTCCCCAGATCAATCCCGAAGTAATACCTGCGTTTTCCATTGTGTTTTTCCATTTCAAGACCTCCTATTCCTAAATTTCTGCAGATTCTGGTACTTCTAACCTTTAGTTATAAAGTATTAATTAGGACTTACGCAATATAAATATTAATAGAAGGTTTCTGAAGTTGTTTTCGCATGTAATCGTCAAGTAAACCTTCTTTGATTTGGTAAATGGTTTGACCGGCTCTGCGTGCCGCACGCCTCAGAGAAACCCAAACCCACAAACAACAGGCAATATGATTGCGTTGCGCACGATGCTTACGACTTTGGCATTTACCAATACCCGTTACCTGTTTCAGCTCACGATGAAGTTGCTCAATCTTCCAGCGCACGCGACAGACTTGGTGCGTCGCATTGACATCGGATTGAGATAAATCGTTGGTGGCAATATATTCCGTGCGCCCGGAGCCGGACACCAGCCGGAACAACTTCACTTCATGGCCTTTAGGAAACTTTTTGATATGCACAAGTTTGCCTTCAGTCGTTTCAGCAGGCGTCCAGGTCAACGCCTCAACGCGTTGGTAGTCCGATGCCACAGACGTGCTGACGAGACGGTTGCGTTTCAGGGGCGCATAATAGACTTTAGAAAGGGCTTCGATCGCCTTCATGACATCCATTGAAGCATACCACGAATCTACCAGCACCGTCCGAAACGGTAGACGTTTGACGAAATAAGCATTTGACAACATATCCAGGAGATGTTGAAGTTTGGTTTTACCATCTCGCTCAACGTCATAAATACGGTAATCAATGATCCAATAGGTATCTGTCTTCGGGTTGACATAGACGCACGACACAAGACCGATGCCTTGGATAACCCGCTTTTCGGAACCACTCCACTGCCGGCGAACCGGCTGCATCGCTTTGGCATAGGGTTTTGGCAGCACCGTATCGTCAAAAAGTAAGTAGCCATCGGCATCAAAGACAATATCGGATTTCACCGATTCCCAGAGTTTACGGGCGGGGATGCGTTCATGGCTCAGCAGACGATTGAGTTGATCATGACTCCAGTTCTCGCTATGATCCGCAAAATACGTCTGCGTAAAGTTTTGAAAACTTGCTACCAGAAAATGGCAATAATCCAAAAAGGTCGGTTGCTTCTTTTCACTCAGAGTTGCGGTTTTCATAAGGTAAGAGTATAACACAATTTTCAATTACTGCGTAAGTCCTATTAATTACAGGATATCATACCATATTATCAAAAAAAGTCAAACATTTTTTACACAATATTGCAGGGTCATTCAATTCTCGATTTGGATATTGGTTTTGCTTTACGTAAGTGAACACCCTTAGGAAAGATCGCGAGCACAGCTCGCTCCTACCGGGGAATCATATTCACATAAATAAAGCGAATATGTAAAATTGAATG
>CAZURU010000471.1:0-4095 GCA_964623585.1 uncultured bacterium
CGCTCCGACCAGCTTAGCCGTATATTGTACGCCAGGAAGCAAAAAAAGGCGACTCTCATCTACCCCACCGGCCATTCCGGCCCCCTCTGCGTCATTACCACACCTTGTTTGGTTTGAAATCAGTGGGTGGCCGACGCTGCATTGAGTTTGGCCGTTTTGGCTATTTTAAGGGGCTGTGCGAGGCACTTATAATTCGGGCGAATGAAATTGGCTTCAGTTGCGACAGGTTATCCATTTACCTGTCGGGGCTGTTTTTTTCGTTGCTAATTTTTAGGTAATTAGCGCTGTACTAGCTACGATGGACTAGAAAATAAAAACAACCTCAAATAACTCCACCACACACAAGGAGAATCCAATGTATATAACCAAACCAACAAGTTACCGCTATGCGGTATTAGCAGTTGCCATCACCGCTGCACTACAAAGCCAGCAGGTACTCTCTGAAAGCCTGGCCCTAGAGGAAGTAATAGTTACTGCCCAAAAGCGCGAGCAAAGCGTTCAAGATATCCCTGTTGCCATCGACGCATTTTCAGGAGATAGTATTGAAAGCATGGGCGTTGACGATCTGGAGAACCTGGAGCAGATAGCGCCGAGCTTTAGTATTAATTCTGGCGGAACTAACGCCCAGCTATTTATTCGCGGCATTGGCTCAAATGTGGCAGGTACAGGTAACTATGGCAGTGTCGCTGTGTATATTGATGGTGCTTATCAGGCTCGCACAAATTCGATTTCGGCAAGTGCCGGCTCATTAGCGAACATTGAATCACTGCAAGTGCTAAAAGGCCCCCAAGGGTCGCTATACGGCAGGAATGCAACTGGTGGTGCGGTGGTAATTACTACCAAAAGCCCTGCACCCGGAGACGAGTTCTCAGGCTCTGTTAAAGCAACACTGGGTAACTATGGCCAGCGCAAGTATTACATCGATCTCAGTGGTGGCCTCAGTGACACTATCGCTGCATCAATAGGCTACACTAGCGACAAGAGCGACGGCTACGTAGAGGCTTTAAACGGAGGTCTTAGAACCGATGACCTGGATGATGCAGATGGCTTTCAAGTGCGAGGTAAACTGGTATTTCAACCAAATGATAGGACCGATATCACGCTATCAGCGACCTACAACGAAGATTTTTCCGGAACAGGTACATGGCAGCAGCTTGGCCATACCGATGATGAATTAGGTCAGTTTGGTCTGAATAACGCCCAAACATTTTGGGCCGGAACACTTCTGGGGGCCATTTTCCCCGCACTTGGCATTGACTCTACCAACCCGGCGATAGCCGGACAGGTTATCAGTGGCGCAGCCGGGCTACGCTTTACCGACAAAGTGGGTACCACATACGACAACGGTATCACGCCTCAGGAACAGGGACTAATACGTGGGATAGACAAGATAGAAGATATCGGCAATGGCGGCTATTATGAAGATACCAATATTGGCTTGAATGCCAAATATTCATTTGATGGCTTTGATCTGGTTTCAGTCACTCACTATAACGACCATTATGATTCAACTGCTGCAGATATTTTAAATTTGGACCCTTCATCGCTACCCGATTTGACTAATATAAGCCCTGTATTTGGAGTGCTGGACTTAAGCATCGCTTCATTCGGCGGTACTTTTTCATCAGACGCCTTCTCTCAAGAACTGTACCTGGTTTCCACAGACTCTGATATCGAGTGGATTGCCGGAATATACTATTTCTACGAGGAGGGTTCTGCAGACATTGCTGGCGGAGCATTTGGTCTGAACGGGGTCACTGCAAACAATGATTGGGACAACGAATCGAGAGCCATCTACGGTGAGGTAAATGTCCCCTTCGCTGAGGGATTTGTTGCCACAATTGGTGGACGATATACTGAGGGAGAAAACAACATTGATGACCGGTTGAACCCATCAACCATTGGCAAACTGTCACAAGTTGCCGACCAGTTTACCTACAACCTGAAACTGGCCTATCACACAGAAAACTGGCTGTACTATGGCGGTGTTAGTACGGGCTTTAAAAGTGGCAGTTTAAACCCTAACGACCCCTCGGCCGGCCGGGTGGACCCTGAGGAAATTACCAGTATCGAAGTTGGCTTCAAAGGTGAATTACTTGATGGCACGATGCGCATCAATGGGTCGGCTTTTAGCTACGACTACTCCAATATTCAGATTAACGTCATTCAAGAGGGATCAACTGGGTCAGTAGTATTAGTTGATGACACAGAAGCTGAGATTAACGGTTTTGAACTTGGTATGGAAACACTGGTCGGCAACAATACAACCTTGTTCGCCAATGCCACTTTTCTTGATCACGAATACACTAATAACCCACCTGGTGCAGCAGTGCCAATTGATGGCAATAAGCTGAGCTTGACAGCCGATGCTGCATACGTAGCAGGTGGTAACTATAACGTTGATCTCAGTAGCGGTGCTTCATTGCAGTTCAATGCATCGGTTAATCACAATTCCGGTTTCTGGGTTGATTCAGGCAACAGTTACGGATCCGGTGGTGACGATGACGACGCTTTTACCACGGCTAACGCCAGCGTAAAATTTACCAATAGCTCCGAAAAATACTCTGTGTCGGTGTTTGTAAATAATCTCACCGACGAGGAGTACTTCCGCGGGGGGATCGACGTAGCAAACGGACTCGTCCAGATAGGCACTGCCGGAAGACCAAGAACCTATGGTGTTACCGCAGAGATTAAGCTCTAAACTCGGATTTCATGCAAACATCCAAATGGTAGAACGTTTTTGCGTCCCCTCACAGAAAAAGCCGACACATCCATTGTCGGCTTTTTTTAGGTGTGCCTTGACCGGCGCCATTCCGTCACGTTGATAAACAATGGGGGTTGGGAGAATAACTATATCATTTAGTCTTCCAGGCTTGTCACTTCATGCATCCGTGAATACTCTTGCAAGGTCATGTTGGTCCAGGTTTTAAAAGCTCTACGTAAACTGTTCGCATCCATAAAGCCCAGCTTGTGTGAAATTTCTGCAATTGATAAAGATGTTGTAGCCAGGTAGCCTTTTGCTAAGGATTCACGCACCAATGCGACTTCTGCACCATAGTGAGTATTCTCAAGCTCAAGATACCGCCTAAATGTCCTGGGGCTACAATTAAATATTTTTGCCATTTCCTCGGCCGTGGGCAGATGAGGCAATTGGAGCCTAATCTCATCACGCAATTTGGCTGAAAATGTTTTCCTGGCATAAATTGCATTACTGATAGCCTCCAAATATTGAATACAAATGGCGTTGACTTCAAGGTTAGCTCCGTGGAAAGGCTGCAGGAACACTTCATCATTCGCGTCTACGGCGTATGTGCATTTATTCTGATTAAATTTTAAGTCAGTATCAAATACCTGATGGTAGCGTCGCACATGAGAGGGCTCATCGTACGTAAAACTATATGCGTGCATTATTGGGCGACATTGGCAAAAATCACGGAATAAGCGAACCTCAAATGCAAATTTCTCCTCTACCAGAAATCGCATAAGCTTTGGCACGAGTTCTCTTTCTGGTATGAATTCGAATTTATGCGTTTCCCCGTCAAACGTTAGGTTGATTAAAAAAAGACTCCCAAAAAAGAGAGGACTGTATTTTTTCCATGTGGCAGCTCCATCGACTATGTTTTCGCTTGTGCAAACCGCATAGCCAAGAACACCAAGGTCACCCAATTTTAGTTCGTCGCCAAGATCAAACGCCAGGTCAGGCTTTGGAATCAATCGCATCAGATTTGAGATTACCTGAATGTACTCAGGAATCTCTATAACGCTGTACTTTCCCTTCAATGCTTGTTCACTTAAATTGGTACCCTTAAAAAGTTGGCTTTCGTTGAATCCTAGTTTTTTGACGTGGCGCAAATAAAATACAATTTTTGTTGGGCCTATAGCTTGGAAATAATTAGTCATCAACACTCACTAATCAAATGCGTATTCCTGCGAAGCTGAACAGCCATTCCTGCTGAACGTGAACACCTGATTTCCCAACGCATCACGTTGCCGGGTTTTTAACCCAGGTGTTCATCTTCAGTCAACTGACCATAGATTTTGGTAGTGCACCATTCTTTCTGTAATTTTCCGGTGGCTTGAAGAGCTGAGCCACCC
>CAZURU010000472.1:0-4085 GCA_964623585.1 uncultured bacterium
ATTGAGAAAGTCCTAAAGAATTTTGATAACCAACCGCTAAGAGAAGCCGCCACAAAACTCCTGAACACCGTCGGCTATCACAGCCAGTTGGTTGGAAACGACAATATAGACAGGGTCAGGTTTGATCGTCTCATTGCTGCTATAGAAACCGCCAACCTATCCGAGAAACTTTGTATTGACGATTGGCAATCCTTTTACCAGATATTGCAAGTAAGGGACGATGAGATTAATGCACAAGTAACTGGACAGCAATCGCTTTTTGAGAGCAGAACCATAAACAACGCGCTAAGACGTTCCTATATGTTTATCGCAATGCAGCTCTCTAGCGATACCTGCACACGCACGTTGCTTGCCAACATCACTCGCTTTATCAGCAAAACAGCACCACAACCGATCATGTTCATATTTCGGTATGCTGATGTCCTTAGCCTCGCTATTATCAACCGTAGACAACACAAACGCGACGATACAAAACAGGTTTTGGAAAAGGTAACGCTCATCAAGGACATCGATCTAAATTCTCCAAAGCGCGCCCATATTGACATCATTTTCGAGCTCAGTCTGCACCACCTTATTGAGAATGAAAGTGTTACCAACTTTGACACGCTCCACGATGCGTGGGAAGGTATTCTTAATACAGAGGCACTCAATAAACGCTTCTATCGTGATCTTGAAGAGTGGTATGAGTGGGCAGCATCAGCAAAAACGTGCAAATTTCCTGATAAAGAAAATAAAAGGCAAGTTATCCGGATGATAACACGCATCCTTTTTATTTGGTTTCTAAAAGAAAAGTACCTCGTACCATCAGACCTCTTTGAGGAAGATGGAATTCAAACATACCTGAATAATTTTGATTTAGAAACATCGGATTACTATCAAGCTATCTTACAAAATCTTTTCTTTGCAACACTCAATACACCAATTTCCGAACGCGCTTTCCGGGAACCTAATGACTCCAATGATACTAACACATCAACAACCGAACAATCCTCTCGTCCTTCTCGCAATCCAGATCATCGTAATTCAAATAAATATCGATATGTCGATTTACTCCAAAACGGAGACGCTTTTTTAGATCATCTTAAGCAGGTCCCATTCGTTAACGGAGGCTTGTTCGACTCTTTGGATTCGTTTAAAGGGCAAAAGGCTGGCGGTAAACGCGTGGATTGCTTCACAGATTGGCCACCGCATAGACTGAAATTGCATGTGCCGGCAAAACTGTTTTTTCAAAAAGAAAAAGGGCTTTATGAAATTTTCAAGGACTATAAGTTTACCGTTGAAGAAAACACGCCGGTTGAACAAGAGGTAGCACTTGACCCCGAACTCCTCGGACAAGCATTTGAGAACTTACTTGGTGTGTATAATCCCGAAACCGAGGAGCTTGCTCGCAAAGAAACTGGATCTTTCTATACCCGCCGTCACGTTGTAGACTATATGGTAGACGAGGCACTTATCGCTTACTTCCTTCAGAAGGTTCCCCCCGGAGATGGCGACACCAGTTTCTTGGAGGAACGGCTTCGTGACGATCTGCTCGCCTACGACCAACTCGGAGAAAAAAATACACCCAATGATCACATGATCTATGATTCTGAGATTGAACCGATGGTTCAAGCCATAGATGACCTGAAAATTCTTGATCCTGCTGTCGGTTCCGGTGCGTTTCCCATGGGGATTCTCAACAAATTAGTTTTAATTCTCAAAAAACTGGATCCGAAGAACAAACTATGGAAACAGCAGCAAATCGATCAGGCGAACAAAATCCCAGATCCTCAAAGCCGAGAAGGGGCACTTGATGTAATTGATGAAGTTTTCTCCGAAGCCAACCAATACAATAACTACGGCAGGAAACTTTACCTTATTCAGAACAGTATTTACGGCGTGGACATTCAACCGATTGCCGTGACGATTGCCAAACTCCGATTCTTTATTTCATTGGTCATTGAGCAGGAATCCAACCATGATCGGAGTTTGAATTACGGCATCCGTCCGCTTCCCAATTTAGAGACAAAATTAGTTGCTGCCAATACCCTCATCGGTTTAAATGAGTTGCGTCGACCCGATTTACAACTATTACTTGAGAATGACCGCATCCAGCAACTACGACAGAAAATCGAGGCTATCTGTGTCAAGTATTTCAGCGAGAGTGATCGCCAAGTCAAGTTGGAGTATATAGACGATGAAGACAGGTGTCGTGAACAATTGGCGGAGGCATTGGCAACACAGCATGCGGAATGGTGTAATCAGGAACAAAACAAAATTTCAGAACAGGTAGCACAGATCCCAACAGAAAAAGCACAAAAGCAATTAAGAGAGAAATTGCAGAAGGTGTACAAAGTGCGTGAGGCGAAACTCACCGCCGGGGTTGCTGAGGCCCAGCGAATCGCTAATTGGAAACGGTATAATCAAAACAACAAAGCGGATTTTTTCGATCCGGAGTGGATGTTTGGTATCACGGACGGGTTTGATATTACTATCGGCAATCCACCCTATGTCAGAGCAGAAGCAGGAAACGATGATCCTATATTGAGGCAGAAAATTATAGAGATGCGCCAGCAAATTGAGGATAGTAGGCAGTACGAGACACTTTTTGAAAAATGGGATCTATTTATTCCATTTATTGAACGAAGTTATAAATTGCTCAAGTCGGATGGTTTTACGACACTCATCGTCTCTGACGCTTACTGTCACACAAAATACTCTTCAAAATCTCAAGAATGGTTTTTGGCAAAAAGCAAGATATTGCGTCTTGATTTCTGCGGTAAGGTTCCGCTCTTTGGGAGTGTAGGGGTGAGAAATGTAATTTTTCTCTTCCAAAAAACAGATGGTAGTGACAACAAACCAGAACGCCGCGTGCATGTAGAAAGATTCGGAAAAGTTCAAATTTTACCAACTGACTCACAGCAAAATCTTACTCATCGGACGTTTTTCCCTGAAGATACTGCAGTGGAGGAATTTATCAGTCCAACTGTTGTTTTATCAAAGATTTGTTACATTAGTTATGGTTTGCGCCCTAGCAATAAAAAAGGGGCTAAGGAAAAATTTGTTACTGCGGATGTCGTTTCAGAGAAGCAAGATGAACTTCATTGCAAACCATTTGTGGAAGGGAAACATTTGGAAACATGGCTTCCATTAACCAATCTGTGGATCGAGTGGGGGTCGGAACGTGCTCCTTCAAAATTCTATGCTCCGACGTTTCCGGAAATGTATGAGATTGATGAGAAAATTCTCGTACAACGCAGCCCTGGATCGGATCCGAAAGCTTGTTATGACAACCAGTACCTAATTTTTACACCAAGTAGTGTCGGTTTTATTCTTTGGCACGATTTATCTGGCACCAAGAACAAATCTATTCAAAAGCAGGCCCGCTATCGTGACGAGAAATTTCATCCAGATCTACCTCAACGAGAAGAACTTGAAAAAACAAGCAGTCAATTTGCTCTAAAGTTTTTGCTTGGTGTGATGAATTCAACTGCTGCTTGTGATTTTTTAAGGGCAAATCGGCGGAGCAATATCCATATATACCCTGATGACTGGAAGCAACTGCCGATTCCAGATGTGTCACCTGAGCAGCAAGCTCCGATTGTTGAATTGGTTGACAAAATTCTCGATGCTAAGCCGAAAGGTCTTGAGAGAAAGGTGGCAAGACTTGAAAAGAAATTGGATACAGAAGTTTCAGTGCTTTATGGTATTGAGGATGAGGAGTAAAATATATGAAGATAAAATCGATTAAACTGAAAAATTTCAAACGTTTCACAGATTTAACTATCAAGCGGTTACCTGAAACGGCAAAACTCGTGGTCATGATAGGGCCTAATGGGTGTGGTAAATCTTCGGTGTTTGACGCGATACAGAGTTACTCAAGAGGCATCAGCCACATAGATAATTACTATGCTAAGTCATCAACATCGAAACGACCTAACGTAGAATTTTATAAATCTTTCAATTCAAACGGTCTCGTGCGCGTTCGTTCTGCGTACAGGAATGATCCGACATCCGAAGGAACTAGCAAGATAAAAATGACTACAATGATACAAAATGATCAATCTTTTTCCTCAAATTGCAATTCGTTATTAAATCAATGGTTA
>CAZURU010000473.1:0-1866 GCA_964623585.1 uncultured bacterium
AACCATGGCGTCTATTATACCTCTATACAGACCCTAAGTCCGACAGACTGCTAGTGCAAAACAGAGATGAATGCGATCGTCGGATGATGTTTTACTTGCCGACTCATGGTCACGCATCTTAGCCAACTCTGTTTCCGTGAAACGATAGGTTTTCAGGTTGGCCAGGCTCCAGTAGGCATCACCAAAACCAGGTTTAGCACGATAACTCTCCCTGTAGGACTCTATTGCCTCCTGGGTACGTCCAATAGTTTTCAGTACATGTGCTCGTGAAATATGTACCAAATGCAAGCCCGGCTCGCGTGCTAAAACATTCTCATAGATCGTTAAAGCCGTATCAAAATCACCAATTGCGTGATATTCGTTTGCCAGTATAATTTCAAACATGGAATTTCCTGGGTTTTGCGAATGCAGGTGTTTAGCCTGTTCCAATGCCTTTGGGAATTTCTGGCGTTTGTGCAGAACCTGAACATAGTCCAGTCGCGCCCGTTGATAATCCGGGCTAAATTCCACACAACTCTCGAGCAGAAATTCGGCATCATCGAGTATTAATAGCCTGGTTCCCAGTTCAGCGAGTAGTCGCATCGCCTCGACGTGGTGCTTATTCTGTTGTAGAAAGTGGCGACACAGCTGCTCTGCCCTGAACAATTTGTTTTCATAGATTAAGCTTGTTACCGTCAACAGTTGCGGTGGTAGATCGGTTAGCCAGGTAATATGATTGCTGGCTTCCTTACCCTTTTCAACATTCCCAATCTTGTCATAGTAATGTGCCAATGCTTTCCAACTAGCCAGCAGCGCAGGATTCAACTCAACGGCACGCTCAAATGCCACATGCGCGGCCGACACTTCATTCTTTGTGAGGTAGTTATGACCTTCTTCCTGGTACGCCCTGGCATAGTCTGGATGTAGCGTTGTTAAGTCGTGCAAGGTCGATAGTGCTGTATCAACCTTGCCGCTTTTACGCTGACACACCGCGAGGAAATACAAACCGTCAGCATGATTGGGCTGTTTTACCAATAATTGTTTAAGTACATCTATTGCTTGAGCCAAACAATTCTGTTTCAGCAACAGTTTTGCTTCTTTGAGTTGGCTTTCCAGTGTGGAATCCAGGGATAATGGTTTATCAATGGTCACAGAAGACATATTATACCTCTTAATTGAAATATACAGCTGTGACACGGAAAGAGGCGGCTTTAGCCGCCCCTTTAATTTTAAAAGTCAGAAATTATGACCCCCAATTGTAACCAAAATTTACTCCAATCGAACGTGGGCGGTTTGTCATAACCGTTTCAGCACTGTTAAAATCATTAATGAACAGTTCAGCCCGTTCATCCGTAAGATTCTCAAAGAACACAGATATATTCCAATTATCTCTGGAATAGCCCAAAGAAGCATCTAATGTGGAATAACTGTCCTGTTGAAACAAATTCGCGATAACATTTGAACTAATCGTATCGTCGGTATACTGAAACGCTAATTGAGCGAAAGCATTACCGTTAGCGATTTCCCAATCATAACGTCCGCGCAATGTATATTGTAATTCAGGTGCCAGACCCAGTGAACTGCCTTCCGGCGTAACATTGGATACCGTAACTGGTACACGAGTTAGCTCTGTATCATTAAATGACAAATTTCCGAACAGCGTAATGTTGTCGGTAACCGCCCAAGCAGAATCAAGTTCGAATCCTTTTATTTCAGCATCAGCACCATTATCGATAAAGCTCAAGTTAGAAATGGCAAAATTGATAGTCGCGATCTGGATGTTGTCCCATTCAATATAGTAGGCTGCCCCATTGAAACGCAAGGCACCATCAAGCCATGATGTTTTCCAACCGAACTCCCAGTTGGTGACTTCGTCTGATTCGTAGA
>CAZURU010000473.1:1876-3023 GCA_964623585.1 uncultured bacterium
CACTACCACCATTACGATTAAAGCCACCTGGACGATAGCCTTCAGACCAGGTGAAAAACACCATCGCATCGTCTGTTACACGCCATTGTGCACCCGCCTTGAAAATCGTATCTGTAAAACTGGCCGGACTGGCATCCGCTAGAATTACATCAATATTCCTGCCAAAGTCAGTGTCTACCCCACGTGATCCAAATTGGGACTGACCATTAATCGATATATCCAGATCGTAGTAACGTGCACCGAAGGTGATTGTTACCGGTTCGATGATATCGAAAGCCACTTCACCAAATACGGAAATTTCTTCGTTGCCTAAAATATAGTCATTGAAAAAGGTGACACCTGGTGGTCTGGTATTCGGGTTGGTCGCAGTGGCACTTGCGATAGGAGAGTTCTGCGCAAAGCCCTGCTCAATAGAACCAAGGTAATACCAATCCCCTCGATCCTCTCTTTCGGTATCATCATAGAAAACGCCGCCAATCAGCCTCCAGCGCTTATCCGCATCGGTACTGAATCGAACTTCCTGAGTGACCCGTTCCACTCCAGAAAAGTGAGAGGAGAAATTTTTAGGTGTTGAACATGTAGCATAACCTGGGAATGAGCAAATGTAGTAAGGCATAAATGCCCCAATATTAGAGTAACCCGTGAAATCTGAAAATGAAGTAGCTTCGCGGTCGAGGTAGGAACCGGTGTAGATAACATCCAGCATGGCGATGCGACCATTAACCGACCATGAGGTGAGGTCATAAACATCGTCGGTTGAATCCGGGGAATATCTTTGTACACTGAGTTCATCTAAGCTTGGATCGAAATCCCAGACGCCTTCGGAATTCAGCTCTTGATGCAAGTGCTGCACCAGAATATCCCAGTCGTCATTGAATTGATACTTCACTCCAGCACGGATACCCTGGAACGTCGCATCATTAAAATTATCTTCTACCAATTCCCCGTTAACGGCCATGTCGCGTTGGGCCGGAACGAACCCACCAAATGCTGGATTACTGAGTGCTATTTGTGCTGAGCCCGGTACATTATCGATATAACCACCTTCTTTGACGTTATAAAATGCCACTCTCGCCGCGAGTGTATCGTCTATCAATGGAATATTAATATGGCCTTCGACCGAGTTACTGATTTCTCCTCCTGATGT
>CAZURU010000473.1:3067-4085 GCA_964623585.1 uncultured bacterium
ACACTGGCATTTATACTCGCACCAAACTCGTTAAATTCAGGCTTGTTGGTGATAAGCCGTATCGTACCCGCCTGTGAACTGGCTCCGAACAGCGTGCCCTGGGGCCCTTTCAAAACTTCAACCCGGCTCATGTCTGTCATATAGGGATCCAGGTTGCGACCAGGCAGAGCCATAGGTGCTTCGTCTAAATACATGGCAACATTTGGTTGCACACCGCCAATATTAGCCAATGAGGAAGGACGTTTGTTAGTTGACATACCCCGGATATAAACATCGTTCGTACCAGGGCCAACACCAGCTGCATTGACCCCGGGTAAATATCGAATATAATCTTCAAAATTACTAATATTCAGATCCTCCAGGGTTTTCGCATCGAGAGTTTGTACGGTAATAGCAATATCCTGTGCGCTTTCTGCTCGCTTGGTCGCTGTGACAACGACCTCCTCAATCTCGGCCGCATGAACCGGTCCAACAGTTACACTAGTGGCTATAGCAGCTGATACGGCATAACAAAGTTTGGTTTTCTTAAACATCTTTACAGTTCCCCTTGATTAAGGATAAGAAAAATTTTTACTTTATGAATTCAATGGATGTCCCGGAGTTAAGCGTAATCCATCAGTCTTAAATTTGGAATAAATTTTAGCATTACGCTCTTTAATCTGTAGACCCTCGGAAGGGGACAAAAATGGGTAAGAGATAAGAAAATCAATCCCTTTGGCAACTGTAGTGATGTAGCGAATTCAGGATCAGTATGCGAACTACAGAATCGAGCAATTTTACGAGTCAAGCAGAGTTCGAGAGAGATGAGGAGATTCAAGACAACGGTGCAGGGTCTGCGATTCATCATTACCCATGCGTTCAAATTAGAGGGGTCAGTCTGGGCAGGCAGGTCTGAGTAATAATCCTGCCTGTACCACAATTTCAGGTACCAGTTCTTCTTGTTTGTAGACCATGACTGGAAGCAGCTAAAATATCGGGTAAAGACAGGGTGGTAGTTTTTGCACTACCGCTTCATTCA
>CAZURU010000474.1:0-4071 GCA_964623585.1 uncultured bacterium
ACCCGCTAATATAGTCAATAATCCTTGTCCAGGCACACCAGGCACAGACATTAATGCCCCTACTACAATGAGAAAAAAACCGACCACGTTTTTAATAACAGAAACAATGAAACGCACGTAAGGGTTGATTATCCGACGTTCTTCATACGAATCCACAAAATAGTTTGAGGGTAGATGAGTAATCATCACAACACTACCAACAATGGTCAAAACAAAACCTGATACTGAAACAGTAACCACAACCTCCCAGTTTTCTCCCGCCCACTTTAAAAAACTAACAGATCCTTCACTGATTCCTTGCCAACATGTCTGTAACACATCAAACAACCACAATAGATTATTCTCCTTATCCATTAATATCTGATTGTAGTTATTATAACATGTTCAAATATATATGTGTAATTGAAAAAGGGGTGGTGGGGTGTAAAACATTAGTAAAAAAGAAGAAACCGAGCCCGTTGAAGAACCCGGTTTCTCAATTCTTATACCATTTCTAAAAGAAAATGCCTCTTTACTGTAGCACATTCTGTTAGATTGTGCCGTGCACCGCTTCATCTCTAAACAGTCGGTAATGAGAGAAAAAATAATTGAAATGGTATTACTATTCAGTAGCGTGGTCAGTCAGTACTTGCCAGTGGATACCAAATTTATCGCAACATCGTCCAAAGTAAGCACCCCAAAACACGTCCTCCAACGGCATGATAACTTCTCCACCATCGGATATTTTCTCAAATATCGCATCTGCATGTGATTTACTATCTGCTTCAAAGTTGATTGTAAAGTTGTTGCCTACGACAGGTGGTGAGGAAAAAGGTGAACAACTATCGCTTCCCATCAGGACACTTTCACCAACAGGTAGCGACACATGCATGACACGATCAAGTTCATCTTCAGGAATATCCATACCCTCAGGACCTTCACGGAATGTCATCATCGTTATGAAATCTCCACCAAAAACAGAACGATAGAATTCAAATGCTTCGCGGCAATTGTCTTCAAAAGTTAAGTATGTGTTCAGTGCCATTATTTGCTCCTAAATTTGTGAATATATTATTGCTAAGTCTATTATATTGACCAATATATATCACGATTAGGAAAAACTTCGGTTTCATATTTTGCCACACATAAAATATCACCATAAATCATCCGCTCACCATACTATACATCTTCATGCACAGGTAATATTTCCCTCTCCACCTCATGCACCTTATCAGGAAAAGTTCTGCCACGAATCCACATCACAGGTTGTCCCCTATATGATCCGTTATGATTTGCCCATTCCGCTTGTGCGCTCAGGTAATGAGAAACATAACTACGTCTGAATCGCAGACTGTGATTGTCCGTACTCTTATGCAACAGATGACTGTGAAACCAGACAACTGATCCAGGAGGCACTTCAACAGCAACCCCATCTTCATCACGCGCATCACGAGCCAGCTTGAATTCGCGTTGCTGTGAACCTTCAATATCATCATGTTCATGAATATCGTGTTTATGACTACCGGGGATCACATACAGACACCCATTCTCTTCATCTGCAGCATCAATCGCTGTCCACGTACCGATCGTCGTTTCCGTATTGAACCTATTTCTAAAGTAGAATTTATCCTGATGCCATGGAAATCCGAGTCCAATCTTTGGCGCTTTCCAGATAAAAAGATTATTTATCCCAAGTATATCAGGACCCATAAGATCAACAAGTGGATCTGTAAGTCTCGGATCACGAACACGATCAAGGAATTCTTGAACAAAACAGCTTGGATGATGAATCTTATGCATCGCATAAATTCCCTGTTCTTCAATCTTCCCATCTCTGACAAGCGCATTCTGATCAATATGTGCATCCGGAAATGGACGTTTTTTATCTACGATATCTTCTGCAACTTGTCGAAGCGCATCATTTTCATCAGCATCAAAAACCCCCAAACGCACCAAATATCCGTTCTCGTTCCAAAAAGCTATTTCCTTATCACTCAGTTTAAAACTTCTCTCTTCTGAAGATATATCTGTTTTCATTTTATCTCCTCTTCTGTATATTCATATCACGTTACTTCTTGATAATACTTCTTCAATTGTGCCCACTGATAGAGTAACACATCTCAAAAAAAAAGTCAAAGCAGCATTAATGAAAACTGATTGACACGTTTACGAAAAGAAAGATATAATATAATACCATTTCTAAATGAAAATGCCTCTTTACTGTAGCACATTCTGTTAGATTGTGCCGTTCACTGCTTCATTCTAAACAGTCGGTAATGAGAGAAAAATTAATTGAAATGGTATAAGACATGACACAATACGGTGAAATAGTGAAGCACCAAGATATCTTTTGCTAATCTTATGCACAATAGAAACGGATAAAAAATGAACATCCTCGTCCTACACGGACCCAATCTACATCTCTTAGGTAAACGCCAACCAGAGATCTATGGACACCAAACATTAAATGACATCAACACTGCACTAGACCAATATGTAGCATCATCTTCTATTGAAGTTACACTGAAGATTCTCCAGTCAAACCATGAAGGTGAACTGGTTTCTATTATCGGTGAACACATAGATTGGGCAGACGGTATATTGATAAATCCCGCAGCATATACACATACAAGTGTGGCAATTCGGGATGCACTTTCCACTGTCGGATTACCCGTAATTGAGATACACCTATCCAACATCTACACACGTGAAAATTTTCGACACCACTCTTATGTCTCAGGTGTCGCTGCTGGTGTAATAAGTGGATTTGGTGCATATAGTTATATCTTAGCTCTGGAAGCTATGATACATTTACTTGGACCCAAATTAAACAACCATAAAGACAAAGTTTGAAAAGGATATGTTTGTGGAACAGAACCCGTTTATACCCTTCAGTAGGCCTTGGATTGACGAAACAGAAATTGAAGCAGTGAGCGAAGTCCTCGCTTCAAAGTGGATCAGCACAGGTGCAAGAGTCAGAGAATTTGAACATGCATTTGCTGAATGCATCGGCGTAAAACATGCAATTGCAGTCAGCTCCTGCACCGCTGCACTACACCTGAGCCTTGTCGTTACAGGTATCGGAATAGATGATGAAGTCATCACAACCCCTTATACATTCACAGCAACTGCAGAAGCTATCCGCTATGTCGGGGCAAAACCGGTTCTTGTTGACATCAATCCTGAAACATTAAACATTGATGTCAATAGAATTGAGAAAGCGATAACACCAAAAACGAAAGCACTCATGCCTGTCCACATAGCTGGACTCCCGTGTGAGATGGAGACATTGCATCATATATGTCAGAAACATAATCTGTTACTCATTGATGACGCTGCACATGCAATTCCCGCTGAATATAAGGGACGATCCATCGGAACACTCGCTGATCTAACCGCTTTTAGTTTCTATGCAAATAAGAATATCACGACCGCTGAAGGTGGAATGATTACAACAAACAGTGACGCATACACTGAAAAATTGCGAACAATGCGACTACACGGGATTGATAAAGATGCTTGGTCAAGACAATCAAAACGCAACATCTGGCGTTATGATATCACAACCGAAGGCTACAAATATAATATGACCGACATACAGGCAGCAATAGGTCTGTGTCAACTCATGAAAATCAACAAAATACATGAACGACGCCAAAACATTATACAGATATATAATGAAGAACTATCAAAAATCCCACAAATTAATGTCCCAGCACCTGCTGATGAAACGTCTAAACACGCATGGCATCTTTACATAATCCAACTAAATGATGTTGACAGAGACCAGTTCGTTGAAACATTACGAAATATGAATATTGAGTGTAGCGTACATTATGTGCCTTTACATCTTTTCCAGTTTTATCAAAAGCGATACGGATACAGCGAAGGCGATTTTCCATGTGCTGAACAAGTTTTTGATAAAGTCGTTAGTCTACCACTCCATCCAGCATTAACGGAATCAGATGTCCTTGTTGTGATTAATACCATCAAACGAATTCTAGAATTCTAATACCATTTCTAAATGAAATGCCTCTTTTGTAGCACATTCTGTTAGATTGTGCATCTTTGTAGCACATTCTGTTAGATTGT
>CAZURU010000475.1:0-4070 GCA_964623585.1 uncultured bacterium
AATATTTGGAGGACAACCCTGAAATCGCCACAGAACTTGAGTTGAAAATACGTGAGAAACTGAAGATGGCACCCGATGCTGGCGCAGGCGCTATTCCCGATGCCGAAGGTGAAGACGAAATTCACGAGACGGTTGAAGCCGCAGAATAGACCGAAAACGTCCGGCGCGTCCTTACCGCGCTATGAATCTCCGTTTGCAGGCGGGGTTTAAAACTCCCGCCCATTACGCAGCGTCTTTAGGATACTTAGGACCTACGCATGCTGCTCTTTTGTAGCATAGCCTGTTAGGTTGTGTGTTAAGTGTGTCAGTGTTTTTTTTACTCCTCCGTCTCACAGTGCATACTGTGGTCAAAACTGCGTAAGTCCTGTTGTATTTAGAACAATTACGAGAAATCTTATACTAATTTTTATGGAGGTCATACTGATGAATTGGTATTATACCGGGAAACAATCAAAGGACTTACACAACAAGAAGTCAGTGATATATTAGGATTGAAAAGTACCGCTAACATCTCAGACTGGGAAAACGATAGAGAAAATGTTCCTGATAAGCATAGAAGAAAGTTGCTTGAAATCTACGGTATTCCATAGTTTGGACAATTCCAGTCAGATTGACACGTAGTGCTATGTCATACTTGAAATGATGGATCGAAAATATTTCTTTCACATACTGATTCCAATATACACAAACATCTTCTGGTAGAAGCACGCTGTGCTCGCTATACTACAAAAAACAGTTAACTTATGTTAACAAAAACCGAGAACTAAATCGTCCTGCCTCACGGAAAATATGGAAAACAACCAGATGAACCAGATGAAGGTTTTGCACATTTTAAGCAGCATCGGCATGATTATTTTGGTGTTCACCTTGCCTTCATGTGCTATGCTGGGATTGAGTACAGCTAGACAAGTTGAGAAACTTTTTTTAGAGGCTCAAGCGTTGGAGGATTTAATGGCTTACAATGCGGCCATTGAGAAATATCAAATTGCCCTCAAAGAATTTAGGAAGCCTGGAGTAACTCTCGGTATTCGCCCACATGTTAACGAAAATTTTCCAGTCCTTCTCAATCGGAGCATCACAAGATGCCGCTCAAAACTTATTGAGCACCGTTTTTTAGAGGCTGAAGAGTCATACCATCAGAAATATTACGGTATATCGATTGAAAAATATGAACTTGCTCTTAAAGAGCCTGAAAAGCATGGATTGACGTTTGATTCCACGAGACTGATATTGATCAATTATAGAATAGCGAGTTGCTATTTAAAACTTGCTGAACAATCAGAAAATCCTAAGATTCTTTATAGTAAAGCAATCGTCTATGCTGAAAAGGGTATCAATCATCTAATTGGTTCCGAAGGCGAAACTTATCAGCTCCGAAAACGCGACAGTTTGTACCGGGCTATCAATCATCTTAAGAGCGAAACTCAGTCGTTCATTGCGACTGTCCACTTTGGTATAGGCAAGATATTTTTTGAAAAAAAGGATTACAAAAAAGCACTTTCCAATTATCAATTAGCACTACAAAGTAACGGGAAAAAAGCCTTCAAAATCAAAATCCAGCTAGCTATGACCTTTGCCTACCTTAACCAAGGGGATGTTAAGAACGCCATCGTCACCTGTAAAGGTATACGAACAACTACTGAAAATTCACTCAAATCTATGCTAACAGTTGATCCAACTATAGGAGAAAGGTTGACTATAGCAAAAGGAGTCCAACTTTATCTAGAAGCTGAAAATACTATCTCTCCAGTAGATTATAAAGAAGCAACTGTCAAATATCACGCTGCGCTTACAGAAATTCTGGGGGGCATTTCAACTGCAATCGGTGCTGAATATCAGAAAGAACTCAATTACATTTTGGGAAGTCTCTTCTATAAAACTGGGCGATTTGAGTCAGCAGAAAAACAACTCACCAAGGCGATTGAAAAATTTCCTGACAGCAACTTTGTAAATGATGCTTGGTATGCTATTGGTGATATGAATTATAAATTACAGAGTTATATGGAGTGCCGAGATGCTTTTAGAGCCGTATTGGACGGTTTCCCAAACTCCGATTTGCGGGATGATGCACAGTATTTCATTGCCAAATCACTGTTGGAGGAGTTAGAATACGAAAAAGCCTATTTGGCATTTAACGAACTCAGTACCGAAGATTTTCAAAAATACTCCGACTTACAAGACGATGCAAGGTATCATTCCGCTTATTGCTTGAATTTGCTTAATAGAGATGATGTGGCTATCAACGAATATGAAAGTTTTCTTTTCGACTTTCCGAAAAGTCCTTATCGAGTGGATGCCTGTTTTGATCTTGGCGTAATTTACGCTAGACAGCAAGATTATGCTAAGGCACGCGGCAATTACGCGTTGGCGATGCAACAGACCGATGATCAAGCACTCCTTTCTGAAATTCAGATGGTTATTGGGCTTACTTACTACAACCAAGGGGACTACAAAAATGCGATTATTACACACACGGCACTTTTGGAAAAATATCCGGAGAGTGATTTCATTATAGAGGCTAAACTCGGTATTGCTAACAGTTATTACCGAATGGGAGAGTGGCGAGAAGCTGCTGATGCGTACGAACGCGTTATTAATGAGCACCCGGAAGCCATAAATTATATTCCATACTGTGCCTATCAGATTGGTGAATCACATTACGAATTAGCAACTAATCATAGTAAACAAGGCAAGACCGAACTGGCAGTAGCAAATTTTCATAAGGCGTTGGAGTGGTACCAAAATATCATTGATGACCTCTCAACTGAAACTTCCGATAATCTCGATGAAATCGCCGAACTTCTCATCACGAGTCTTACGCGGATGTGCAACGACCTAAGCATTCCCCAAGAACTCCAAAGCCTTGCGCAATTAAAAAAAGGAGACAGTTACTTAGCCACTAAACAGTATGGAAGGGCTCTCGCTGAGTACAACACCCTTGTTCAGGCGTTTCCTAATAGCACTAAGGATTCTTCTATTCAAGAGCAGATTGAACAGGTACAAGAGTTAATCATCTCTAAGAATCTACAACCTAAAAAAGTAAGAACCACAATAGAAATCCCAATAGCACAACAGATTGCACAAAAAGCTTTAGCCTCTACCGTGCTCATACGCATAAAAGATGCCATTGGAGATCCATTGGCAATTGGAAGCGGTTTTTTCATTAGCAAAGATCAGATTGTTAGTAATTGGCACGTTGTTGAAGGAGCTATGACCGCTTACGCGTTGTCCGTTGATGAAAAGAAACGGTATGACATCGAAGGAATTATCGCAATGAACCCGAAGCAAGATTTGGTTATCCTAAAAGTTTCAGAAGAAAGTAGCCCGCTACCGTTGGGAGATAGCCACATAGTCCAGATTGGTGAATCTATTTACGTCACAGGTAACCCGAAAGGATGGACAGGAACCTTTTCTACTGGTGTTGTGAGCGGTTTCCAGATGCGTTATCAGGGAAAACGCATCCAGATTGCTGCTCCAGTCTCGCCCGGCAGCAGTGGAGGTCCCGTACTAAACGATAAAGGGGAAGTGATAGGTATTGTATATGCTGGCCATGGCGGACCTGACGCGCAAAATCTCAATCTTGCCATCCCAGTTAATTATCTGAAGGCATTGCTCAACCGAGTGGGACCTCCAATACCTTTGAGTGCAAGATAATAACCCTCGGAGCAGGCAACTCAATTGATCGGAATAGGTTAAAACCTATCCCTACTTTACTTACTTATATTATGAATGCCTTACGCCAGATAATATAAAACTCAATGGCTTCGCTGTAGTCTTTGATAATACTCCCAAAAACTGCGTGTCGTTTTACGGACGTATAGCGGGAGTTCAGCACTTGATTTATTTATAGTAGATTTCAGAATTAATGAAACACTCCACAGCGGGCGAGGAAACCTCGCCCCTACAAGGGGTTGTGTCCCGAATCTGGGGAATGCCTCTTTAATTATTGCTTTTAGTATAAAAACTATAGTTTGGACAATTTCGTTCAGGTTCATATCCTGTTTTCAAGCGTCTTTGATTTTTCTCTAAGTTCCTCACACAAACGCAACTCAGAAAAAAATAAACTTAGA
>CAZURU010000476.1:0-4065 GCA_964623585.1 uncultured bacterium
TAGTTGTATCGCCTTATCAAAGTCTTTTACGGCGTTGTCAAAATCGCCTTTTTCACGGTAAGCATTACCCCGATTGTTATAGACACCAGCATACTCAGGTCGTAGTTGTATCGCCTTATCAAAGTCTTTTACGGCGTTGTCAAAATCGCCTTTTTCAACGTAAACAACGCCCCGATTGTTATAGGCACCAGCATCATCGGGTTGTAGTTCTATTACTTTATTGTAGTCCTTGACAGCGTTATCAAAATCGCCTTTTTCAGCGTAAACAATGCCTCTATTGTTATAGACATCGGCATCATTAGGATTGAGTTGTATTACCTTGTTATAGTCTTGGATACCTTGATCAAGCTCCCCTTTACTAAAATATGAAAGGGCGCGAAAATAATATGCTTCTGCGTGCTCTGAATTCAGTGCTATGACCTCGCTGAAGTCTGCAATGGCCTGGTCTAAATCCTTTTTCTTTAAATAAGCAAATCCACGGTTGTAGTATGCGTCCGTATAACTTGGATCCAACTGTATTGCTATGTTATAGTTTTTGAGGGCTTCGTCTATCTTATCCATGCCATTGTAAACTATTCCGCTATTGAGATAAGCCTCCAGCATGTCCGGTTTCTGTTCTATGGCATCGGTATAATACGCTACAGCTTTTTGATACGCGGCTTGTGTCTCTTCGGTAGTTGCTGCGTCATCTCCTATATTTTGAAAGGTGAGACCACTATAGAATGCTACATAAGCACTCCGGTGAATGTCCTGATTTTTAATAAAACTATAGAGATCGTTGTAGATAGTTTCAGTGGAGATGTCGTAGTGCTCACGGAGATACTGTAACAGCGGCTGTTTAAGGGCTGCTGGAATAGTGATTATATCGTCTTTGTCCGGTTCAATAAAGCCGTTAGGTGGCATAACGAATACGGTCTTTTGAGCTTTGATACGGTGTCGTGGGTTCCGAGGGTGCTTGATTAGATCCTCTATCGTCTCGGTCTTTTGTCGGATAACCCTACCATCTTTATCAGGAGCTCCATCGCACGCAAAGAAAAGCGCGATGAGGTGGTCAATTGTAAAGTCTATAAGGTTGGTTCTACCCCCGTAGTGTTGAATTTCAATTAGGATTTCGTGATCATCTATCTCGTAAGTAAGTTTTTTCGCCTCGTTCAGCATTTTCTCTTCGATGATTTTCAGATCAAGCGATTCCGCCCCGATATGATCGTATTCTCGATAGAGGGTCGAAGAAACTTTCGCGTAACATTCAGGTTCACCGCGATAGATGTACTCATGCCCCTCCGATTTAGCCGCTATTTCTTTGATAATATCTGGGGGGCTGCTTAAATGGTCAATTTGTGAGTTGGATTCGGTTAGCATTTTCATTTGTGTTGGACCACAAGTACGTGCAATTAACGAAGATCAACATAGAAAAGAAAGAACAAGTAAAATATGCCTATACGCCTTGATGCTGTCAGTGTGCCTGTCTATTATGTCTCATGATCGTTTTAACGATTACATCGCGCCTTGCCCGCTTTGCCTCCTTTATAGTCAAGGATTTACTTGTTTGGGCATCATGTCTTGCAGCCGTGGATATCGCATTGTGTAAGTCACTTTTGGCATCACTGACAGGTAAGGTTCTCCTTTTTAAGGCTTCGCGCTTAAGAGTCTCAAATATCGTCTCTTGTTCGCGCTGTTCGCTCGTTATAAATTCGCCTTTTCGAGAATCTTGATAAACCTTGGAAGTGCCAATCTTTTTTTTCGCCATTTAGGTGTCTCCTCTTTAAAAAATGACTCTGTGCGACTATTAGAGAATTCCTACATATCAAATCGAATTGGAACTCTTGTTATTAAAGAATAACATGTTGCTGAAAAAGATGTCAATTGAATTTTACAGACTATTTGTAGAGGCACTTTTCCCAGTCAGGATTGAGATGATGTCCTCCGGTAATTTAACATCCATTCCCCGATCAAAATCTTCAACACTCCCGTAGCTTTGTTGAAACTCGGTAGCAACATCTAATTGGCTGTTAGCAGCAGTTTTTAAATCTGTCTTCGCTTCTTCCCAATTTCGTAAGCTTAACTGAGCGATTCCACGATTGTAATAAGCATCGGCACTATCTGGATTCAGTTGTATTGCTATGCTAAGGTCGTTAATAGCTTTGTCGACCTCACTGTTTCTAAAGTAAGCGCAGCCGCGATAGTTATAGATATTGGTGTCATCCGGATCCAACTGTATCGCTTTGGTATAGTCATTGATTGCATTACCAAAGTCGCTGTTCGCAAGATAAGCAGTAGCGCGATCTTTATAAGCCTCAGTAAGCTCTTGATCTATATCTATTGCTTTAGTATAGTCCGCAATTGCTTTATCAATATCACCATTATTAAGATGGGCAAAACCGCGATAATCATAGGCTTCAGCGTATTCAGGATCAAGTTCTATTGCTCTGGTGTAATCCGTGATTGCACCATCAAAATCACCTTTTTTCCAATAGCGAGCAGCGCCTCGATAAATATAAGTCCTAGCGAGCTCTTTTTTTGGTCGTCTTACTCTGTCTGGGTTTTCAGCGATCGAATCTATCAACTGTTCCTTCAGTTGTATCGCCTGGGTAAAATCGTCAATTGCTAAGTCTACGACACTATCACTGGGCTCTTCGCCTGCTGAGTCTTCGGCACTATCACTGCGCTCTTTGCCCAAATAAGCAATGCCTCGATGATGGTGTGCCCAGGAGAGTATATCTTTATCTGGGGGCTGCGCAGTCTCATCAGGTAGCGGTGATATGACTGTCGTGTAGTGAGTGATAGCTTCTTTTCGTTCTCCTTTCTGATGTACCTCAATGCCCCGTTGCAGATAGCCTTGCGGATCGGGTTCAAAATCTGGATTGTTCTGGACATGAAGTCGAGCGAAACCATCAGAATCGGGATAGATCGTTGCATCAGTGAGACCTGCTAATTTATCCAACGCTTTCAGA
The DNA here is from genome assembly GCA_964623585.1 of uncultured bacterium. GTDB lineage: Bacteria > Poribacteria > WGA-4E > WGA-4E > WGA-3G > MSPOR6. The sequence continues at coordinate 2,952 of CAZURU010000476.1, forward strand.
AGGTCTGCCTTAGCACCTTGGTCGATAATACATTCGTCCGCTACTTCAATTTTCGCACCTCCGAATATGAAAACGGATTGCTGAGCGATAATACGGTTGTTCTGAAGTTTTGGCTGCCATTGATACAGCGGATATCTACCGTTTTCATCCTCCTGAAAAAAATAATCAATGTCTTTTTCCAGCAAATCGGAGGTAATTGTCTTAAAACGTGCGGGATCATCAATACGCACAGCATAGACTTTGCCATCTGTTTCTTCGACTTTGTCTCTGCTATCTGTTTGCTTTTCTTTTTCTTGTGATTCAGTAGTAGCAATTTGCTCACAAGCAAACCAGAGTGCGACAAGGGCATTACGGGTAAAGTCTATTAAGCAGGTGGCAGCGCGGAAGTGTTGAAGTTCCGCCAATAACGCAAGATCGGGCAGTTGATCTCCACTTAACTGGTCGTGTCCTAAAAGACGCGCCTTGTCTATCAATTCTTGATTGATTCTGAGAAGTTTGGCGGGATTATATCTATCTGCTTTTGGTAAACGCCGACAGGCACCTGCTTCTATTTTGTAGGACTCTTTTCGCACACCCCGGAACAGATATTGTCCATCGCTGAATTGTTTTGCCCATTCCAAAAATCCAATCAACTTTTTGATGCACCGTGGCACTTTTTTGGCCATTTACCTAATCCTTTCCTTTATAGTAAGGATAACACATCTATGGAATGGATGTCAACCGAATTCGGAGGTTTGAGTGCGACAGACATATCGCTCGGTTGGAGCGTACTCCGTGAAATCTGTGTAATCCGCGATAATCCGCGTTTCAGACTACCTATTCTTTCCACTTCAAACCGCGCGCCTTCTGCAAACAAACGAGATTCCACAAGATTCACAGCCGCTTCATACACACCATCCCATTCGGCTTGGATGAGGTCAAAGGCACCAAAGAAGGACAGATCAAAGACTGGGGAATCGAATTCCTTTTGACTCCCAGGAAAAACTGATATTCTTCAGGCCGCACATACCGCCAAGATTGTGGAACAGCAAACTTCGGAAATTTACTCCTCAATGTATCGAGATTAACAGATTTCGAGGATTCCCAAACGTTTGTAACCTCAAAGGCATAAGCA
>CAZURU010000477.1:0-1345 GCA_964623585.1 uncultured bacterium
AACAACCCGCCATTCCATAAATGCAAGTTACCCACTATATTTGGGGAAGAGCCATTTTTAATATGCCATTCGCCGGACAACAGCTTTTGCATCAGCCCACGCTTTTGCGTGCGATATTGATCGGCCAGCTTTTTGAGGAGAGTGATTTCCTGTTGAGCGGTGTTAAGGGCGTGGGCAATGCTTTTTTGCTTATCGATTGGAGGTAATTGAATTTGCAGTTTCTCAATATCCCTCTTCTGTATGTTTGGTAGACCAGAACCAACTCGCAGCCTCATGATTCTTCGTTCGTTGGTCTTTAGGCAGAAGAAAAGAAAGTCCGGATCGAGACTGCTGTCTAGTTTTTCGACCGCATAACAATGCCCGCCAAGCCAGAAGTCTTCTTTGCAGAAATTGACGAAGCCGCAAGAGTTCCCACCTTCACTGATAGTTATGGTGTTTGCCACTGTATTAGATTTTTCCGTGTAACCTGACGGGGTAATACCGCCATTCCAGACTGGGTAGCCGCCACTGTCATCCAATGTATCGCGGTTTATTTGTTTGCCTTTTTTGATATTGGATAAATTGTTAAGCAACTTTGTTGGCCATTTATCAGAGTTTGCTCGCATCAAAGTATTTTGCAACCACCCGAACTGACGCTCTTTGGCATCAATCAGCGCTTCGGTCTTTTCAATAGTAGTGTCCCATTGTTCCAGAGTAGAAACTATTTTATCCTGTATATTTTTTGGAGGGATGGGAACAATTACTTTTCCTAAGTCTTTTGCATAGATATGAACCACAGAATTACCAACTCCCAATTTGTTTAATTGAGACCTACCAAATGAATTCAAATAATACGCTATATAGTCTGCTCTATATTGTTCGGGTAAACTGAGAATAACTATATCCCCGCCTGCAAAAACCTTCTTATCCAGCCTATAAGCAACTGCCTTTCCTATATCCTCAAGAGTTTCTCCCGAGCTTGCAAAAAGTAAATCATTGAACCGTAGTTTCTTACTTTTTTTGGCAACATTATAACTAATAAAAGAATAAATCTTTTCCACTGTATTATGATGGAGAGTGTATATTTCTCCATATCGAATGCATGGAAGACCCTTCTTTATTAAATCTGCCTTGGTAATACCTTTACCTTTTGAAAAAAAACCTAGTTGAGACAATGTCATTTGAGACCAACCAGTAGTGGGATGCTTTATCAAATTATTCATCATTTGACCCATCAAATTTCTCAAGTTTTTCTCTGAGGACTTTGACTTGTTTGTCAAAGTCTGACTCTATTATTTGTTGCTTGTTAAATTTCTCATATTCGGCAAAGGCTTTTTGCTTGGCATTATTTCGTGAAACCTTACCA
>CAZURU010000477.1:1355-1880 GCA_964623585.1 uncultured bacterium
CATATCCCTCCAAAACCTGATATTCGTTAAATTCAAGGAATTTTTTCACGCTTGTGGCAAAACCTTCCATGGTAAATGTTGTACGCCGTTCAATGATTCTTTCAATATAATCAAAAAAAGCTGATACCGTCCTTTCCAAACTACGTATTTCTTCTTCTGAGAGGTAATTCTTTCCAACTGCAGTATCTGATTTCAATACACGACCATCAGGTGCATTTTTAAAAGTCATCATACCCATTAAAGGTTTGTCACTGTCAGCAGTGTAGTAGATTTTTTCTGAAGATGTTTGACCAGTAATTGCAAAGTGAAACTTATCCTGAACATGGGCATAGAACAACTTGGTTGTTTCAGATTTCGGATCATAATCAATACTACATTCAGCAAAAATATCAGTTATTTGCTGATAAACTCGGCGTTCACTGCTACGGATTGAGCGAACACGTTCTAATAATTCCTGGAAGTAATCTTTACCAAAATACCGGCCATTTTTTAGCCGATCATCATCTAGGGCAAAGCCTTTAACTG
>CAZURU010000477.1:1890-4055 GCA_964623585.1 uncultured bacterium
GTAAATATCGGTGATTTTCTGGTAAAATCGTCGCTCGCTAAGACGTATTTCCCTGATTTCAGCAAGTAAGCGCTCAAAATAGTCTTCACCAAGGAAAGAGCCATTTTCAAGGCGCTTCTTATCCATAACATAGCCTTTAACCGCAAACTCTCGTAGCACCTTGGTTGCCCATTGACGGAATTGCGTGGCTCGAACAGAATTTACCCGATAGCCGACAGATATAATGGCATCGAGATTATAAAACTGCGTATTATAGTTTTTGCCATCTGCGGCAGTTGTCCGGAATTTCCGGATAACTGAATCAGCGTCTAATTCCCCTGATTCAAAGATATTTTTTAAATGTTCACTGATAGTTCGGACATCTACGCTAAACAGTTCGGACATCAGTTTCTGACTTAACCAGATGGATTCCTCTTCGTAGCGAACTTCAATTCCTTCTTCGCCAGCTTGTTGAGTAAATATTAGAAACTCAACTGTACTATTTCGGATAGTTAGGCTTTTAGACTCTTTTTTTCTCATGCTGCTACCTCCTTCAGAAGGTTAGCCATCTTGCAACGTACTTCTGCCAATTCACCTTCAAGTGTGTCGATTTCTTTCTGAACGGCTTCGATGTCGATCTCTGCTTCTTCTTCGAAGGTATCCACGTAACGTGGGATATTCAGGTTGAAGTCATTTTCTTTCAGTTCATCGTAGCTTGCCAAATGAGCATATTTTTCAACCTCTTCACGCGCTTCATAGGCGTTCAGGATTTTCTCCATGTGCTCGTCCATCAAGGCATTCTGGTTTTTGCCCGGCTGGTAATCTTGGCTGGCATCAATGAAAAGTACATCCTTGCGGTCTTCGTTAGCACCACCTTTCTCGCGAGCGCGGTCAAAGATCAAAATCACGACCGGGATTGATGTTGTAGGAAACAGGTTGCCCGGCAGACCGATCACGGCATCAAGCAGGTTATCCTTAATCAGTTTTTCGCGGATGCGTCCCTCAGCCGCGCCACGGAACAGAACGCCATGCGGTACAACAATGGCAACGCGACCTTCTTTTTCAACTGCGGCCTCAATCATGTGACTGATAAAGGCATAGTCACCTTTTGATTTCGGCGGCACACCCCGCCAGAAGCGATTAAATGTATCGGCTTCAGCTTCATCAGCGCCCCACTTATCAAGTGAGAATGGTGGGTTAGCGACGATATTGTCGAATTTCATGAGGCGGTCATTTTCCACCAGTGTTGGTGAGGTCAGCGTATTACACCATTCAATCCGGGCAGAGTCGGCCCCATGTAGGAACATGTTCATGCGACATAAAGCCCATGTACTGCCGTTTACTTCCATGCCATAGATAGAATAGTTGCGATCACCCACAGCCTTGGCAGCCTCAATCAATAAGCCGCCCGAACCACAGGCTGGGTCGCAGATACGTGCGCCAACCTTTGGTTTACACAGCTTGGCAACCAATTCTGATACTTTGTGCGGGGTGTAGAACTCTCCAGCCTTCTTGCCTGCATCAGAGGCAAAGCGCTCGATCAAGTAAATATAAACATTACCGATTACATCTTCAGAAATACGACTTGGGCGCATATCAAGCTGTGGCTTGTGGAAGTCCTCCAGCAGCATTTTCAGGCGGCGGTTACGGTCTTTGGTTTTACCCAGATTAGCTTCTGAGTTAAAATCAATATTACGAAATACGCCTTCCAGCTTGCTTTTATTGGATGTCTCAATTGAGTCCAGCGCGATGTTAATCAGCTCACCAATATTGGCTTCATTGCGCTTTTCATAGATATCGTAAAAACTTGCATCTTTCGACAGAATAAAACGCTCACGCCCTAGCTTGCGGCGAATACGCACATCGTCATCGCCATATTGTTTGCGGTATTCCTCATAATGATCCTTCCATACATCTGAGATGTATTTCAGGAACAGCATCACAAGGATATAATCCTTGTAACCAGCTGCATCCATCACGCCACGAAATGTATCGCAAGCTGCCCAGGCAGCGTTATTTACGTCTTGTTGTTTAATTGCTTCATTTGTCATTTTTGTGCTCTTTGTGCTTATTTCGTGTCTTTCGGTGGGTATGTGTCGTTGCCATAGCTATTCCCGGCTCTGATTTTGCCGTCACGGCCATGGACTTTGGTATCTGATTTTTGGTTGCGGGCAATTTGTTCAGCA
>CAZURU010000478.1:0-4043 GCA_964623585.1 uncultured bacterium
GCACAAACTTCAACTCATATCTTCAAAAATACGCTGCCAAAAACTTTACACACCCACTCTAAACTTTCCGTTTGACATTTAAGCAGAAAACATGGTATAATTTGTTATGAAGTTTGGGCAGTTTTAAATATAGTACTTCACTGATGTTCTGTCCATCTTAAAAGTGAAAGTATTTAGAATGCGTCTGGCTTCCGAGCTGTGCTCGCGATCTCTGTCCCCTTCAACTTTGGTGTGAAAAAGCACAAGCGTGCAGGGGTGCTACGATTTTCTGCTTCGGTATAAATGTGTTGTTGGGTTTAGTTACGTCCCAGACCGAAACTCGAAAACAAGTACTGGAAAGTACCTCTGGAAACTCATGCAGATTGTCTGAATTTTTAATTTTTATTATCCACTTGTAGGTCACGTTCACCTTCCCAGCATAATTTGCCAAGTCCTGCTATACAAGTTAACACCATCGCACACCACAGAGTGATACTGAGTACTGAATCAATGTTTGAGGAAACGACTATAGGATACGTCTACATCTTACAAAATGATGCAATGCCGGGCTTAATAAAAATCGGCAAAACATCCCGTGATAGTACGGAGCGAGCAAAGGAACTCTCAGCCACAACAGGAGTGCCAACACCTTTTGAGGTCACTTTTGAATTATCCTCCGAGAGATATGAAACGCTTGAAAGGGAGATGCATAAAAGACTTGCCAAGTACCGTGTTGCTTCTAACCGTGAGTTTTTTAAGTATCCAGTGAATAAGGCAATCGCTTTGCTTGAAAACCTTGACACTGAAAAGCAAGATGAGATAAGACCGGAAGCCTTTAAAGATAAAAAGAACCTTATAACTCGCGTATCGGATTTTTTTAAGCAGTTTTTGCGACCTAATACTAAATCTGATGACTCCAAAAAAATTAAGAGTGATAATCCGGTCCCTACTGAAGCAGTAGAAACAGGCAGCGAGTCCGTTGACCTAACACCACCAGCCAGACCCCCAAAACCGAACCTCGACTATATAATCAAGGATAGACCTTTGCAAAACGAATACAGGGAAAATACGGTTGAGCCAAGTTTGAATGGCAAACCTTATTATAGTGAAGAAAATGGCTTCTATTGGGCTGCGAACCACCAAGGCATCGTTGAGTGCTTGCCGCAACATATTAAGCGAATTATCCATAACGAGGAATTAGAAATCGCCTCTACTCGCGACGAACTCGAACAAGAACTCAATGCTTTGGATGAAGGAATAGTCAAGTTGGAAGAACAGAAACGCGAATGTGAACAGGAAATCAAAGTACGTTTCCAAGAACTCGCCGAGAAGAAAGAAGAATTAGCAGGACTTGAGGTCCAATTGGAAACGCTATCAATAAATAGATTAGAACCTATTGCAACTGAAGGAATGTCTGAAGATTCCAACCCTGAGTTCTTCAATACTGCGACTGTTGAAAATATACCTGACAATCCATTCACAAAGCGGTTTGAAGAAGAAATTAACGATTTGCATCAGAAAAAAACACAGATAGAACAAGCAATTGAGGAAAAGAACCAAGCATTGGCAGATAGGAAAGAGGAACTTGCAGGGCTTGAAGTCGAATTACAAGGTCCAACAGAAGCAGAATTAAAGTCGATCACCTTGGGCACCTCCGCTCACGACACTACGTCTGCCAAACACCGAGCTTCAGGTATAAGTATTGTCACTGCGATTATCTCTACTATATTCTGTGTTTTCCTTGCCATTTATCTTTTCTTTTTTTACGCTTCTGCTGTTGATAAAGCCTTCTTTCTAAACACAGAAGCAATCCAAGCCCAATTAGCTCAGGGCACCTATGCTGGAGTCAATGATGTTGTTAACCCCGGGGCTTTATCCAAGGCTTTCCAAGGTGAGTGGAATCTGTTCGTCGTTATGTTTCCGTTTGTTTTCTTAGCCTTTGCAATTGCGCTTGACTATTTCTGGGAACAAAAGAAATGGGGATATTTAGTAGCAGCTGTATTAGCAGCTCTTACATTAATATTTGATGGCATACTTGCAATTCAGATTTCGCAAAAAATACACCAAGCCAAAATTCTCATGGGACAAGAGACAGAACAATGGAGATTCAGAATGAATGACCTCAATATGTGGACAGTTATTTTTTCCGGTTTTGTTGTCTCGCTGTTAGTTAGTATTACTTATCATGTGATGAATCAGCGGTGGAAAGCTGCGTATCCTATGCAAGAAAAATCTGAGGCAGAGAACATACGCGAGTCAGAAATAAAAAACGAGAAGACACAACGTGAGACACGAATTGCTGTCTTAAAAGCCGGAATGGAGAATTCACAAAATGAGATTGAGCACCTTAAGGAAAGACAGAAAGCCACAGAAGAAAAAATTGTAAAAGCCATTAGGACACCAATTGATAGCCAAATTGCCATCTTGAGTGTCCAAACAGACAACTTAGAGAGCGAGATTGAACAATTCAAGAATATAGATACAAATCTTCAACAGAAGATCGACAAAACGCGGTCAAAAATTGAGGAATTGTTCGGGAACTTTAATAAACGAGTGGTCAACCGCAATAAAATGGAGTCGCAAGTTAACCAATTCTTGAATGGATGGTGCCGTTTCGTTGCCCACAGCGGCGATGGTCTCTCTGAAGTATCCGGCGAAATCGATAGAGTTAAACAAGTTGCAAATGATACACTTGATCTCTATTACCAAGGTGCCCCTAACTATTCCGATTAACTACGACTTTGTTCTATTATGTAAACATCTTGCACACTGTCAAGGTGGGACTTTTATCACAGTTATTTCAGGGTGCGAAACTCACAGAAAAATAGACCCAGCACCCACGACACAAATTGCCCAACTTTCGTAAAGGAGTATCACATGAAAAAAGATATTAAGGTTTTGGCAAGCGTATTCGCTGTTACTCTTTTGTTGTTAACAGTTGGCTGCACAAGCGACAAATCAGAGGCCAAGAATATTTCATCAGAAACATCACTTATGAAACCGGTAAATATTATTGTTATTATTGACACCTCTGACCGGGTTTCCCAAACGAAGAACCCTCATCAAGTAAAGAAGGATATTAAAATTACAGAAAGTATCGTTAATATCTTCGAGGAAAAATTCGTGCGCCCAAATCTGTATATCGGCTCTAAAGATACACTTGCTTTTGTCGTCCCCGAACAGCCAAATATTGCTCCAATTCAACAGCAAACATTAATGAATCTCAAAATTTGGCCCACATCTCAGCAAAGAGCAGGTGGAGCTCCAGAATTTAAAAAGATGAAAACCAAACTTATTGGAGCAATTGACGAATTGTACCAATCTGTCAGTAAGCAGAAGGTATTCACTGGATCGGATGTTTGGAAATGGTTTCGAGATAGTGCAGAAGTTTACCTAAAGCCTGATGCTCTTAACTACATCATTTGTCTCTCCGATGGTTACCTTGATTTCAACCACAATATTCAAATCGAGCGGCCCAAGAGAACCTACATTTCTTACCGTCAAGTCGCCAAGTTACGCGAGACTCCAAACTGGAAACAGAAATTTCACGCTGAAAAGCATGGTTTGTTAGAAATTGGAGAAGACTTCAGTAATTATAACGTGAAGTTCTTGATGGTTGAAATCGCACATCGGCACATGCTTGACTTGGAAATTGTTAAAGAATATTGGCAGACCTGGTTGAAATCAATGGGCATCACAGATTCCGAATTCCTATCTACGCAGGATGACCCGCAAATCGTCATACGGAAAATTATAGAGTTCATTTCAACAGAGTAACATCATGAACGTCTAAGATCCACGGGATAAAAAGAGGGCAGAACTCCATCACTCCGATCTGGAATTTCGCATACGTTCTCGTTTATTTCTATTTTTTTAGTAGAATGTAAATGGTATAAGTTGCTGCCGTTGTGAGAATATCTCTCGATCACGTGCAATGTATTTGAAAATTTGACTTTGCACAGTGTTTATGGTATACTTTAAAGTGGCAATTGTCTAAAGTACACGAGCAGAATGAACATGAAAATCGCTAAAAATCTGACAGACCTCATCGGGAATACACCGAC
>CAZURU010000479.1:0-4039 GCA_964623585.1 uncultured bacterium
AACTGAAAATAGTACTTGAGATAAAGAATGAGTTGGCAAAAACTAAAAGATCTCATCCAGTCATTGGACGAACAACACAAAGGACGCAAAAAAGGCGAACTTTTTGAAGAACTCGTTGCTAAATTATTGGGGTTGCTACTCGAAGATCGTTTTGAGATTGAAAAATCGGGCTACCAACCTAGAGGCGATGCTATAAACGAGGAACGTACTATAGTGCTTCAAACCAAGAACTACAACGACGAAACACCACTTGATCGAAAAGAAATCTTAGGAGACATTGAGGAAGCAGAATTAGAATTACCTAATCTTCAAGTCTACGTGTTAGCCGCTTCTCGTACTATTAATAATCGGCTACGTAAAAGATTCGGGGACGTTGAAAAGAAAACGGGCTTGGATATTGCTGCTCTTGAACTGACGGATAAACTGTCAAATCTCGGAGCATTGTGTGTTACCTTCTGGAAAGACATCTGTAGATTCTTTGATTCTTCAGACATCTGTCAAGATCAAAAATTTTTGGCTTGGATTGAAGAGAAAAGGAAGGACTCAGAAACAGAAAAGAAAATAAAAGAACTTCACCTGAAATTAAAGCAAGGAATTCAAACCCAAAAACATGTTCAAAAGGACATTGAAAAACATCTGCTTGAACGTTTTAGTAGGGATCAAGGCTTCAATCCAATTGATTTGTCCCAAGCAATAGAGCGAGAGTCCTTAGAATCAAAAATTATGGATTGGTGGACAAACAATCATCAGCCTGTCTGCTGTCTGGAAGGTAAGGAAGGGCACGGAAAATCGTGGCTTGCTGCTAAGGGCATGACTTCAATCTGTAAAAACGAAAGCATTGTTGCCTTTTGGTTAGACAGTAAGGACTGGAGTGGTCACAAGTCTATTTTTGATTTACTTCACACCTGTTTCAGTGTAATCTATCGGTCTTACGAGCAGAGGAAGATCACCAAACTTCAAAATAAAGCAGCAAAAATCTGGCGTAAAACGCTTATTATTCTTGATGGTGTTAATGAACGGAATGCACTTGATGCAGCACAGCGGATTCTCACTGAATATTTTAGAAACTACGAGAATGAGAACGAGTGGAGAAATAGAGTCCGTTTTTTGTTGACTACGCGTCCTTTGGATGATTATCCTGATTTTGAGAATTATTTGTGGAGGGACTGCCATAAAATTTCTGTTGACCCTTTTAATGATTCTGAACTGCAGGAAGCACTAAACCGAAAAGGACTCAAACTCAATGATTTACCAGATTCATTGATAGATATTGCAAGAATTCCTCGCTACTTTCAGACAGGCATTCGGTTACGAAATCAATTTCGTTCATTTGATGCTGTGACAAAGGAAATGGTTTTGTGGGCAGATTTACTTCAGAAAATCAAACATACTGATGATCCGCAAATCCGGAAACAATTTGATTGGCAAAATGTTGAAGAAGCTCAGGATGATCTTGCCATACTTGCGCAAGAAGCAAAGTGGGCAAACGTTGATGATGCCCCACAAGCCTCTGTAGAGCTGCTTAAAGACTGCTTTCCTAACTACCACGAAATTCGTCGAGATCTTGAAGAACAACGAATTGCACTTAAGGCGCATAAGAGGCGTGCCAAACTAAGGGCAGACCATATTGTCCTGGGTTGGGCCCTCTACCTAGCCAACCTTTTTGACTGTCGGGAGTTTACCGGAATTAAAGATTTTGCTGAGGGTTTTCAGAACACCCTTGAGCCTATCCCTTCAGAAGACTTGCGGACCAAAGCTCTGTTTGTCGCACTACAAATCACTGCGATATCGCCCGATCCTGATATTCCACAAACCCAACTCTCACAAAAGCGAGCCGCTTTAATGCTTGCTTGGTTCAACGGGCACAATGCACAGATTACGAATAAGCACATTTCCTTTTGGGTAGAGACAGATACCGATGCTTATGCACAAGTTGTCAAAGTTCAGTTGGAAACTCACAATCAGCCGAATTATGAAGAAGCCCTCATTAAACCTCTCGCCGAAGTTTGGTTGAACAAAATAGGTCAGATTGATCAATTAAGATCGCGGCTTACCAAATGGCTTCTTGCCACATCGACCGATAGTGGACCAGAAGATATTGTCTATGTTGGTCATAAAGGGAATCAATTTGCTCGGGAGAAGGGTGATATACACGCTCAATTATCACGCGCTGCCATCTCAGTTTTATCCCAAAGGCCAGATCCTCAATTCTTAGAACCACTTGCGCGTTGCTATGGAATTCTGCGGATCAATGCAAAGTCTGACAAAGAACGCATTACGTTATCGCGATTTTCTGAGAAAATCGGCAAGTTGATGCGATGGGGCTACACCGAAGCGATTTTAGATGATCTGTGTTTGTTAGCAGAACAATCCGAATCCGATGATTTATTATTAAAGGGAATTTACGGATTGGCTTATAGTCTCTGTGTGAATTTACCTCTGTCCTTGGAACGTCTCGCCTCAGAGGAAGATATAAAGAGACGCGCCTTTGTTGAAAAATTGAACCGTCGTTCTAAGCCTTATACCAATCGCATTCGTAATCGGGAGCGTTTACTAATTGGTGATTCACCAGCAGCCAACGGCAATTATCACGGACTTGACTATTTAGCGGCTCGAACAGATTTGCCCGATTTGCACCATGAGGATCTCGTCGAAATCAAGAGGATTTTGCAAGATGTATCAGTGGATGCTCAGCTAGGTTGGAGTGTAGGGGCAACACTTGAGGATTTTTGTATAGAAAATTTACTGCCGTGGGTTGCCAAATATGATTCCGAGGAGTACGCCGAACTTGCCTGTAGTCTCAAGCTTAACACTCTGAACCAAGAATGGGCGCAGTTTAAACTTGCGTCAATTCATGGGCTTATTTTTGAATCGGAAGATTGCATAAAAATTACGGAAGCAGTTTTGGAAATGAAACAACGTCTTATTCAAGACGTTCAGGCGGATAATTCATCTTCCAATACTATTTATTTGACCTCCTTACTAACAGAAACCCTTCTTTTTTCTGCTTCTGAGGAGCAGCTAATTGATTGGTTTGAATTTTTGGCTTCACATGAGTTACTCAGAAAATCAATTTTCACTCCACTACAGGAAATATTAATTAATGAACTGTTGCCGGAGTCAATCGTGAAATTGGCGCAGCAGAAATTGGAACCCTCCCAACTCTCATTAGTTGGTAACCAATCTTCCTCCGAGATAGAATCGGGAAAAATTACGGAAGAAGACTTCTGGTGTTGGATTTGCCTGTGTGTTTCCAATAATGATGAAACCACAACAACATGGGCATTTGAAAATCTAAAACGAAGAGAATCAGATTTACGAACCATGACTTTTTGCTTTCTTGATAGAGCAAGATTGGATTCAAACCGATTTTTATCAGAAATCTTTACTGACAAAGAGGTGAGAAAACATCTTTTTCTGAAGGATGGAAGATTTTTTATAACCCCTATTTATAAGGGTGAGAACCCGTACGCCTACGAAGATTTAGTGTCCGTTCTACCTCAAGAGGTTGTGGGATCTTTCCTCTGTTCATCACAACGTAGGTCCGATTTAGCACGGTGGGGGAAAGAACTTATGGAGAGGATGTGCTCAATTCTTCAAGATGATGAGATAAATAGTAATTCTGCTGAAGAGTTACGATTTACAGTCAACCGAAAAGTTCTTCAGGCTTGGGCGACACACAACACAACTGATTTCTCGCAATTGACTAATAAATATTTCGCCTTACTTTCCAAATCGGGATGGTATTGCCGAGGTTTGTATGACTTCATGGATAACATGCTCTGCTTGTTGTTGCGTCTTGAGCCTACTACCGCAATGCAATACTACCTCCAATCAAAAGCGAAAGGCAGTAGAACAACTTTTTGGGCGTATGGCGGCGTAGAAACGTTCCTTGCTCAACTCTGGCAGGTTGAGGAGTGTAGATTGCCCGAACATCACATTCTCAGGCGCGAACTGTTAGATGAATGTCTAAACGATGAGGACATGTACTGCCTACGGTTTTTTAGGCCACTCCCTAAAACAAGATTGTGCTACAATA
>CAZURU010000480.1:0-4036 GCA_964623585.1 uncultured bacterium
AAAAGTGTATGAAGTGCAACGGAATACAGTTTTCCAGGCCTGACCCTTTTTCTCCCAAAGGCATCACTTTTCTACGGCATGATCCCGACTGGCGTCCATACTATATTCCTCTACAAACGCGCTTAACTTAGTGCCATTCGGGTCGGGCCTTGAACCTTGAACCATAGCGGGCTAAAATTCGAATCGACTACATTTAGGTAATACCAAACATCACGGTTTCCTTCATTTCATCTCGCCGACAAGTCACGCCGTATTTATTTGAAGGCGGAGGTCCCAGAAGGTGAACCTGTGCCTCGTAGCCTAAAGGGCGGAGTGGTAAGCTTAAAAAGCGACGTTGGACGTGTACTGCGTAGCTTTTTGGGCCAAGAAGTAAGGGCTGACTTGCTCAGCTAAAACTTTCCCTCTGACAATCCCGATGTCATCTTCTTGTTGTATAGAAAAAACGTCTCCGGTCACTTTATCAGGACCGGAGACGCTCAATGAATAGTTACTACTACGATACAATAACTATAACTTAACTAGAAACTGACTGTATTCGTGAGGAGAAACTGCTGTTCGTTAGGAATGCGAATAATGGCTACCTGACCATCAGGGTTATAGGTAACTGGAATGTCTTTTGAACCTCGGTCGCGATACAGATTTCTCATATTCAATTGGATTTTCCAATCGATCTTGTCTGTCAAACTGCGGCCGTAGCGTATAAAGAGATCACCATTCAACTCGCTGGGTCCAAAGAAAGGATTCTCAATATCGGGAAGCGCGTTCCCGAACTCATCAAACTTATTTGGGTAGCCCGCAGCCACCTCGTCTTGATAACGGAGATTGCCGCCAACCTGTAAGCCTTTGAACGCCCCTTCCAAGAAATCATAGCGCATGGCCAGGTTGACCCGCCATTCCCGCTGTTCTTGAGAAACCGTACCATCTTTACCTTGAGCGACACGCATTTCCCGCACTGTACGGGCATAAGTATCACCAATCGTTGTCAGAGTCCCCTGGAAAGCCTCATCCCGGAGATCCCACAGAGACCAACCGCCGGGAGAATTCGGAAGCGGACGTTGCAGAAGCTCCGCTTGCTCAAATGCTAGCGGAATTGCGACTGGTGCCGTATTGGTTGTGACGGTTTCTTGCTGAGCAACATTCAAAGAAATACTCAAGTTGTCAGTGAGTTGCCCAATGATATCGATTTCCTTACCTTCGGATACAAAATCCTGAGTGGAGTTCAATCCTCGAATGGGATCAATAAGGTCTACGCGATCACCATTTTCGAGTGTTTCCACCCGAACATTTCGAGCTTCCTGAGCTCTAGGAACAATCGCTGCGATAATGGCATCGTAATATTCCTGATAGGACGTAAAGCCTCCCAGATCAGCATCCGTTCCACTTTTGCGAGCACTATTATTAGGTATTGTATCCGGCGTCAGAAGCGCATCTGTTACATTGGGGAATAAAGGTGCGCCTGTATTGTCAGAGGAAGTTATCCGGTCCAGGAATCGTGCGTTAAACCAGCCTGTTATATTCCCCAAATGACCGTTAAAGTTACCGGTTCGCGAATTTGAATTCGCCGTTGTATATTCATTATATCGGATAGACAACCGACGGTCGAACAGTTCGATGGTAACACCATATTCTTCCGTTTCCCCAAACGGACTGGCCAACGGCTGATTCAACACATTGTTGGAAATTCCTGCAGGTTGAAAACTTTCTGCTTCATAGTAGTGGGCGGTTATATCCATCCCGAATGGCAGGTCTCCAAGCAAGACCTCTGGATATTTTCCGACAATGCTCCAAGTGGTCGTATCATCTTCGGCAGTACTGGCCGGAGTATCTTCAAGAAATAATAGACCTTCATTGAAGTTTCCATCGATCTCATGAATACCCGGCAGGTCTATTCTCAAAGGACGGACGCCTGGAATACTCGGATCCCCGTAATTCACCGTTTCCTGCAAACGCTGATAGACCGTTTGCTTATCATTCCGAACCGCATACATCCCCACGAGGTGATCACTAAGAATTCGACTCTGCAAACTGAACGCTTTAGACTCTAGCTCACTTCTTCCAATATTGGCCGTGTTCACGTGCTCGATGATTCGCCACGTTTCCTTTTGGCCACTTTCAACCTCAGCATTGTTATCATAATACCAAATACCATATTCATCGCCAATTTCGTGGAAAGGAACATTCAGTCCCGTATCGATACGAACTTCTCCGGGACTGCTCAATCCTCTTACGTCTGGACCGAGATAAATCTTACTTTTAATTCTCCTCCGAAAATTATCACTCAATCCACTGGAGATGTCATTGCTACCAGGCCACTTACTATTATCTGCCCACCAAGCACCACGTGTACTCTTACTCCAAAATTCGTTGGTGCGATCTTCAAATAATCCGGTAAGAGTATGAGAACCTAATATTTTTCCTGCCTTACCATCAATAAAGTCATTGAAATTTAGGGTACCAAAAATGGTTGCTCGAAACGTCTCTTGATCATCGGTTCTTCGATTGAGATTGTCGTCATCCAAAAGTACCACGGGTCGTCCGACATTTTCGTTGGCTATGAGACCAGCCGTGAAATCTTCATTT
The DNA here is from genome assembly GCA_964623585.1 of uncultured bacterium. Lineage (GTDB taxonomy): Bacteria > Poribacteria > WGA-4E > WGA-4E > WGA-3G > MSPOR6. The sequence continues at coordinate 2,581 of CAZURU010000480.1, forward strand.
CCTGGACGTTCGAATTCACTAATATCAATGTGAATAGCCTTAAAGTGAAGTCGATCCAGAGGATTTCGATCAGTTTGCTCTGAGGATTGATCATCCCAAGCGATCTCGAATCCAGCTTTGCCTCCGAATAACTCTTGCTCCAGGAAGAACTGCTTTATGTCAAAATCCTTTTCTATAAAATTAGTCGTCCCAGAGAATAAATGCTTGTGGTAATCGAATACATTGCGGTCATTCAACGAGGTTTCTGTAAAGCCAGCACCTCCCAGGGTTGAAGTCTTTTGTTCATAAAGGGAGTTGGTCCAAATAACATCCTGGGTCACATTTCTGTTTATATCTCCTCCAACAAATGGTCGCCAGCGGCCGAAAATACCCTGGATTCCTGCCAAGGCGGGATCATTGTAGCCTCGTTCTTGTGAAGTTACTGAATCAACATTAAGGGCCGGGTACAGATAATACATATCACGCCATGAGACGTTCTTCTCTCCTCCCCAGGAGGGGTCATTAGGATCCGAACGTTTAAACGTATGTACCGTTGTCTGGGGCACAAACCTGCCTTCAATCGCAGCGTATTCTTCGGCAGTCATACCAGCAGGCACCGTCACCAATCCAGAGCTTATGGCACTTAAAACCTGAGCATTTGAAATAGAACCGTCGCCAATTTCGGATAAGGTGACTCCGGGTACTGAGAGAAGTCGATTAGCATCCTCCTGAGTCCCTACACCATTCCACCAAGATGAAAACCGGTCAACCGGCGGGACTACGTCGGGAGGGTTACTATAGATCTCTCCGTTTTCATAGCTCCCGCGAAATCGAGTCGCTCCAAACACATCCGATCCTTCATTCTTCAATAACACAGCGTTCCATGCAATGAAGAAACGAGTATCATCTGAGAAGGCTTCCTCTTGCCTGAATCTTTGATTCTGATTAAGCAGGTTAACCCGGATAGCTAAGCGGTCTTTAATCAGGGTTTTATTGAAGTCGAGCGTTTCACGATGCCCATTATTGTTATCTACGCGAATGCTCAATTCGCCGAATTCCTCGCCTAGTACAGCTTTATTCGTCGTATTATTGATCACTCCACCGGGCGACCCCAATCCAAACAAAATTGAGTTCGGTCCACGGTTCACTGTAACACGGGAGGTATTATAAGCATCGAAGGCAATATCCGACTGAAAATAATCGCGGGTTAAATTCGCACTCACCAAACCTCGAATTCTCTGTCCTCGTTGAGGGGTGAGCCGTGATTCTTGCGTACTTGAATCAAACGTGTCTACATTAGCATAATTCCCAAGTACTCCGCCGACTTCGACATTTCCTACAAGATAAAGCAATGACTGAGCATCGGTGCCGGCCGTATCCTCCATGAAATCCTTCGTCACGATAGATATAGAGGACCCCAGGTCCCGAATATCCGAGCGAACACGAGAACCCGCCAGCGTGGTTTGAGCCATATAAC
>CAZURU010000481.1:0-4024 GCA_964623585.1 uncultured bacterium
GTGATTATTAAATCTTGTTTAACGAAATTCCAATGAAACGCAACGCGCCCACAAGAGAAAACAATATGCGCCTTCTAATCACCGCCCTTCTAATTGGGGTCCTTTGTATGCTTTACGCTGAATCCGCCGAACCTGCCGAACTTACCATCCTTGACAATACCGTTCTTGTCAAAACTGACAGGTACGAAGTCCAATTTGAAAACGGTGTTATCACCCAACTCCATAACAAACTCACAAGTGAAACTTACACCTTGCCTCTTGGTCTTGATGATGTCCCAACAGGTATAATGGGACGCAGTGGATTATTAAGGAGAAACGGTGGACATGTCTGGACAGACGAAATTACGCTAACAACGACAAGAAAAATCGCGCCGCTTAAAGCAGAATTGGTGTTTCAACAGAGACAAAACGAGATTCGCCTGTTTATAACGATTGACGAAAGCACCGGTGATTTACTGATTGAGCAAGACGGTATCTCCGACACAACAGGTGTCTATGGAATTCAGTGGGGATGTGGAAATCTGGATGTCAAGAATCTGGACCTTATTCTTCCAGCAGAAGGGGGTCAAATCATTGACGCGACATCTCCAATTACTTCCAGAAATTTCGATTATCCTGGTAGCTGGGAAGTACAACTTGCAATTCTGCAAGGAGAGCAAGGCGGGTTTTTCGTTCGTGGAACAGATGAAACCTTTCAGTTTAAAGTACTCCACTATCAAAAAGATATAGACAGTTTCGCGTTGGGTTTTGAAACCCAAAATCAGGCACCTTTCGACGCACTTACATCCGCTCAATCTATTACATGGAGGCTCAATACATATAGCGGCGATTGGCGTGTGCCTGCACGACAGTATCAAGAATGGATGGAAAGAACATTTGACCCTTGGAGTTTGTCAGATATGCCAGCATGGATTTCCGAAATCGGTTTGGTTGTTATTCATACAGGACACTTGAATACCAGTATGCTGGATAAGTTGGCAGAACAAATAGATCCAACAAAAACCTTACTGTATGTTGTAGATAGTTGGCGTAAAGACAATTACGACGTTAATTACCCAGATTATACAGCAAGAAGTGGTTTTAATAATTTCCTTGGGCTGGCCCATCAACACGGATTCCGTGTTATACTTCATACAAACCTTCTCGGCATATCACCATATCATCCGCTCTACGCGGAATTTCAGCAATTTCAATTTCGAGAACCATGGAACAGCAAACTCATCGGTTGGGAATGGGGGCAAACAGAATCTGCCTATAGACACGCGTTTATTAACCCAGCAAGTTCTGAATTTAGAAAGTTGTTTGTTCAAAAACTTAAAGCAATATGGGAAAAATACAAAGTAGAAGGTTTTCACTTAGATGTCAGCCACCTGGTTGTAAACGATGCAAACGGACTGATTGAAGGGTTAAATGCTGCTCAAGGTAATGCATTGCTTCACCAAGAATTAGTAGAAGCGATGCCGGGCGTTGTTTTCAGCGGTGAGAGTCTTCATGAAGTCACTTTTTTCCGTGAAAGTTTTGCTCAGCGTTGGCCTCTACATTCAGCAGCAAAACCTCATCCTGTCAGCACATTTCTGTTTTCTCCTTACACATCGCTTTACGGGTATTTGGGCATGCCAAATCCAGATACAGACACCTCACGATATCAACAAATCTTGGATTCGTATGAGAGTTGGGGAATCCTTCCTACTTTTCGTTACGGAAATATAGAACAATTGGAACCTGAACGTGCTGGAATGCAGAAACTACTTTCGATATCAAGGGCATGGCAGCAGCTCGGTTTGAAACCTGACTTTGAGACAGATTGGGAATTTGACACACTGTTCCAATATGTGGATAAAGATGGTGAAATCGTGACACTTAAAACAACAGATGGTGGCACTACTTTTGATTTGCCGCAAGTTGACACAGGATATGAAAGAGTCTTCGGCGTAACACAGGTGAAAACAAATCGAAGTCTTCCACATTGGTACGCTTACAACGAAACAACAATACTTGGCTTAAACCCTGAGAGATCATATATCTTAAGCGATGCCCCTCGTGCCCCCTCTCAAATCCATATTAATTCCTTGCCAGAGGGCGTTTCTGTCACAGAATCACGTGTGACTAAAAACGCTGCACTGTTTCGATTGGAAAGGATTAATGTCTCTCAGGAAATTGATTTATTGTCTCAGTTACATCTTGTAAGAACGGGAATCGTCGTGAATGGACAAGAATTGCCACGGCAAAAGGGGGCAACTTTTCGGCTGGTTGAAACGTCCATTTCTGGAATCCGTAAGACTTCAATTGACGCACACCCACCTTGGCAAGGTATTATCGGTGATACATTCGCGGAATGGACACTTTCTCTTCCGGATAGTTCAGATATTCGTTTAGAATTTGATATCGGATTACCAGATGATTCTAAAAACTCTGATGGGGTGTCTTTTATCGTTTCTATCCAAGGCAATGAGATTTTTAAAGAACATTACAATCAACAAAAGTGGAAACATATTAGTCTTGATTTGACCTCTTATCGTGGACAAGACATCACACTTCGTTTAACAACTAATCCGGGCCCCAATGAAAACACAGTGTCGGATGGGGCAAAATGGGGAGAACCTAAAATCATTGCCGCACCACCGGACACGCTTACTAAAGTAGGGTTTTTCTTACCAAACGAGCCGATAAAGAACTCCCCCGAAACCATAAAACAGATAGGAAATGGACAATATTCACTTGAAACTCTGCTCCCCGCACAGATTCTTTTTTTCTTTCAATCCGGTGAACAAGTTGATTTTCCATATAATCTGAGAAGTGCTCATTTTGTTGCAGGGCTGCAATTTGATGGTATATTCCAATTAGGAAATGTCTGGCACTCAGGTGAACGATGGGAACCAACTATCGGTGGAATACGTAAGAAAAGCATTTCTGCCCATCCTCCTCCTCACGGACAAACTGTTCTGCAGTTCTTGGTGTCTCTACCTCAAGCCCAAAAGGCAACGTTTTCTTTTGCAATGGGATTACCCGATGAAAGTTGGAGTTGCAGTGATGGTGTGTCGTTTAAAGTGATGCTAAACGGACATGAACAGTTTGAGCACTCCATAAAGACTCACGGATGGACAGACGCGTCTATTTCTCTTTCTGAATTCTCAGGTAAAACCGTATTGTTAGAATTAGTAACAGATCCGGACCAACACACCTGCGGTGATTCGGCGCAATGGGCCGATTTGCTTATCATCGCTGAGGAAGCCGAACTGAATAGCGATGTCAATCAGGACGGAACAGTCAACATCCTTGATCTTGTGCTTGTCGGACAGAACCTTGGGCAAAAATCCCCGTCCGATCCAAGAACGGATGTCAACAAAGATGGGCAGGTGAATGTGCTTGATCTTGTGCTTGTCGCGGAACATCTTGGTGAAAAAGTGGCAGCTGCACCTACACAGATAAATACTCTTGCATCCAATACATTCTCCGCTGAAGAAATCATTGTGGTACGGCGTGCCCTGAAAGAATTAGAAGCAATGCCAGAGAAGTCTCAGAATGTTAAAGTAGCGATTCAGTTTTTACGTACATGGCTAACAAATGCCAATCAGAGCGTCATAGAAACGAAATTACTGCGAAATTATCCCAACCCTTTCAATCCCGAAACATGGATCCCTTATCAGTTGGCGGAAGCAAGAGATGTGAGTGTGAAAATCTACGATGTCGGTGGGCACTTGGTTCGTACAATTCCTATTGGGCTCAAACCTATAGGATATTATCTGACACGAGAACGTGCAGCCTATTGGAATGGACGAAATGAGATAGGCGAGTCTGTGTCAAGCGGTGTCTATTTTTTACAGTTCGTAGCAGGTGACTTTTCCACAACACAGCAGATCGTGATATTGAAATAGAACATAGGCTTTCAATATCTCCTCACCCTGGCCATCCCGTAATCCTGAAAACCCTGATTCAGACAATATTTTTTATACACTTCCTTTCCACAAATATGTTATAATATTAACAAATTCCCAAGAGACAAACCCAAAATTTCGCGTTTACA
>CAZURU010000482.1:0-4016 GCA_964623585.1 uncultured bacterium
AACCGCCACAAAGACCTGCACCGCCGAAGCCGCCATCAGAACCGCCTGCTTCGTCCACTGAAACGCAATATTAATTGAACAAAACCTTAGTTTTTCACATAATTTAGACAAAAAGTGCAAATTTCGCCATCAATATTGTAATTTTATTGAAATTTATTTGACAAAAGGTATATATGCAGTGTATACTACTTAAAGTAAAGAATTTTGAATGTGGAGATTATAGATGATGAGTCGACATGTAAACACTACAATTCTGGAAAATACCAGCCTAGAGTACTCGACTCGACTCGACTCGCTATAGCGACTTTACATTCTTAATTTTACAAAATACCAAGTTTCATTGCAGAAATAGAAAACTGCGATATTTTTGTGCTCGCCCGAAATATTCGTCTCGGGCTTTTTCTGTTGCATTGCACCATGTTTGGACAGCAATGCGACTTTTCTGTTTGACAATAATACGGGAACGTGATACTATATTTCTGTCTCCTTATTATTGTCGTCTATAGTCGTCTATAACAGTGAGAAAAATTTAACAGTCTACTGATAATTTAAGGAGATTTAAAAATGCGTTATAAAAATCTATCCATTACGATAACTTTAGGATGTCTTTCTCTTGTTGCCCTTGCAGCTTTGGTGATGCTGCCGATTACAGACGTAATAAGTTGTAGTGGTAATGATGCGGAGTGGCATAAGAATAATAACAATACACTCGCGAATTTCTATGCTTATCACAAATATAGTGATCAAAATGATATGGGCTGGGGTGTTTATGCCGAGATTGAGGTTTCTATAAACGAAAATGGTTATGGGGTCAGTAGTGCGAATGTAACCCCTCGCATAGTAGACCCGGACCGCATGCGTAAACTCTGGGAACAGGACAAAACTGTAACTAGTGTGTCTTATTATGGGAACGTCACAGCAAAGGCATCGGTTTTCCCTTATTACTTCAACCATAAATATGGTAGTGCGGAAGCATATAAAGACGATTCATCTGAATGGGGAGATACCTTTCTTAGCGTTGCAGCCGTAGAGAAAACCACCACATATAGAAAGATTGCCTTTTTGAGCGAAGAAAACACTGTAGCAAAAACTAAGAAAGTTGAAGTTCAGGCCGGGATGTCTACTTCGGAACTTGTAAGTTTCATTGCGGAACTCTCTTTGTCAGTAACAGGTACTTTGCAATGGACAGACACGAATAAGAAAGTGTGGTCGGTAACGGTTTCGACCGACATAACAGAAACTATTTTCAAACAGGGGCAAACTGCCGGAAAAAGTGCTTATTTTACAGGCAGCGGTTTGGGAGGAAAAGCTTCGGCATCAGTAAGTGGATTTGACATGTACGGTTGTTGTTTCGATTCGCAATCAGTGTATCTTCAGCTGGATGACCCCTACTACGATTAGCATCAAAAGATTATGAGAAAGGAGGACTAACGATGGCAAGTAAATCTTTACTCTTTGCAGGTATTGTTCTTTTGTTCTTGGGTGGATTCTATTTTCTTTTCTATAGCAAACACTCTCCCCTAAATAGTGAAGAACTAATGGATACCTCCCTTGATGACAAACGCCATTCAGGAGAAACTGTAACAAGGTTGCTTAAAAAATATCCCCATTTACAGCCTCGCTCAACAGAATGGGTTGAGAGTCTCAGGGAAAAACCGACGCGCACGTGGGATGAGTGGATTGATACTAACGTAGAGCTTAATATGAATGGGTATATTGCCAGAATTTGGGAATCCCCGGAACTGTCTTTGCTCTTAGAAAAGTTTGACACTCCTGAAAAGTTGCACTCCGTAGAAGCAAATTTTCGCAAACTTTTTGAGGATACAGCGAAAGGTTGGCAAAATCAGGGAGGAATGATTGTTCCGCCAACTGTGGACGACGTTCCGCCTGATTATTTGGAAGCATTGGAAGAAGCAAAGTCCCCTGTCAGAGTTGCCTACGAAGGGCCGCAGACTCCCGAGGCAATCATGGAGCGGTTTGAAGCTGTATATACAAGATCGGACGACAGAAACTCCGATACCACATCCCATCTGGACTCTGCGTATCCTAAAGAAACGTGGATACAAGACTTTCTAAATAAGGGAGCGGAATTTAAGTATTTCGGTGATTATCACAAGTTTGTGGGATCGCGTGCTGTCTTCATGAACCGTTCAACAGACCCGTCTTTGTGGGCATCTGGGAGTTACGGTATTCGTCCATCTTCTACCCTTGAGGAATACAAAGACGCCTTCATTGAACGTGAAATTTGGATACAGAACACGTGGAACCGTGTGAAGGATGAGAATCCGGATGCAACAGGCATGGCGATTGAAGGTGATAATTATCTACCATTCAAGGACAACCTAACGTATGTTCGTAGAAATGGCCCATCTACGACCACTTGGGGTACCATGTTGTCTAAGGAAGAGAAGGAAGACCTGATGATGCGCGGGATTCACCCGAAAGGTATAGAAATCGTCTACATTGATAATGATTACAATATTCTATCTGAAAAACCGCCGCTTTGGGATCCGAAGCATCCTGATGCGAAAGCAGTGACGGAGGAAGTGCTGAAAGAGATGATGCCTGAGATAAGAACTTTTGAGGCGTCTGAAACTCCTGTCACTGTTGATGTTGTAAATGTGGGAGATGATGCTGAACCTATTGCTCCTGATGTGGATCTAGATGCTATGCGTCGCAAAGCTGCTCGTGAGGCTGAGGCAGCTGCCCGAGAAGCGGCGAAATCGGCGTATGAAAAGTTTGCAGGTCGTATGCGACAACTTGAATCGTTTGCTACGATGTCTGATGCTGAGATTGAGAAGCAACTTGAACGTCAGTTCCGCAAACAGTTCTTACCGGAGCATCCGGTAGAGCAATTAGAACAGATTACGCCGGAACGTCTTGAGCGCGCATTAGGCACCCTTTTTAAATACGGTTTTGAAGATGGCATGCGTCATATACGGGAAGATAACGCAGCACTTGCGGATCAGTTAGAGCGTCACTTTGGCAAGCGAGCTAAGCCGCCTGCACAAGAACTGAAACCGCCACAAAGACCTGCACCGCCGAAGCCGCCATCAGAACCGCCTGCTTCGTCTGATGAAACGCAATAGATGAAAACGCATAGATATTTTATTATCCTCTTGCTTTTCATAGTTGTGGTGGCAGTGGTCTACTATCTGGACGCAATGCCGTTTGGCGTTCCTGAACCCGAAAAGGTCCACTGGATAACAGACTGGGAAGCACTTGATCTACGCGCTGTCAAGCGAGACTATCAACCTTACACTGTTGTCCAAATGCATGATTTGTGGCATCCGCAGTTGATAGCGAAGTATGGTCATAATGCGGCGTTCGTGGATATGATGTGCGATCTTGACAGAGTATATCCGCCTGATGCCTTCCTTGCAAGAATGCTTGTCCTCGGCAGTCCCTTTATAGCCTACTTGGATTATGAAAAAGCCTTAACCGAGCAGCGTCGCTATTTATATTCAACGCGCTTGTATTGGGATAGCCTGGACATCGTATCTGCTGTGGGTGTTGTTGTTCGTGGCGACTCTTTATATATTTTCACCTGCGTATCGCACTGGTAGTAGTTGGGCGAGCTATGCATCCGTATTTATTTTGCTTCCCCCGCTCGTTATGCTGCTGCTACGTAGTCTGCGTTACTTTCTCACGTGGAAAAAACATGCGCTTTCAAAGTTTTTCACCGATCAGTTATCTTCTCGTGCACTCTCCCTTGTGTGTTGTGCGTTCTGTTTACTTATCGCCCTTGCCCTTATCTTCCTTGCCCGTGATACTTTCACAGAAGGGATATTACCATTCAGCAGTGCAGCAGTCATGAAAACGGTGACAGAACTCCATTCCCCTCCAGATACGTTCTGGTATGTACGCTATGGGCACGTCCTGCTTATTGCCTGTCTGTGTCTGAGTGTAGGTTGCATTCGAATCTGGGGGAAGAAAGCAATCTTTTTAGCAGCAACACTTGCTATTTTTACCGCTGCAACATTTCTCAGGCAGTATTTATACCGTATCCTATCACC
>CAZURU010000483.1:0-4013 GCA_964623585.1 uncultured bacterium
TGTGATTTTACCGAATGCCCACTGGTGTAACTTCTGATTGGCACGCTTGCCATAGTTAATATTCTCACGAATGCCAGTTAAGTCGCCTAATACAATAGTGCCAATATCACGTTCTTCACATAGCTTAACAAACTTGGTGGTATGTTTATGTAAGCCGTCCATGATTTGATTATCTATCTTGCGAATGCGTTTCCATTTGCGTTGCACAAGATGCCACCAACGCTGAGAATGACGTTTACACCTATCAATCTTTTTGCCAAATGATGCTATCACCTTATTTCTCAATCGGTATAGACTTCTAATATACCGCCCATTGAGAATATTAGTAATCACACCATCATGACTTACCATAGGATGGATCTCGCCAATGTCAACACCAACAACTCCATCAGATTTAGATTTAACAGGTTTCTCAACATTATATACAAAATGTAAAGAATATTGACCCTTATCGTAAACCAACTCTATCAGAGCAATCTGCGATTTAGCATACTCTATATCAAAATTCTTTGGAAGATTCACACGCAAAGGCTTGTTACGCCTACCATTAGAAAGGATTAACACTTTACCAAACATATCGGCACTAAATTTAATGGCTTGTTTCTTCCAACATGTTGTTTGAAACGATTTAACTCTATGCGGAGGCTTTGCTTTTTTATCACCATTCTTCCGAAGTTCGCGATATGCCTTACGGTTCTTAAAGAAACGCCATCTAACATGCTGGATACTTTGTGAATGTAACTTCTGTGTTTTACTTAACTGCTTATCCATCCACAACTCACAATCATAGTCAAGACTTCCACCAGTTCTGTAACCATGAGCATAGTCCCAAGACTCTTTTAATCGCAAACACTCAGCCCATACAGAAGCTGATTCAGAGTTTAGTTCTTCTAATTGTTCCGAAAATGGAATTTTAAATTTATGTGTTCGCATTGCTTTCTCCAGTGCATTGCTTCCGATGCTATTCGGTTGCGGTAGAGACTGCCCTGTGGCAGGGCAGATAGCATTCTCTACCAGCAATGCACTTAATATCATATTACACAAACAAAAATCTGTCAAGCAAAAAATTTTTTGCTTGACAGATTTTCAGAAATGAGATACACTACACACGTCTCAACTGAAATAGCGGACGGTGCTTTAGCCCGGCTTGTTGAGACATTATTCCCTGTCAAAATGCCCATTATCCACAACTCTTATTAAGGGTGGTGGGTAAGTAAATTTTTTCTGGGTTTTGACATTGCGTAACTGATTACGCATGTTGTCTATCCACTCCGTATCGAGAAGTTCGGCATTATTATGAATGAATTCCTCAAGGTGTTTTTGCAGTTCTTCAAATCCCACTAGCAAATTCTGGTTAGGCATGATGCAACCTCATATAATCAGTTATTAGTATTAGGCAGGCTAAGTGGTTATGGCACTTTTCCTGTTCTACGACAGAATCGAGTAGCCGAGAAAATTCAATTCTCGGCTACTTTTTTTCTAATTATATCACATTGCAACCGCAATCGCAACCACATTTAACCGTGAACGTATGTATCCCAACACCAGACTGATTTATTGGCAGATATGCTTTCAGCTATATCGCTGAGAGCGTTATATACCAGATCTGCATCTTCCGTGCAAAAATCTGTTCTTTTGCCATCAGGAGAAATCACAAAGAGTGTAGCTTCATCAGAACCAGAGCCTTCAGTCACTATTTCTTTGATATGCTCAAGGTTGATGATGATTTCTGGCGACTTCATTAAGAACATAGTATTCACCCCCTTTCTTTAGAAGATAATATCTCAGTCAGTTATGTACGCCGAGATATTTTATTACTTCTATCTGCGTTTCAAATCTGCCCATTTTATACTTCTTGATTTTGGCAGATTGGGTGCAAATACAGGCGGTACAGGATCATCCATTTTTTGCAGGACTAATTCCAAATCTTCTTTATCTACGAAACGGTCGCCATTAACATCAGGATTTGGGAATATATCATCTATAGTTTTCCCAAAAGTGACAGCAATTTCCGTGCCAAAATATTTTACTACAAGTGATAAATCCTCTTGATCTATTCGACCGTCTCTATTAATATCCTCTGGATCATAAAGACTTTTTTCAAATATAGCACGATGTACGGTGTAATTGCCTTTTGAATCCATAACCTTAAACACTATATAACCGTTCTTCATGAGATATTTCGGTAAGACAAATTCTTCAATCAAATTAAATCCTTCTTTAATTTCCCTATGCTCCAATAAGTTGTAAAATCTATCCAAACATTGTATATAGGAAAACTTATCTGCGCGACGAGAAAAAACTAAGGCTTTTATACTATTTTTATCAAAATTAGTTATTTCTGAATTTACCTCTGGCGGCCAATCATCTTTGGCAAATTCATTGAAGTAGTGGTTTAAGTTTAACCAACCAGCTTCCCATTCATTTAATACTGCCCCGTCTATATCATCTATAGATGTAGACATTAAATGGGACCGAGTGTCCCTGACATGCCCAAATCCAAAAGTATGGCCAAGTTCGTGCGCTATAACACTGGCGTTCAAACAATGACCATTAAAAACAACTGCTAATCCGCTATTGTGTACGCCGAAAGCATGTTCAGTTGCTCTACCGCAAGCCTTTATTAATTTATCTATGCCATCTATTACATCATCGCCTTCAAAAAAGACGAGTTCAATATGGTGTCCAGTTAAGAGAAACCCTCTTTGGGACAATTCTGGTTCTAAATCAAAAATAGTCTTGTAAAAGCCTGACTCTAACCTACCATTTATACGATGTATGACAACTTTATCATTAGCTTTTGTTTCCAATCTAAAAGTTTTGTTGCTATATCCGTGTCTTTCCATTTCATCACTAAAAAATTCCTGAGCTCTTTTTACCGACTCATCTATCTTGTTATCTATATTATCCGGTATTTCAGATCCTTTAGGCACAAAATGTATAACTCTTACGGTGAAACCCTCAGAAGTTACACATAGAGAAACACTTAAAACCACCACAAAAAACGCAATTTTGGCCTTCATGATTAATTTCCTCGCGATTAAGTCGCGAAAAACAAAAATCAATTGACAATTCTTAATTTTTCGCGTATACTTAAAATTGAAGTGTGGTAGGGAGCAAAAAGCCCCCTACACATACAAAACAAGGTACAGCCAAACTTTTGACAGAAGTTAGCCGTATCGAGTAAATTGCCATGGGAGGTATCGGATGGCATTCCATGCCTCCCCCTTACTCTTTTAAGTATACACTATTTACAAAACAAAGTCCAATATTTTTTAGAAATTTAGCAATATTTGACTATCCACCCTATATTCCTTTTCTGCCCTTTCACATATTCTTTAAGAGCTTCCAGAGTAACACCACCAGTTGACGCAACAAACTTTGAGCTTGTCCAGAGCGACCTTATCCTTTTCAGCCCAAAGAATTCCCGCCTTAATATCATAGATGAGTAGCCTTTGATTTTGCCAACTATATCAGTTACAGCATATTTGGGTTCGATAGAACACAGCAGGTGAACATGCTCTGGCATGATTTCTAATGCTGTTACAAAATAGTTGTAATCTTCCTGTTTTTCCAATATTATCTCTTTTAATCGTTCCTGAATAGCATTAGTTAACACCTGTTTGCGATATTTGGTACACCATATCACGTGATAATCGCACGCCCAAATGGTGTGCCTTGACGACTTATATCGCTGTTTAGACCCAACAGACTCATACATTCAAAACACCTCCTTTTATTTTGTTGCAAAGCATATCCAAAATATATTACAATTAAGGATAGATGGGTTGGCGCAACGGCCAAGTAACGCCAACCTAACAAACTTCCGCTATTTACCAGATAGCAGAAAAACCAATTAAACCAACCCATTATCAATGAATTGGAGGTCGCCTCATGAATTGGAAAAAATGAGGCATTGAATCCCCTAACATGCTAACAGAACAAAATAGGAGATGCCATGAAGTGCATACGCTTATTTAGACCACTTTTTCGCAAAGTTAAGATAAGGTTTG
>CAZURU010000484.1:0-4002 GCA_964623585.1 uncultured bacterium
CTTGACCCATTATAGAGCAATACATGTCGCCAGTTAATATTTTATTGGCGTGCCTTTACACGACCTACACAAATGGTATATTATAAAGTAGAAATGGTATAATAATAGTAAAACTTACAATTAATGGGTCACTTCTGTACCGCAAACTTTTAGTTTGCGGATTAATATGCACAAACTAAAAGTTTGTGCTATAATTTTTATTGTTCGTTATGTTCCAAAATAGGTTTATCAAAGTGCCTCAGTATTTTCAAAGTTCACTATAAACCGAATTCAAGTGCGGTCCCCTGATAGGAAATAGATTAAAAATTAACGTATTTTCTTTAGAAAGTGGTATAATATACTCAGTTTGGGAATTTAACGTTTTTATTAGAAATATAGAGGGAAAATAATGGAACATCAAGTCACACTCAATATTCCAGATGTTGTATACCGACGTGCTAACCAAATTGCCAAAACGCAAGGGGTCAATTTAGAGAATGTCCTTGTTGGTGTGTTGAGGGCGCATTGTTCTCCTGACAATGGTCTTTTGACTGAGATGGAGAAACTGGTAGTTATTGCAACAAGCATAGAATCAACAGATTGGTGGGATGTCGAAGGCGATAAGGAATGGGACGCATGGATCCCTTAAAACTTGCAACGGAAGTAGGAAGCAAATCATGAACATATATCACAAAAAATACGATGTCATTGTTGTCGGCGCAGGTCATGCAGGGTGTGAAGCAGCACTCGCTGCTGCGCGTATGGGCTGCGAAACACTCATCGTAACCATCAATCTGGATACCATTGCCAAGATGTCTTGTAACCCCGCTATTGGCGGTCTGGCGAAGGGACACCTCGTCAAGGAGATAGATGCACTTGGTGGTGAGATGGCAAAGAACATTGATAAGACCGGTATCCAATTCCGCCGTTTGAACACCAAAAAAGGACCGGCAGTACGATCAAGTCGCGCACAGGCAGACAAAAAGGCATACCAAGACGAGATGAAACGCGTTTTGGAAAAGCAGGAACACCTTGACATCAAACAGGTCTTAGTAGAAGAATTATTAACCGAAAATGGACGTTGCATTGGTATAAAGAGCCAAACACAGACAGCATATTATGGGGATACTGTAATCCTCACTACTGGCACTTTCTTGAGAGGGACAGTTCATATCGGAGATGTATCTTACAGTGCTGGCAGGGCTGGCGAATCCGCCGCCGAGAAACTTTCTGAAAGTTTCCTAAACCTCGGTTTTGAAATCGGTAGGCTCAAAACTGGCACACCACCACGAGTCAATGCACACTCTATTGATACCAACCAAATGGAAATACAACCAGGTGACGATGATCCGCTCCCCTTCTCATTTTCTACTGAACAGATTACACAGCAACAAGTGCCATGTTTCCTCACCTACACCAACGAAAAAACACACGAAATAATTAAAGAAAATCTTCACCGTTCTGCGATGTACAGTGGTCGCATCGTTGGCATCGGTCCTCGGTACTGCCCCTCAATAGAAGACAAGGTTACCCGTTTTGCAGAAAAAACAGAGCATCAGGTCTTCGTTGAACCTGAAGGATTGGATACAGATGAGATTTACCTAAACGGTATTTCTGCAAGTCTTCCTGAAGATGTACAGGTAGATATGGTGCATAGCATCAGAGGATTAGAAAATGCTGAGATCATGCGTTTTGGATACGCCGTAGAATATGATTTCGCCCCTGCAACACAACTCCAACCGACACTTGAAACGAAAAATGTTCCTGGACTCTATTTTGCTGGACAGCTCAACGGCACAACCGGTTATGAGGAAGCCGCAGCACAAGGACTGATTGCAGGAATCAATGCTGCCTTAAAAGTAAAAGCTAAGGAACCTCTTATCCTTGACAGATCCCAAGCATACATCGCAGTTCTAATTGATGATCTGGTTTCGTTAGATATTCGTGAACCGTACCGGATGTTTACATCTCGCGCTGAATATAGGTTAACATTGCGAGAAGACAATGCAGATCTCCGATTGACAGACATCAGCAGGGATATTGGCTTGGTAAATGATGAAGCATACAGAAAATTTAAAAAGAAAGAAAACGCTATCAAAACTGAACTCAAACGTTTGGATGCAACCCGTCTAACACCGAACGCTGATACAATAGAGAAGTTGCGAAGTATAGTGGAAACAGGTGCACTAAAGCAGCCGACTGTATTAGCTGACTTGCTCAAACGTCCAGAACTTCGGTATGAACACATTTCTCGCTTGGATCCTGCTACCGATCCGCTACATCCAGCAGTTACGGAACAGGTTGAAATACAGATAAAATATGACGGTTATATTCAGCGACAACAGAGACAAATAAATCAATTTAAAAAACTTGAAAACTTGCGAATTCCAGATACGTTTAACTATGTAGATGTACGTGCTTTGAAAACAGAAGCCCGTGAGAAACTTGAGCAAATACGTCCAGCATCCATTGGACAGGCATCTCGTCTTCCAGGTGTTTCTCCAGCAGATGTTTCAATACTTATGGTGATGCTACATCAACATGGTCGGTAGATTGTTATGATATAAATTAGGATTTAGACTTAGCGGATTTAGAAACAAGATATGGAGGAACATTTTTCCCAACTTCTTCAAGATGAATTCTCTAAATACGGATTCCCGTTGCAATTGAAACAGATTCAACAGTTAACCGTATTCCGATCAGAATTGCTGCGATGGAACACACGGACAAATCTAACAGCAATTCGTGAAGATATTGAAATTATCTATAGACATTTTCTCGATTCTATAAGTGTTCTGAAGCATTGCAATATCCGGAAAGGAGATTCTGTCGTTGATATTGGTACCGGAGCAGGATTTCCAGGAATTGTACTAAAAATATACATGCCAGAAATCAGACTAACACTTATTGAAGTATCTCAAAAAAAAGTAGCATTTCTTAGATTCTTGATTTCTCAATTAGGGTTTGATAGTCCCATTAAGGTCTGTGCAGAACGTGCAGAAATTTGTTCACAAGATGACGCGTTTGTCAATTCTTACGATTGGGTTTTGACGCGATACATCACTTCACTTAATAAGGCTGTCAAATACTGTGTGCCAATGCTAAAACCCACAGGTAGATGGATAGCATATAAATCTAAGGAGACAGAACAAGAAATTCGTCAGAGTAAAAAGACACTAAAGGAGTTTGGGACAGAAATCAGAAACGTGCATAAATCAAACATTGCACACCTTAATCGTTCTTATATCATAATAGGTCGTATTGATAATGGGAATTAACGTAAAAGGACTTCTATTTTATACCACTTTATGCATCTTCTATGCCCAAGAAATGTCAAAGATAGCATCCCAGTCAAGGAGATTTATGGAATGTTTGATTCTACTACATTTGCAGAAAACAAAGCGATTGTCCATATCAATGGAAAAATAATAGGCAATGCAGTAACACAGTTCCGAGATGAAATTGAACAACAACTGCAGGACGGGAATAACAACCTGATAATAGATCTCACGGACGTCCCGCTCCTTGACAGTACAGCACTTGGCGTCATCATAATTACATTGCAAGTATTACAAAGATCAGGTGGTAAATTAGTCTTATTAAATCCACAGAAAGTTGTGAGTAGCGTACTGGAGGTAACACGACTTACATCAATTTTAGAGGTCTATGAATCAGAAGAAGCTGCACGAAACGCATTTTAATCTGTGATACCTCAATAGTAGTAGGCAATTTCAAAGTGCCAGCACAGACCACCATGTCTCTTCTGACAAAAAAGCTGAAAGAATAATCACACACCAAAATGGAGTGTAAGGGATGTCAGCAAAACATAACAACGGCAAAAAACCTGTCAGACGTTCTTGGTTTAAGTTAAGACTGCGGGGACAACAAGTCGTCTTATTTCTACTTGTTTCACTAATACCGTTGTTAATCGTAGCATTGACGATCAAGATATATGGCGAAAATGCACTTAAGAGTAGTGTGGGCGATGGTCTAATTCAGTTAGCACGAGAAAAACTATACCGT
>CAZURU010000485.1:0-4000 GCA_964623585.1 uncultured bacterium
CATCTTAAAAATCGGGAAAACCGAACTTGGTATCATTATTTAAGAGAAAACCCTCTTACTTTTACCCACAACTTTAACTTGGACTGTCCACTAGACCAAGCATTATACATTGGGTCAATCTGATACGAGAAAGAAATTTCAAGTCGGTGAATGAGTTATGACTTAGCAATTTCTATAAACCCGGATTTTGCCAGTATACACACATGTCGTGGTGAAGCAAAGTCCGGACTTAATGATATTGAGGGGGCAAAGACAGATATCCAGTATGCTTTGCAACTTGCAGAAAAACAGGGAGAAGATGATTTGAGTTTTGTTATAAAAGAACGACTAAAGGAACTTGATATCGTAGAGGCTACTTTTGCTTATCTCTCCGACTCTAAATTTTCGGAGTTTTCCATTATCAGAGAGTGTGGAATTCAGATAGGCACACTCCATAGCAGGGCTGACTTTGTGCTTTGTGATGCGCAAGGAAACTATATCACTATAGCAGAATGCAAATATATCACAAGTTCTGACAATGATGCGTATAGTCATGAACCACTTAAGAGTTACCTCTGTGCGACCGACACACTGTTTGGTATATTTGCCCCCAGCAGAAATCCAGATTCATGGATTTTCTATGAGAATTTACGCCACAATCGGTTTCGACAAATTAAGCGTTCTGATTTTGAAGAGCAAGTCCTTGTGTAGAATAGAGAATCAACAAGTTAGCCTGAATAGAATCTAAATAGTAATTTTTTGCAAACAGATGTATAATTTAAATTGTCTTTACAATTAAGGAGGACAAACTGATGTCTCTTATCAAAACTGACTTTATATTATCTACTGTCAGAAAAAGCAGAGCTGATAGTGAAGAAGTTCGTAAGGCAATTGATGGGATGCAGGAAGCAGTTCGGGTTTCAGATAAGCAGATGAAAAATACATCCAAAGTAAAGAAAGCACGGGCAGCATACATCAAAGCACTTGATGATGCTGTGAAGCAACTTAGTAATTCAAGATAACTTTAAAGCACTGACAGGATAAGTAGTCTTGTCTTCCCGCTCAAAACGGTTTCCCGAAACATAAACAGATTGTCTAAATGGATTGATAGGGACTAATCACACATATTCTTCCCCACGATGCTCTGCAATCCACGTTTTCAGGGGGACATCAGCATCTGTAGGTTGCCACCACCCTTTAATATCTACGCCATCACCTAACAACTGACGTCGTATCGGATTGCATTTCTCAAGGATTTCCTCTGGCATAAGATTATAATCCAGACCGCGCAACCAACGATAACTATACCCCATGAATAACACCTTGCGCGTTACGTCGGAATAGTTTCTACCTCTTGAATGCCACATTCTTCGGTCGAAAAGCACAGCAGTACCCCGTTTGACAAGTAAATCTATCGCGCCATCAGGATCGCTTTCAGGATCGTTACGCGGTGGGATTCTATCAAGTTTGTGGCTACCTGGAATAAGTCGCATTGCCCCATTATCTCTGTGTGTAACATCGCTTAACCAATAACTGACCTTGAGCGAAAGTCGGGGGTGTGGACGTTCCATCTCTGGAATAGGTCTGCCACCGTCCTGGTGCCAACCTGCCCCTTTACGGATACGTTCTGCATCAGGAGGTTCAGGTGGATACATAATGAGATGTGAGATGTAGAGTTGTATGTTCCATCCCAGAATGTCCCAGAGTAAAGGAAATACCTTTTTGTTATCAAGCAATTCCAACAGTAAATCATCTTCAATAACAGTACGGAATTTGGATAGTAATTTGTGGGGACCCAATCCATTTTTTGCGCGTTCTACAGTATCAATGCGATCAGCGACTTTCTCTAAAGCATCTGTCATCTCAGGACTGATCGCGTCCTCAACAATGAGGTAGCCAGTATCATTAAATGCGCTGAGTTGTTCTGCTGTTGCACAGTATTCAAGCCACGAAGAATCCATTATATTTACCTATATTGATATGGAATGAGAGAAAAACAGATACATTGAAACGACATGGGTGAAGACCTATGAATCAGCGGATTTAGATTCCAGAGTCTTGATTTTTTCTCTGAGCTTTTCTAATTCATCCTCAGCTTTTTCAGCCCGCGTTTTTAACCACTCTCCTGCAACGGGGTCAAAAACACGACATCCATCTTCTTGTGATTGGAAGTCTAAATTCAATGTCTCTGAATGTATAGTTTCATCTTCAAGCGGTGAAATTTCAACATATTCTTCACCAACACGCCGATAACCCATCAATGTTGAAGGTAAATAGGATTTATACGGATCATATAGAAAATACTCTGTAACACCAATTGCTGTATAGATGTCCTTCTTGACAGTTAAATCATTGCCGTAGTTGCTTTTACTTGCGAACTCCATAATGAAATCTGGTGCTTTTCCTTCTTCCCACACTTTATAGATACGCCGTTCCTGTTTTCCAATTCCAAAGGAAACAAAAATATCAGGTTTGACAAAGGCAAGTGGGTTTCCCATTTTGTAATACATCATCATATTACTCCAGACATAAACATTTGAGACATCCAAGAAATGGTTTTCCAGCATATCTAACATCCGGATAATCTGTCTGAGGTGCCGTTCTGTTTCGGCAAGTGGTTCACCGTCTGTTTCAGGATATATGGTGGTGTCTTCTGTTGGTACATAAGGAATCTGATAAGGTTCTGTATTCTGCATTTTTATTCCTCTACGCGTTCAATTATTTCACCTGTTTCACGGTCTCTATAGATACGTTTCATTCTACCATCAGGCATGCGTTCATCTTTTAGATGTGCATAACGTTCCTCTGCGTCTGCCGTATCGGTCTCTGTTTCTGTTGTATCTGTAGTCCCGCGCCAATCATCGAGTTCAACGGGTTCCCATTTTTTGGATTTCGCAGATTTATAGCAAGCATCTATAATAGCATTTACAACATATCCATCATAGAAGGTTTCTAAGGGTTCTCTGTCTTCATCCATAGCGTTGAACATATCAAGGAACATATCACGGTATCCGAGTTCTGCCACCTCATCACCGACTGGGAAGAGCCAACCGGTATCACTCTCGGCTTTTTCTGCGACATAACCGCCTTGTCCAACAGCAGTGAACATTTCGAAGCCGGTGCGTAGCCAATGATTGAGCCAGATTGTTCCCTCGCTGCCAGAGACTTCGTCCCGGAGGTCCATGCCGCCACGGAATGCCCAACCGACTTCAAATTGTCCCATAGCGCCGTTTTCAAATCGTATGAGTGCAATACCGTGGTCTTCAGCATCAATAGGGTGTACAAGTGTATCCGCCCAACACATCACTTCAAGCGGTTTGTTGTTTTTCCCAACGAAGTTTCTGATAATTTCGATGCAGTGACATCCCATATCAACGATTGCGCCACCACCTGCCTGTTCAAGGTCCCAGAACCAATCACTATGGGGTCCAGGGTGTGTTTCACGAGAACGCACCCATAATATTTTGCCGAGAGCACCGTTCTGAACAGACTCTAACGCCTTGAGTGTTTTTGGAGGATAAACTAAATCCTCAAGATAGCCACTGAACATACCAGCGTTTTCTACAAGGTCAAGCATCTGCTTTGCTTCTTCTGCGGTGCGTCCAAGCGGCTTTGTGCAGAGAATTGCTTTATTTGCAGCTGTAGCAAGTTCCACCGCTTTCAGATGCAGATTGTTTGGTAATCCGATGACGACAACATCCGTTTCAGGATGATTGATTGCTTCCTCTAAATCAATTGTTGCGTTAGGGATGTTCCATTTCTTAGCAAAATCTGTTGCGCGTTCTTCGCGGCGTGAATATACCGTGTGGACACGATCTACACTGCGTTGGTTGTGTAGTGTCATCGTGTAGAACATACCGATGAGTCCTGTTCCGAGCATCGTAACTTTATGGTTTTTCTGTTCTGACATCTAAGATTTCTCCAATGGAATTTCAATAATATAAATGAAGTTAAAGCAAATATTTGTGTAATTTGGCGAGGTTAGGAAGAAATCAACGGTATGAATGCCATTTAGGCATTC
>CAZURU010000486.1:0-3998 GCA_964623585.1 uncultured bacterium
TCTAACAGAATGTGCTACAGTAAAGCAACATTTTCAAGTAGAAATGGTATTACATTTTTCTATAGACATATTGCTCCGCTGGAGCAAAGAGCGTTCTTGACAGCTAAGAGATATCTTCACGCCAGATGAAGTTCAAATAATTAAATGGGTAATTACTTGTTTGCATAATGCAGGTTCACTCCTCTGCTGGCGAGGTTTCCTAACCTCGCCAAATTACCCAAATATTTTCTTTAACTTCATGAGGCGTGATATGTCTATAGAACTCACATTGTCCAAAACCCTGCACTCCAGCGGAGTGCTATGTCTTGGATGGAGCAGATATGGAAACGCTGCCAAAATATTTACACACCCTATTGTGAAATTTATTTGACAACTGCAGAAAGTTTGTGTTATAATACTAATAGATGACAGTAGTTTGACCAAAAAACTGAGTTTAAGTATGTTTTTGCTTTTATATTCTTGGGGTTTAAGATTTAACAATGAAGAGTCGTCAGATTGAATTTTCAAAATTGATTGAACGCACCAGATACCTATCTTATGATCGAGGCTTCTGCGCGCGTAATATTCCTGAACACCTTTTTAGCCACAAGTTAATCCCCCCCCCACCCCAAATTCACATTCGTTAAAATCTCACATAATAAATTCCTATTGGCAGGATTTAGGAACCTGCAATATTTTTGTGATCGCGTGCTTTGTCTCTGCAAGGTGTCTCTTCGCGAGCTTTTGTTATTGCATCGGGAATGTCCCGATGCTTGTCGCTGCATGCACATAGTGTGCCAGCAATACTGTTCTGAAAATAGTAGATTATTAACCTATTTGATGATACAGTTGGAGGAACAGGATGAGACGAGGTTACAAGTTTAAACACCGTGCATACATCCGATATTTCATTTTTGGTATTATCCTTGCAGCATTGGCGTTTGGAAGTCTGGGTATAAGATTAGCGCGTCCCGACATTCCGATACCTGTGCAAGGTGAACGGTCAAACATCAATCCAGAATGCAATCCTGACAGGATGCCAAGAGATTATATACGGGAATGCTGGAAAGGCAGTCCGCCTTGTCCACTGGACGCAGCAAATAGCAAGGATAACGACACGATAAGGAGTAAAACTGATGAGTAATAAATTTTACTGGGGACTTGGAGCTCTAGCTCTATGTATTATCGGCGCGACAGTATTTCTTGTTCTCAAAGACCAAGCGGAAATACGTGAACTGAAAAGGCAGTTAGTCAAAGACATGCAAGGTCATTACCATTCGGATGGCACTTACCATCACGGACAGCACGACGAACACGAGTCGTCTGCTGATGTTCCTCGTGATGATGTGCATGAAGCAAAACCTGGCAATGTGCCGAAGGTTAGACCTGATAAATTACCAAAAAAGGAAACACCTAAACCGCAACCGAAAAAGTTGTATACCGGTCCTTGGACGTTTCATGAGGAATTGCTGAAAACAAACCCTGTGAAAGCACTCCGTTTACAGCAAGAGGAGCGCGGACATTGGAGTGCAGAATGGATACCGCCATTTCCACCCGATGACACAGAAGCACAAGAATACGCCAAGGCACTCTATCTGCGGAGATACTATATACACACCTATGGCGAAAAATTAGGAACTCCCGGATATGAAAAGGAAACAAGGGTATACCGTGAGGCTCGCGCGATAGCGAATCAAATGTCTGATACTATTGTATCGTATCCGTATGGTGCACGTAGGCAGGATTTAAGGAAACTTGCATGGCCCTCAAGTCCGGATGAACCTGTTGGCGGTGCTGAGGGTCATCCATCAGAATATTTTGGTGATGCCAAAGCCAGAGAACTCATGAAAGAGTTAGGTGGGTGGAAATATTAAAGGGAGGATTCTTTGATGATTATGAGAAATATAGTTTTATGTGTGACTCTTTTCTGTCTTGCGTCTCTTTTTTTAGGAGTACCTTTTGCAGAGGCGCACCGTGGCACACAAGATGCGCTAGAGAAATTAGATGAAGCGAAGGACGACCTCATTAACGCGTATGATGAAAGGGATAAATGGAAGGGTAGATATGAAGGAGCATATGAAGCTGTAAAAACCCTATTAGCTGAATGGAGTAGTAACGAACAGTCCATTAAAGATAACACGTATGATGTTGCGAATACTGTGGCAGCCACTGTGATTTCCGTGATTCTTGAAGCGGTTCTCACGAGCGACCCTGGTGATGGCTCAGCGGTGAAAGGTGAGTGGTTTAAGGAGTTGGCAGAACACTTACCTACACTTCTTACGGCAATCAACGCCGGGAAAGAAACGGCTGATCTTTTCGGTGATTTGAATGCACGTGAATCTTATCTACTAGCACTCAATACTGCTGTCGGTGCCTTGAGCGAAGTCATATCGAAGAATCAGGTAGCCTTTAGTACCTACGAGTCGAAGTATGATATCTATGTGGAAAAGATGCAAAATCATGGCGGTGGCTTAATTCGTGTGCCGGACCATAGTACTTCAGGCAATTACAACAGTGTCACACCGTTGTCTCTTGAAACTATCAAGACCGACGTTAAAGATAAGAATGCGTATAACAGCGACGACAAGAAGAACATGCTAAAGTTCTGGTATCACGTTAATAATCTGAAGGGCACATCTCATCCTTCTTCAAAGTCGTTTAAGCGTTTTAAAGATTTTGATACCTTTTGGAAACGTAATGAGTTGCCTTCAAATCAACTGTGTGGTGGGGATTGCCGTCAACAGTTCCAAACGCCTGTAGAGCATTTGGTTATTTGTCCCCATGCACTTCCCCAAGATGCACAAATACCGCACGGAAAGGTAGCACCTGCAGGCTGCAACAGAGCGTATTATACGTGTAAGAAGTCCGATACCAATGAGCATAGAGTCCGACTCTGTAGTAAGAGGAAAAAGGATGATTTTCTTTGTAATGAACCGTATAGAAATTGCAGTAACTCTAAGTTTCAGCATAAATATATGAAAACGAAGCACAGTGATGCGGCATGGGGGTTCAAGTATGGTCCTTTGCTTGGTATATACGATGCGACTCCAGGTAGCAGTCATACGGCGGAGTTAACGACACCTGCTGCGTATGATTGGGTGAAATGGTATGTTGCTTCGCCCGGTGAATCGGGTCGCGGTTCGTTGATTGAGACAGATAATGGTGATGGTACTACAACGACTGCAAGTATGACGTATACTTTCCCGCAGAGTGTGACTGGTGAATATGTGATAATGGCTGTTGTGCCCGATGAGACTGAAGAAGATAATGAGGTGTTCTACACGGTATCTGTGAGTGGTAGCACGACGAGCACGCTTTCGTATTCATTAGTCTCGTCAGATGGTGTGTATACTGCGACTGCAGGTACAGGTCATGAAGCGAACTTCACTGCAAGCCAAGCCTATGATGCTGTGTCTTGGTATCTCAAGCGGCCTTCAGATACGTCTGCCGTGTATCAAAGGACAGACAGCGGGAATGGCAGTAGTACTACATCAAAGTTCAGTTATACGTTTGCAAGTAGTGTCAGTGGGGATTATGTGTTCAGAGCGAAGGGCACTATCGGGTCTACGGGGTTTGAAGAGAGTTATACGGTTTCGGTTTCTTTACCAGTTCAGACAGTCTTCACGCCAGTTTTAACTTTGAGGTATAACAGTAAAATAGGTGCTGTGTCCATGACTGCTACGGCAAACCAACCGATTTTTGGTGCGGATCTGTATGTGCGTTCCCCTGGGGATGGTAGTAAATACGGCACGAAAATAGGCTGGACTTCTGGGAATAGTAATAAAACCACGTATTCATTACCAGTGCGTTACGCATTTCCATCAACTGTTGCAAGTGGGACGTATAAGTTCACGTTACGTGTGTATCCGTTTAATAACAGCGGGTCGGGTGATCCGTGGGGAACTCCTTATGATGTTTCCAAAGACGTGACGGTACAGTGAAAAGTCGGACATTGATAACTAATAGGCAGGTATCCATTTTGGGTATCTGCCTTTTTATTTCATACACGTTCTCTTTGA
>CAZURU010000487.1:0-3401 GCA_964623585.1 uncultured bacterium
GCATGCTCATCGGACATAATGATGAGGAGGTTGGGACGTGCTTTTGTGGGCATGGGCGTTCCTAAATTTGAAAGGTTTTAGTCGGTTTTCTGAGCGCAATCAATGCCTGCAGGATAGCACAAAAGGAATTTCTGCAATCCAAAATCGTCAGAACTGTAGATTCAAACGAACTACAATAAGGTTTAGTAACACAAGTCAACTAATTTATAGAGGACCAAATGCAATACATTCAACCACCATGGGAAAACTACTTTTTCTCAAAAGTCCAATCCGTGGAAAAATCTTTATATCTCTCCAGTCCGTATATAAAGAATACAATTGCGACCCTTTTCTATGAAGTTCTACGATCCAAACAGAACTTGAACTTATCCATCCAAATTTTGACAAGGATTAGAATTCAAGATTTAATTGACGGTGCTTCAGATTTAGAAGCCTTTGAGAAATTACTACAATTGGGAGAATTGGAAGGAGTCAATGCAGAAATACGATGCATATCAAATCTTCATGCGAAGGTTTACATCTTTGACCAAAATTCAGCGATTGTGACCTCTTCTAATCTGACTCCATCAGGTTTGAAATCAAATATTGAATACGGTATAGAAGTCATGGATCCCTTAGCTATCCAACAAATGCTGGACGATATGGCAGCCTATTGGGAAACGGCTGAAATCCTTACAACAGAAATGCTAGAACAAGTCGGGGAACGCCTGGAAACAACAGAATCTGTTGTAAAGGTTGATAAAAATACACAAGAAAAAAATCGTTTGTTAACCGTAAATCCAACCAAATCTATTTCGGGGATTGGCAAACGCTTTGCTCCACTTGGACAAGATGTTGCAAATTCAGAATTGGACGGTCTGCGTGACAAAATTTCAACATCAAAGCCCAAATACCGGAAAAAAACCAGAGTTGTCATCACTCGCTCAGAGGATTCTATTGACGTTGAAGATGAACTTGATGTTGATAGTAACCTCCCCGATCAGAAGAAAAAAAGAAGGACTATCGAAATCGAAACTTCTTACAGTGAACTTGAGGAAGATTCGGTTGAGCAACTTATCAATGATCTGAAAGATGATGATAAACAGAAACGAAAAGAAGCAAGAACAAGATTAGAAGTACTGTTCGTTTTGGACGACTCCTGTATAGAACCACATATTGATGAGCTTGCAAGCGCAAACCTAAATTTATGTTGTAGGTTTTTAAAACTTCTACAAGACCGTAGGCTTGCTGTTTCTCACTTGCTACGCATTCTAAACACAGCTAAAACTGAAAATGGTTCGCTTCCGTTTTTTGCCTTAAAGACTCTGAATGATATAGCACCTGATCAACTATTTTCATTTCTCCTTGAAGCTGTTAATGAACCATTATCGAACAATGCCAAACGTCATGCTGTTGAAGAATTGAAGAATGCCATTGTTAAGTTAAATCTTGAAGAGGATGATTCAGCGATTGGAGTACTTAAGCACCTAGCAGAAGCTAGGAACAACCATTCAAAGGTTCGTAATGCTGCATATCTCGCCTTAGGACAGATTGGTGGAACCAAATCCACGAACTATCTGAGAAATACCTTCAAACAAACTCAAAGGCTTAAAATACCCTTGGAAAGTCAAATGAGTATCCTAAGAGGACTCATCGCCGCTGGCATTACTCCAACTGATGAGTTGATGTTCATGCGGTTGACGTATGATCCTCTCGTAAGATTTCGCGCCCTCTCAATTAGAGCATTACGTCAGAACGGAGAAAAATATTGGCATAGACTTTCTGCTATGGCAGAATCAGACCCCAGTGTAGATGTAAGAACTCAAGCTGTGCGCGCCTTAGTCAACATTGATGTAGCCGCCGCCCATAATATACTAATCAAACTACAAGAAAGCGAACCTGAAGAAAGTCTTAGAAACACCATTTCTTCGTTGATTCAAAGATATGAAGAATCTATTAGAAACTTACCGATGGACGAAAAGCAACTTTTACAGTCCTTGACCTTTGATTTACAATCTTCAGATCATAAAATTCGACGCAAAGCTGCCAAGGATCTGAGAAAATTAAAACATACTTCAGTAATCCAACCTCTGTGCAGTGCTTTAAAAAATGAAGATAAAATCGTTCGGGCAACAGCGGCTGAATCACTTGGAAAAATAAACAACAACTTATCAGTGCTCCCACTCATTGAAGTGCTAGAAAATGATCCCTATTCTCACGCCCGAGCTGCTGCCGCTAAAGCCCTCGGTCTAATTGGTGATAAAAGAGCTCTTGAGGCAATTTCCAATGGACTGACAGATAAAAATGGTAATGTACGAAAGTGGTGTTGGGACAGTATCTCCAAACTCAGATAAGGGGTTAGTTTATAAATCTTCTTTAACCTTGGAATTGGTTTATTGATGTGGAAGGAATAGTAAACTGCTCTACTTGCTGAAGCATTGCTGGGCTGTCCTCAAATAGGTCACCCTCAATTCTACTTTGAGGGTGGAATAAACCTCTCATCTTAGGCGGGACCTGGATTTGCTCTATGTGTTTTCTTGATTTTGTCAACATTGCTGCGATGTCCTCAGGTAATTTAACGCGAGCCTTATCCTCAAAGTTCTCAATATCCTGATAATCATTAAGAAATGAAGCGATAATATCCACACACCGATTGCTTGCAACAGTCAGGGCCTCTTTAGCTTGGCTCCACTCTTGCCGGTATAATAAAGCGATAATACGATCATAATAGACTTGCGCATAATTGGGTTCCAATTCTAACGCTCTTTCATAGTCTTCAAGGGCATGGTCAACCTCACTTTTCAAAAAGTATGCAAAGCCGCGATTATGATAAGCAAAGGCATAACCTGAATCAAGTTCTATCGCTGTGCTATAGTTTGTAATAGCCAAATCAATATCATCCTTGAGAAGGTAAACGTTACCAAGATTAGTATAGGCTTTGACAGCGTCAGGTTTGAGTTGAATCGCCTTGTTTAAGTCTTCAATGGCTGGATCGGTTTCACCTTTGATGCCATAATCAATACCCCGGTTGACATAGGGTTCAATAGCATCAGGCTTGAGTTGAATCGCTTTCGTATAGTCTCTAATAGCCTTGTCAAACTCGCTTATCTTATCGTAAATCGTGCCGCGATTGAAATAAAGATCGGAATGATCGGGGGCCAGCTGTATAGCCGCTGTATAATCTACGATAGCCTTGTCAAATTCGTTCTTGATACTGTAAATGTCAGCACGATTGCTATATGCGTGGATATAATTCGGATTGAGCTGTATAGCCCTGGTGCAATCCTCAATGGCCATATCAAACTCACCTCTGTTACGATAAGCATTTCCTCGATTATAATACGGGATTGCAAATGTTGGATTGATCTGTATAGCCATTGTATAATCCACGATAGCTTTGCCGAACTCACGTTTGTTGCTAT
>CAZURU010000487.1:3411-3986 GCA_964623585.1 uncultured bacterium
TAAACAATGCCACGATGAACATAAGCATAAACGTAATTGTGTTTAAGCTCTATTGCCGTGGTTAAGTCTATAAGTGCCAAGTTGACTTCGCCTATTTTGCTGTAAGCAGTACCGCGATTAAAATAGAGTTCAGCGTGGTTAGGATTTAGTTCTATTGCTTTCGTATAGTCTGTAATAGCACGGTTAAAATCTCGTTTAAGACCGTAGGCATCGCCACGAATGATATAAGCATCACCGTCTTGGGGATTGAGTTCTATCGCCTTTGTACAATCCGTAATGACTAAGTCAACTTTGTCTTTAAAACTATACGCACTAGCGCGAATAACATAAGTATTGGCATCACCGCCTCCGAGTTCTATCGCCTTTGTACAGTCAATAATAGCAAAATCCGTCTCTCCTTTTAGAAAGTAGTCATGAGCGCGTACAGTATAGGCTTCGACATAATTTGGATTCAACTCTATCGCCTTGCTATAATTTGCAATAGCTAAATCAATCTCCTGTTTGCCGCTATAGGCGTTGCCACGAACGAGATAGGCTTCAGCGTAATTCGGATTCAGCTCTATGGACCTCGTGTA
>CAZURU010000488.1:0-3962 GCA_964623585.1 uncultured bacterium
AGTAGAGATCGGCAAATTCGGCACCTCGGCACATCGCTTCGGACAATGCCTGCGCGGACACACTTTCATCAATGCCAAATAACGCTGCAAAAGGATGTGTTTCAAGAGTGTGCATGGAAATCTCCTGTATATTAGCTATTTCAAATCTACAACAACCGGTGCGTGATCAGATATGCTCAAACCGCCTTCGCGGTCAACGCGGGCAGATTGAACGCGCTTTGCAACTGCCGCATTGCCCAACAAATAGTCAATGCGCCAGCCGCGATCCAACTCTCTGGCTCTGCCCCGATTGGACCACCATGAATATGGCCCCTGAACATCGCCGTATTGCTCCCGCGTAAAATCGCGCCAGCCAGAAGCGATGAGATCGCCCATCCACGCGCGTTCATGCGGCAAAAAACCCGAATTCTTTTCGTTGCTCTTAACATAAAAAATATCCCGTTCGGTATGCGCGATATTAAAATCACCGCCCATAATTATGGGAATCCGTTTTTTGACCAGACCATCGGCCCAGGGGCGAAAGCGATTCATCCAGCACTCCTTGACCGCCTGGCGCTCCTCACCCGATGATCCCGAAGGCAGGTACACACTGACGAATTGAATACCCCGGGTGCTCACCCGCAAAATCCGACCTTCAGAATCGGCCCCGCCCACACCGCGTTCTTCTTCTCCTAAAGGCGTGCGAGACCATACCGCTGTACCCGCATAGCCCTTGCGCTCGGCTGGATGCCAGATAACATGCCATCCCTCGGGATTGCGCTGGCTTTGGGGTAGTTGCTCGGGCAAAACCCGAATCTCTTGCAAAAGAATCACATCGGGATTTAGCATTTCAATATGATCGATAAACCCCTTGCGAAGCGCCGCCCGCAACCCGTTTACATTCCAACTGATAATTCGCATGCTGTCCTTTTGTAGATTCGTAAATTACGCTTAGTACACTACGATTCGTTCTCTTGAGTTATCGGAACACCGGACAAAATCTGGCGTGCTCGACGATCATCAACTTCTGTGATGTATGAGTAAGTACAGACGAATTGATCTTTGAAGAGCTGATTAAATTCTTTCTTATGGCTATCATCAAAGATAACGAATCGTTCGATCTCTGGATGAGCGTCTATGTACTCTTTGACCTCCCCCGCTCGGTAATGAGGTGCTTTGCTGGTCTCATTCGTTATATCGGTCACAAATTGATGGAGACCATGGATGCAGAAATACGCCTTGAGCAACGAGACCGTCTTTCTTGAACGCCAATCTGAACTGATCACGATGTCGGCACCAAAGTCTTCGCATAATCGCCTTAGTCGTTCAACCGCCTCTTTGTGCCAGTCATAGTAGATTGCCCCAAGATCGTACTTGTCCATATCGAGATAGGAAACATCGTCGAACTTTTTAGCCAAATACTCGCGCAATTGATCTAAATCATGCTTGAAACGATTCTGTTGGGAGGGTGACTGCAGCACGCCATCTATATCCAAAAAGACGACTTTGCACGTTTTCTTTTTTCCGTTCATGATCCAACTCGTGGACAAACCGGGTCTTTAGAGGCGGTTCTCTAACCGAATAGCCTTGAAATCGGCCCAACCGTATGGAATGCGAGGACAGGATATGGACCTGGCGATCTCCAAAAACAGCTCAACGCACCCGTGCGTAGCAATTCGGTGACAATGAATCCTTGCATTTTGCGTTTTTATACCTTATCAAAATAACGTTTTAGAGATACAAATGCAATGTTTCAAGCAATGTTTCAAATCGATAAAAAGAGATGCAATGTCCGTGAACGTACACAATCATATCTTGCGTGTGTCATTTGGTTTGTCATTTTCGATTGAACATCACACTTCAGAGGTTTTACCATGAGAATCAAGATCAACTGTCATGTCGATCACGGTGTCACCTTGCCCATCAACTACAACCACATCCTCACAGGTATTATCTATCGGTTTCTCAATCAATCTGATCCCGAATACGCGCACTTTCTCCACGAAAAGGGCTATGAACTTGAAAGTCGGCATTTCAAACTTTTTACATTCTCTCAACTGATGGCAAACCGGCGAGATATCCGAGGGGATCAGATCCGCTTCCGGTCACCGCTGACGTGGTATGTATCTTCGCCAAAACAAGCGTTTTTGGAAAACTTCGCTGCTTCCCTGATGCAGACAGGCATTCTGAGAATTACTCGCCAACAACTTCGCGTCCAGGATGTAGAAGCACCGCGCACACCACATTTTGACCGCCAGATGACCTTCCGCTGTTTGTCGGCGATTACGATGTCAACCAGACGGAAACGAGACGGAAAACTCGTCACGCACTACTGCCTGCCCGATGACCCTCAATTCTCTGAATTGGTTCGACAAAACCTGATTCGTAAGTACGAAGCAATTTATGGTAGCCCTCCAGAGGAGCAGTCATTTGCAATGGCATTCGATCAAGCGTACATAGCAAAAAGAAAAGGTCGTGTGACGCGCCTGGTCAATTTCAAAGGCATCAAAATTCGCGGGGTCCTGTGTCCCTTCCAAGTCATTGGCTCACCAGAGTTGATTCGCGTCGGCTATGAATGCGGCTTCGGAGATAAGAACAGCGCGGGTTTTGGGATGGTATCAGTTTAAAAAATAAAGTCTGCTTGACTGAACACCTGTATAGTAGTATAATTTTGGTTAGTATTTTACGCAAGGAGGGATATAGATGGCAATCTACGAGAAACTGATGGGTAATCCATTTGTCGATGCAGGCGTAAGTGCGATTTGTGGGTGGTTGGGACGAGGGATTCAGCCGGATGATATTACAATTAGCGACCTTGAGAGAACCGTCAATGATATTGCGCCAATACTACAGACGAACGCAGGTTGGGCAAATCTCCACTCCATTTTCCCCAACAGCGTATTGACCAACCCATCGTATAGTAAACGCAATCGCGTCGAGTTACTCCAAGAGCTATGTCAAAAATATATTGATACCATAGAGGAACTCGGACCGACTGGCGATTGCATCGGCTGCGGAAGGCGTCATGCGAATTTTGTGCTTAAACGGGAAAATATCCCTCTCACAGGTTCTGGCACATTGCGTAATTTTTTTCCTACCTTCGCAGAAGGAATTGGCTACTGTGCCGCTTGTGCGTTAGCAATTCAATTCTCTCCTCTTGTGTTCGTTGCGAGTAGTGGTAAGTTTTTGATGTTGCATTCCAATTCTTGGAGAGCACTGAGTTCTTGGGCCCACATCTGCATTGAAGACGTACGACAGCAAGTAATTCGTCAGGAGATTAAAGGTTGTTATAATCGTGGATATGTCAATCCACGTAATGGACTTTTTTTTATGACCAGCGAAATGATTCGCTATGAGGAAAGGCGATTTGGGGAAAATATCACAATGCAGATATACTATTTCTCAAACTATGGTCAGGGACCAGAACTTGAAATCTTCCATTTACCTGCGCCTGTTTTCCGCTTCCTCTGCTATGCTTATCAAAACGAATTTCGACGGGCATGGAGGCAAATTGTCCGAAGTGGTTATCAGCGAGTCAAATGGGAAAAAGTTGAATCGGAGGATGATTACAAAAACCATTCCAATCTCGTCTATGAATTTCTCTTGCAAAATCGAACAATCCTCGGATTTTTCATCGATAGATCATCTCGGAAAGCACGTAGCAACTGGGAATTGCTTTCCCTTTACCTAAAGGAGGTTCGCAACATGGATGAATCAAGGCTTAACGCCATCAAGCAAGTTGGTGACTTCATCGCCGAAAGCATTCGTAAATCTGAACGCGACCGCCGGCTCCGACAACTTGAGTCCGTCAGAAGTTATAGCGAATGCCGAAACATTCTGCGGTTCGTGATTCGTGACCGGATTCAACAAGACGAGAAAGTACCGCTTTTTTCGCTTGATGATTACGTTGAGCATCTGTTTCCAGAATCATCGGATCAGACGACATTTTGGAGGGAAACCCGTGACCTGCTTGTTTTTCGAAT
>CAZURU010000489.1:0-3946 GCA_964623585.1 uncultured bacterium
TCTTCTCTTGGGAACAGGGAGATACCCATATCCGCACCCTCTGTGAATATAACCTCCCCGCGCTCACTTTTCCAAGCGACGGTTTTTCAAGCGATCAGGAGTGGCTCTCAGCGTGGCAAGAGGCGTTTGATGTTGAAGCCGTTACCGATAAATTCTTTGCCGACTACCAACGCGTCTTTACACAAGTAGAGGATGCTGTTGAAGGTATCCCTGAAGACGAAACGGAAAAGAGACGACTCTACACCCAACGCCTCTTTAACCGACTAATGTTCCTCCGTTTCATTGAAAAGAAGGGATGGCTTACCTACAAAGGCGACCGCAATTATCTACGCGCACTTTTCAATGCAATTGAAGCCAATACTAATTATATGATAAGTGGGGGGGGGGGTAGCACTTGTTGATCGCACGCGAAGTGTGCCTATTGCTACAACTGAAAATTTCCTCAATGACCGGCTCTATTGGGCATTCTTTCATGGACTCGGTAATGCAGCGGATTTACCCGAGGAGTCCACAGAAGCTGTTGAACGCCGCGGAGAAGTCCCATTCCTCAACGGCGGACTCTTTGAGATGCAGGAATATGATAGTCGTAATGCTGTCAATATTCCTAACGACAAATTTGCCGAAATCTTAAAACTCTTTGAGCGATACAACTTCACGGTAACCGAATCCACACCCCTTGACATTGAAGTAGCAGTGGATCCAGAAATGCTCGGAAAGGTATTTGAGGAACTCGTGACCGGCAGACACGACACCGGCAGCTACTACACACCGCGCCCAGTTGTCTCCTTCATGTGCCGAGAGAGTTTGAAAATCTGCCTGCAAAATAAAACCGATGAGACACAGGAAACCCTCCAAAAATTTGTTGATGATGAGGATGCGACCGAAATTCGGAATCCGGAGAAAGTATTACAGGTGCTGCAAAACCTTCGTATTTGCGATCCTGCATGCGGGAGTGGTGCCTATCTACTCGGTATGATGGGTGAACTGCTCCGTTTGCGAGAGGCACTCTTCAAAAGCAGTCAGATTGATTCCGGAACAACCTATCAACGCAAACTCGACATCATTCAGAAGAACCTCTACGGTGTGGACAAGGACGAATTCGCCGTCAATATCGCCATGCTCCGTTTGTGGCTCAGCCTCGCTGTCGATTATGAGGATGAGGTGCCAGAGCCGCTGCCTAACTTGGATTATAAAGTCGCCACGGGGGATAGCTTGACCGGTCCCGCACCCAAGCCGCCAGACGAGCAGTTCAGCCTTGAAGAGCAGCTGATTCAACAGATTCAGGAACGTCATTCAGAATATCTGGTTACCCACACGGACTCCGAAAAACGGGAACTCCGAGAAACAATTGCTGAACTCAAAGGGCAACTCCACGGATGGCAAGCAAACGAAGATGTATTTGTATGGCGGGTTGAATTTCCAGAGGCGTTCCAAGAGGGTGGATTTGATATTGTTATCGGTAACCCACCTTATGTGCGACAGGAGCTTATCAGGCCGATTAAACCGATTTTAAAAAAGTTGTTTCCAGAGGTTTATACTGGCATAGCGGATCTGTATGTCTATTTCTATAAACGTGGCACGGAATTGCTCCGCAAGAGTGGCGTTCTTACCTACATCTCCTCCAATAAATTTCTTCGGGCCGGATATGGTAAGAAACTTAGAGTGTTTTTTACTCATAAAATGTGTCTTAACGCGCTGCTTGATTTTGGCAGCGTTCAGGTTTTTAAGGCAAGTGTAGATACTTGTATTGTCCTTATTGAAAACGATGCCCCAGGCAGTGAGTCCTTTCTCGCCGCAACTTTTCGCGAAGAGGCAGATGTCCATCGATTATCGGACGCATTTCAAGAACAAGCCATTTCAATGCATGCTTATAATTTATCTTCAGATGGGTGGGCATTGACATCGTCGAATGTACTTGGACTGATCGAAAAACTGCAAAATACAGGAATGCCGTTGGGTGAATATGTAGATGGTTTCTATCGCGGAGTAACAACGGGTTTTAACGATGCGTTTATTATTGATGAAGCAAAACGTAAAGAAATAATTACTCGAGACCCTAAGTCAACAGAAATCATCAAACCACTCCTTCGCGGACGTGATATTAAACGCTACCATACCGAATGGGCGAATTTATATCTGTTATTCATCCCTTGGCACTTTCCATTACATGAAGATTCTACCATTACAGGTGTATCCCAAAACGCGGAGAATCAATTCAGAAAAAATTATCCATCCATCTACAATCATCTATTGGAATATAAAGACAGATTATCTAATAGAAACAAAGCAGAAACAGGAATTCGTTATGAATGGTATGCATTGCAACGTTGTGCAAACACTTACTTATCAGAATTTGAAAAACCGAAGATTATCTATCGTAGAATTGCTCAATCACTTGATGCAATTTATGACACAGTAGGAACTTATGGTTTAGATACAACGTTTTTCATACCTACCGATGATCTTTCTCTGCTCGCTATCCTAAATAGCAAACTTTTTGATTGGTATGCTCGACATAAGGTTTTGCCTCTTAATGATCCGTGGGCGGGCGGCGGCTTGCAGTTTTTTTCACAATACATGAAAAAGGTCCCAATAGCAGAGCGAACCGCAGCCCAAAAGGCGGAGTTGTCGCATCTTGTTGAACAGATACTTGCAGACCCGGAAAGTGATGGCGTGCGTGAAATAGAGCGTAAGATAGACGAGTTAGTGTATCAGCTCTACGGATTGACCGATACCGAGATTGAACTCATCAAGCAGACATATCGCGACGCAGGCATGGAAGTATGATATTCTCCAGGGTCATTTAGTTTTACATATTTACTTCATATATGTGTATATTTTCTCTCTGTAGGAGCGAGCTGTGCTCGCGATCTTGGGTCCAAAGGTTAACATCTGTCAACCAAAACCAATATCGGAACCGAAAACTAAATAGTCCTGTGATATTCTCGCTTTTCCCTTGACTTGCGGGGTTTTGTGTGTTATACTCATTTCCCAATCACCTACTGTTTTGCAACTTGATTTACGGAGATAAAAGGACATGTTGAACAATTTGATAGAAGGTCATGCCATATTTGCAGATTTAGTTACGACCATACCCTTTCTCTATCTTTTGGCGCGATGGATTCTTAGTAAAATCCGTTTGTCTTCGGTAAGTTATAGGTTGGATACGGGTCTCTTGATAGAAATCTATATTGAGGATAATGATAAACTCATTAAACCACCTAACTTTAAGCAACAAGAAAAATACTTAGCTTTAATCAACGAAGGGGGGGGGTATAGTTTGTGAATCTCGAAAATTTAGTTCACCGCAGAAAATCAGAAAACATCTCAAGAAATTGCGAAAGTCTCTTAAAGACATTGGCACTCAAGGTGAATTAGGGGATCTTGTAGTAACTATTTTGAGTGATGACCTTGCTGCGATTCAGATTCCGTTAGATGTACTGGTTAGACGAATTATTAAAGCTGCCTGTTGGAAAAAGAGATTTTGTGAACGGTTGACGATTGTTATTTCCAAGGAAGTGGCTCGTAAACATAAGATCAATTTACGGAAACTTAAGCATGACATTGAATCTTACGAAATAGAGAACCGGTGGAAATTTTGAATAAATCAAAATCCTCTTTTTCCTGACTATAGTTTGGACAATTCTTCTGTAGCATAGACTGTTAGTCTGTGCGATGCCTCCCCGCCTTTATGCTATTTTTCCCCAAGCTTCAGACAAAAACCTAACTCACAAAAAAATAAACGCAGGGCCCCTAAAGAGCAGCCCCATAGGGGCGAAATGTCTATAGAAACGGTGTTCCCCGCGGGGCTAAGCCCCGTAGGGGCGAAATGTGTATCCCATTAAAAATTGTCCAAAGTTTAGGATTTTTACATAAATTAGAATATATTAACATAACGTGAGTTCGGAAAATAAAAAAGTTTGTGGTTTCAAGAGAACCCCTTTTG
>CAZURU010000490.1:0-3945 GCA_964623585.1 uncultured bacterium
CTTTACTGTATCGGAAGTGTTACTCTGATCTAATTGCTGCAAAGTGGTTTCGTTCTCGGTTTTCATCTGCGACAAAGGTTGACTCTCTACCGTGCATCCATGAAAGTGCCTCTTGGTTTCCTTCAAGCGTCGGTTTTAGTTGTCTGAGTTTCCGTGTCACGTCTGTGCAGTTGGATTCGTCTATGACCTCCTTGTTGCGTTTCAGGAGCTGTGCTTTCAGGATATCAGGAAAATAGAGTGTGGCAGGATTTCCCTCACGCATCTGCAAGGCTTCTGCGCGGGACACCCGTGTCCATCCTATTTCGTTTGCATATTTGAGGAGTGGTTCTTGCACCGCAGAACGTTCTGACATAATTGATTCCAAGTTGATGGTATGATACCATCAATCGTTTGTCAAGCAATAACAAGTGTATTACCGTTTAATACTAACTCATAAAGGTTAAATACTACAACAACTGTATGGCTGCACAAATAGTCGAATTAACTTGCAACGATAATTCTATCATGTTATAATTTTACTATATTGCACAGTGCTTGTATTATTCATAGGTCCATGCACTGTTAAACCGAGGTTGTGGAAGCAGCGAGAATCGAACTTGCATTTCCCGAGGTTCAAGCGATTGTGTCCCCTAATGATATCATGCCCTCACAACCTTAAATTACACCATATAAACTTAAAAACTGCAAGTTAAACATCTTTATGAATTCTGAACATGAATCTGAAAACAAATATGAAATTGATGACAGAACATTTAATACCTATATTGAAATGCAGAAAGAGGTATCTAAACGAGAGTTATCGCTTTATGAACAAGTTGACAAGTATTTATTTACACTTTCAAGTGCTGGATTAGGTTTTTCTATCGCATTTATTAAAGGTATTATCAATTTATCAACATCATCAAGTAATTGGATACTGTTTGGTTCATGGTTTTGTTTTATGTCCGCAATTGTTCTAAATTTGGTATCGTATTCTCCTGCAAGAAAGGCGTTAATATTTCAGAGAGAGCGTATTGTAAAATATTACTTATTAGGGAATACCAAGGTATTAGGTGAAAAGAATATATTTTCAGTTCGTGTTGATCGTCTTAGATTTTTTCAGTCATACTCTATATTGCAGCCTTGGTGCTAACTTCGTTATTCATTATATTAAATCAGGATAATTTTATTAATCAGAATCAATTAAATGGAGGCATATTGTGAAAAACCAGAAACCGAATAGCCGTTCACGATCAGGCATGCAAAATAATACTAAACAGAGAGTTCCAAAGAGAACTGAGCGGTCACAGAATCCACCTGAAATTATAGTTTTGCCAGGTAGGTTATTGCCAGATAACAAACCTAATCCTAATACAGAACCTGTTAAACCTGTGGAAACACTAGCAGGACTTACGCATTTTTAAATATTATTGAAGGATTGGATAGTTGATATCGTATGTAATCATCCAATAAACTTTCTTTGAGTTGGTAAATCGTTTTACCAAGGGAACGAGAAACTCGCTTCATAAAAACCCATATTTGGAAACAACACGCAATATGGTTACGCTGTGCACGCAACTTACGACACTGACATTTGCCAATGCCAGTCGTCTGTTTGATTTCACGATGAAGTTGCTCAATCTTCCAGCGAACCCGACATTCTTCTTTTGTCGCCTTCACATCCGATTGAGATAAATCGTTCGTTACGATATAATCCGTGCGTCCGGTGTGAGATACAAGCCGGAACAACTTCACACGATGTCCTCTCGGAAAGTTCTTGATGTGTATCCGTTTACCACACTGCGTTTCTGTTTGTGTCCAAGATATATGTCGCACTTGTTGATGGGGAACACTCCCATCACTATCGTCTACAAGCCGATTGCATTTCAGGGGCGCATAGTAGAACTTGGAAAGTTTTTCAATGGCTTTCATCACTTTCATGGACGCATACCAAGCATCCATCAACACTGTCCGAAACGGCAGTTGTTTTTTGAAGCAAGCATTGTTCAACATTTCCAGTAAATGATCTATTTTGCTTTTACCATCACGATCTTTATCATAAATGCGGTAATCAATGATCCAATACTCCTTTGTCTTAGAGTTGACATAAACACAAGTAACAATACCGATGCCTTGAACCACTTTTTTGTCGCTACCACTCCATTGAGGGTAGACAACTTCAATCTGTTTCGCATATTCTTTAGACATCACGACATCGTCAAAAATGATGTATCCATCTTCATCAAACTCAATGTCGTCTTTGACTGATGCCCAGAGTTCGCTTGAAGGAATGCTTTCATTTCTAAGGAACCGATTGAGTTGATCGTGGCTCCACTTTTCAGTATGATCAGCAAAATAGGTTTGTGTAAAATTCGTGAAACTCGATAACAAAAACTGACAATAATCAGAAAATAAACTTTCTGTCTTTTTAGATAGGGTAAATGTACTCATAATAGAATAGTATACACCATTTTATAAAAGTGCGTAAGTCCTGACTAGTTGAAGATAAACCGAATGGTGAAAAACCATCTAATAAGAAATAACTATTTTAACGACTTGTGCCTGCTAACTTTTTGTTTTTATGTTATCACATGTGATAGGTTTTGTAATGAACACATATCGTCCCTAAGGGACTAAAAAGTATATCCAACAATTTGATATCCGACAAGTGTTGGTTTTAGTTGTCTGAGTTTCCGTGTCACGTCTGTGCAGTTGGATTCGGCTATGACCTCCTTGTTGCGTTTCAGGAGCTGTGCTTTCAGGATATCAGGAAAATAGAGTGTGGCAGGATTTCCCTCACGCATCTGCAAGGCTTCTGCGCGGGACACCCGTGTCCATCCTATTTCGTTTGCATATTTGAGGAGTGGTTCTTGCACCGCAGAACGTTCTGACATAGTTGCATCTAATTTACGGTTAGATTATCGACTAAGACTGAGTAAACGGAACTTAGTATTGGTTTTATCTTTGGTCTCACCAATTTCAGCGAATCCTTGTATTTCTGCAATATAGGACTGGCTTACTGTTGCATTCTTTACAGTCTTAGTCTCAATGGCTTCATCCGTGATCTTTCCTTTTAAAAAATCTTTTTCATAGTAGTTTTCATCAGAAGTTTCAATCTCAAATGTCTTGGATCTGAGAGAAATACCTACTAACGTACCGGGGACCCTGATTGTTTCTTATGTCTTTACTTCTAACGGACTTTGGAGTGTTGGCAGTGTATCGGTTTTTAGTCCAAGACGTTCACCTCGCAGTGGAAGCATGTCCTCGGCGATTTGATTGGGTTGGATGACTTCCAACGAGGGTTTTGTATGATCGTAGTGTGGAATTCTTACCTGGAACAGGACGCCATTTTCAGCTTCGGTGAACGCATTCAGAAGGTCTATTCCACCAGATCTAATGTGATTTAAACGTTCCTTAGAGATTTCAACACGTAGCCATGTTTTACTTTGCTCGTATTCACCTACGGTAACCAGGTAAAGATGGCCTGCAGAGTCTTTACATGAAAAGAGAGTCGGATTGTCGTTATGTACATAGTTTTCAACGACTTTGTGTATGCCAAGATACGGAATATCATACTGAATAGGGATGTATAAAGACGGTTGCGGAACATCGTCACCGTCTTCTTGTAATCCTTCAATATGAAATTCGATAGCTTCATCAATTAATGTCTGGACTTCTTCCAGTGTCTCACCTACAGCAAAACAACCGGGGAGATCAGGAACATAAGCACCATAACTGCTATCGCCTTTCTCATAAATTACAACATATTCCATTCGTTTATCCTTCATTGCTCAATATCTGCTTGTTTCAGAACGCTTTTGAGTGTGCCTTTCGGGACATCTTTACCCCAAAACTGGATGTATATAGTATAACATATTGGCAAAATAGTTATCAAGTTGTTAGTTGCCACTGGGTGTGTAAAGATTTTGTCATCTTTTTCAGAAGAGACGGCACACGGAGAGTGCC
>CAZURU010000491.1:0-3941 GCA_964623585.1 uncultured bacterium
GTTCCTCAACCCAACCTACGGATGAATGGAATAAAAATAATTCAAATTGGTATTATATCTCCTTCAATGATTACTTTGCTGTTATACGTTCAACAACCCACTCCCGAATTAGATTCGCTGGAGAGATTCCGCGCGGCTTTGCAAGTGTTTCAATAATCTCAAGTTCTTCGGGTTTCAACTGAATAAGAACTGAAGTATAAAAAACATCTTTTTTGGATTCAGGTTTCTCGCTTGGTGGATCGGCAAACTTGTATTTTCCAGATTTCCGCATCTCTCTTTGAAGCTCTTGGTAATACGCTCCCAATCGATTAAAATCGTGTTCAAATTCAGCAGAGATTCTATGCCGCATTTCTTGAACTTCTTCCATGATGCTGCATTCCGTAATTTCTTTGTTTTCCATTTTACGATTCCCTGCCCTAATCCGTTGAACAAATCACTCCAGATGAAGATACTCAGTCGATAGTGCACTTCATGCCTTTTGCTCTACCATGCTTGAGAGGATACCGAGGATTTTGTTGCACTGCGCGATTTGGTAAGGTTCTATATCAATATGCAGGTTCTGTCCTTCCAATTTGAGAAATCGCCAATCTGTTCCAGAGGTAGTTGCCCCATAAATCCGAGGAATTTCATTGCTTCTAACGGTGTTAAAAAGTTGTGCAGCAAGCATCTCCGCGGCACACTGTCCAAGGCCGCCCGTCAAATCTTCTTTCTTTGCTTCAACAAGAACAATAACGGGTGTCTGTAAAATAGACTGCATCGGGGACAGACTCACTAAAAAATCGCACACACCGGTGAGGCCGTTTTCGGGATCAACGTTGAAGTCAATACCTGAAAAAAAACTGATACCACGGTCAAATTGCTCTCGGAGTTCGAACAATACATTCGCGACAATTAGTTCCGAGCGCGCTTTCTCTGTATTTATGGCGGCAGCTACCGGTACTTTTTTTTCTAAGTCCAGTATTAGTTCTGCGCTTGGTGTCACTGGTTCTATATGAGAAAATACACCAGCAGATTCAACAATCTCCAGTTCAAATTCCGAACATACTGATTCTAAGGTAAAATTACTATATGCCATTAGGACAAGACCTCCTTTACGGTAGAATTATTTATCTATCTGTATCTTCCGCTAAAATCTGTGATTCAGATTAAGTAATTCTGGAACTTTTTCGTCCAAGTTTAAAACTCATTCCAATGATTACTTTTGCTCAATATACTCAAGTACCCACTCCCGAATTAGATTCGCTGGAGAGATTCCGCGCGGCTTTGCAAGTGTTTCAATAATCTCAAGTTCTTCGGGTTTCAACTGAATAAGAACTGAAGTATAAAAAACATCTTTTTTGGATTCAGGTTTCTCGCTTGGTGGATCGGCAAACTTGTATTTTCCAGATTTCCGCATCTCTCTTTGAAGCTCTTGGTAATACGCTCCCAATCGATTAAAATCGTGTTCAAATTCAGCAGAGATTCTATGCCGCATTTCTTGAACTTCTTCCATGATGCTGCATTCCGTAATTTCTTTGTTTTCCATTTTACGATTCCCTGCCCTAATCCGTTGAACAAATCACTCCAGATGAAGATACTCAGTCGATAGTGCACTTCATGCCTTTTGCTCTACCATGCTTGAGAGGATACCGAGGATTTTGTTGCACTGCGCGATTTGGTAAGGTTCTATATCAATATGCAGGTTCTGTCCTTCCAATTTGAGAAATCGCCAATCTGTTCCAGAGGTAGTTGCCCCATAAATCCGAGGAATTTCATTGCTTCTAACGGTGTTAAAAAGTTGTGCAGCAAGCATCTCCGCGACACACTGACCAAGACCGACCGTCAAATCTTCTTTCTTTGCTTCAACAAGAATAATGATGGGTGCTTCTAAATGCAGCTGTGCGGGTGAGAGACTTACCAGAAAATCACACACACCTGTTAATCCGTTTTCTGAGTCAACGTTGAAATCAATACCTGAAAAGAAACTGATACGGTTTTCAAACTTTTCACGCAGTTCGACAAGGACATCAGCGACGATCAGCTCTGAGCGTGCTTTCTCTGTGTTTATGGACGCGGCCAACGACACTTTTTTTGCCAAAGCGGTTATCAGATGTGCACTTGGATCCACCGGTGCTATTTCAGAAAATACGCCTAAGGTTTCAAACTTTTCAAGACGAAATTTTTCCACCGCTGTTTCTAAGGTCCAATTGCTATACGCCATTTCCAAATCTCCCAAAATACTTCATGCCTTTTGTTCTACCATGCTTGAGAGGATACCGAGGATTTTGTCGCACTCGTGAATTGCGTAGAATTCTGTGTCAATATGGAGTTTCTGTCCATCTAATTTGAGAAATCTCCAATCCGCACCAGTCGTGCTGACCCCATAAATGTATGGGATACTGTTCGATCTTTTGGCATTAAATTGCTGTGCGGCGATCATCTCTGCAACACATTGACCGATCCCTTCTAATAGGTCATCCTTTTTTGCTTCAACCAGGACGATGATAGGTGCTTCCAAAACAAATGACACAGGTGACAGACTTACCAAAAAATCACACACTCCTGTTAATCCTTTTTCAGCATCAACGTTGAAGTCAATACCTGAAAAGAGACTTATACGTCGATCGAAATGTTCCCTCAGCTCCAGTAGCACATCACATACAATCATCTCAGATTTTGCTTTTTCTGTTCCGATGGCAAGTGCGACTGGTACATTGCGTTCCAATTCTGTTGTCAGATGTGCGCTTGGTGGCACAGGTGCTATATCGCAAAAGAGGTTAGTGGGAACATCAATTTCAAGTTCAAATTTTGTTTTTACGCTATCTAAAGTAAAGCTGCTATAAGACATTGTGGCATAGTCTCCTATAATGAAAATGATTCACGCCTTTTGCTCTACCATGCTTGAAAGGATGCCGAGGATTTTGTCATACTGTACGATCTGGTAGGCTGCGGTGTCAATGTGCAGTTTGAGTCCCTCTAATTTAAGAAATCGCCAATCTGTACCTGAGGTGGTAGTACCGTAAATGATAGGAATGTCGTTGCCTTTTTCTGCGTTAAAACGTTGTGCGGCAAGCATCTCTGCTACACACTGCCCAAGTCCCGCTGT
Organism: uncultured bacterium; assembly: GCA_964623585.1. Lineage (GTDB taxonomy): Bacteria > Poribacteria > WGA-4E > WGA-4E > WGA-3G > MSPOR6. Next base: position 3,086 of record CAZURU010000491.1, read on the forward strand.
TAAGTCTTCTTTCTTTGCCTCAACAAGAATAATAACGGGTGCCTCTAAAGAGAGTTGATCCGGTGATTTGCTTATCAGAAAATCACAGACACCTGTCAAACCCTCTTCCACATCAACGTTGAACTCAATTCCTGAAAAGAGACTGATACGCTGGTTAAAATACTCAAGAAGCTCAAACAGAACGTCTGCAACAATTAACTCTGACCTTGCCTTTTCTGTGTTTACAGCAGAGGCAACTGAGACCTTTTTCGCAAGATCGGATATAAAATGGTCGCGCGGACTCACAGGTGCTATATCAGAAAACACGCCTAAAGACTGGACCGACTCTAACTGAAAGTTTTCCCGAACTGTTTCTAATGTAAAATTGCTATAAGCCATTACGACAGGATCTCCTTTACGGTAGAATTATTTCAACCTTCCAGTTTACTATAGATGTGTTAAGTGTAACACGTTTAATCCCTTTTTATCAAGTGAAACTGAATAAGTGTTAATATCACTATTCACCTTTTATAGCCCTAATGCTTTGTCAAGTGCTATTTTGTAGGTAGGATAGAGCGAAGCGAAACCCATAGACTTCAATTTAGTGAAAAATGTTAGTGTGTTTGATACACCTTTCGCCCCTCTGGGGCTTGACTTTTGTTTGAATACAGTTTTTATAGACCTGTCGCCCCGCTGGGGCTGCCGGAATATCTAAAGTTTTCCTTGACGAAAAGATGCAATTGTTGTAAAATTTAGTTATGCCTAAATATTTTTCTTAATTTCAGAAACAAATTTTTCAGGTAATACCTAAATCTGATTGGATAACTTATACCATTTCTACTTTATAATATACCATTTGCGTAGGTCGTGTAGAGGC
>CAZURU010000492.1:0-3938 GCA_964623585.1 uncultured bacterium
GCTGGCGAGGTTTCCTAACCTCGCCAAATTACCTAAAGTATTATTTTAACTTCATGAGTGTGCCTACTACTATTAAGGCGATATTGTGTAGGTTTTTCCTGCTTCGGTGTGGAAGTTTACGACATCTCTTGATTGTGAATACTTGATGCGTGTTTCGTCACAGGTCACACTGACTTGTCCGGGTGTTCGGACTCGGCAATCCTGTCCGAGGTTTGATACTATTTGCGCTTGTGTGAGTTTTCCATCTTTCCACGTCATATCGACTTCAAATCCACCGCGTGCGCGCAGACCTTTGACATATCCCGTATCCCACGCTTTCGGTAGTGCAGGGAGCAGGTTAATTTCACCATCGTGACTCTGTAGTAACATTTCAGCAATACCTGCGGTTCCACCGAAATTACCGTCAATCTGGAATGGCGGGTGTGTATCAAACAGGTTCGTGAGTGTGCACCTTGCAAGTAGGGTTTGTAAGTGGTTGTATGCATCTTCTGGTTCCTCAAGTCTGGCAAGGAAGTTGACTAACCATGCGCGGCTCCATCCTGTTCCACCGCCTCCGTGTGCTAACCGTGTTTCCAAAGATTTTTTTGCTGCGGCTGCTAACTCTGGTGTACCTCGCAATGTTATTTGGCAACTGGGATGCAGTGCATAGAGGTGCGACATGTGTCGGTGCCCAGCCTTCGGTTCATGATAGTCACATATCCACTCTTGCAGTCTCCCCGTTTTTTCACTAATCTGAAGTGGAACAAGCTTTGCAAGGGAAGATGCCAATTCCTCACGAAAGTCTGCATCAACATTGAGAATATCAATACAAGCGATGCAGTTTGTGAAGAGTTCATGGATTATCTCAAGGTCCATTGTTGCTGCATACGTGAACATAGTGCGGGTTCCGTCAGGTGCATCGAACACGTTCTCAGGGGAGTGTGAAGGATTTGTTACGAGTTTTCCGGGGAACGGTGTGCCTTCTGGTGCTTCAACGAGAAAGTCAAGAATAAAACGAGCAGCACCTTTCATCAATGGATACGCGCGTTCTCTAAGAAAGTTTTCATCACCACCGAAAAGGTAGTGTTCCCAGACATGTTCACATAACCATGCGGCACCCATTGGCCAAACACCCCAGACGCCATCTGCAGGGGTGGTAAACCCCCAAATATCTGTAAGGTGATGTACAACCCACCCATCAGCACCATAGTGTGATTTCGCTGTTTTGTTGCCCGGTTCAACAAGTGATTCCATTAAGTCAAAGAGTGGGAGATGGCATTCTGGTAAGTTGCATATCTCTGGCACCCAATAGTTCATTTGGACATTTATATTCGTGTGGTAATCGCTGTTCCAAGGTGCATTCATGTGTTCATTCCATACGCCTTGAAGGTTTGCAGGGAAACATCCTTGTCGTGAACTTCCCATCATAAGATAGCGACCGTATTGGAAATAGAGTGCTTCAAGTGCTGGGTCTGTTGTGCCTTGTTTGACTTTAGCTAAGCGTTCGTCGGTTGGCAGGCCTTCTGTTTCTGTGGAACCAAGGTTCAGATCTACCCGTCTGAAAAGGGATTGATGGTCTGTGATGTGGTCTGACCGAATTGTTTGATATGTTTTTGTTTCAATCCCTTTCAGATAATTCTCACATCGTTCATGTGGGTTGGCACTTGCGTCCTTAGCGTTGATATAACTGGTTGCTGCTGCAAGGTATAGCGTAACAGCATCGGCATTACTGACAGAGATGCTATCGCTTTTTGCTTGTGAAGTACCGCCATCAACGTTTACTTGAAGATGCGCTGCAAAACGTATAACGCCTTCATCGCTGCAATAACCATCAAGTTGTAATAAACTGTCAGAAACCGTTTCGACATTGGCATTTTGCTCGCGTGTGAGTGTTATATCAAAGGTAAGTTTACCTGATGTATCGCTTTCAAGTTTAACTACGATGAGGTTGTCTACTGCTGTAGCGAATATTTCTCTGGTGTAAGTGACATCAGCGCATTGATATGTTGTTTTTGCTATACCTGTGTCTAAATCCAATTCACGTCGGTAGTTGGAAACATCTACTTGTTGTGCAGGGTCATTGTTATCGCTGGCAATGTATAGGTCACCTAAGGATTGATAGGATTTGATGCGTTTTTCTATTCCGTGCATCGTTTCGCCAGCGAGTTGTGTTGCCTCTTCGTTTTTATCGTCAAAAAGGAGTTGTCGTACCTTTGGGAGTGATTCTAAAGCGTTTGGGTTATTGTTATTGTTTTTGCGGGGACCGCCGTCCCATATCGTTTCTTCATTGAGTTGGATGCGTTCTCGGTTGATACCGCCGAAGACCATTGCGCCGAGTCGCCCGTTGCCAACAGGCAGAGCGTCAGTCCACTGTTCGGCTGGTTTGTTATACCATAAGAGGTAATTATTCCTATTTGTCATCAAGTTGCCTCCGCTTTACTTTTACTTTCGTTATGCCAGTTTTGAGGTTCGTTTCCTTGGAACACATGTTATCAAGATTTAGATTTCGGTTCAAGTATAAAAACTTTACACCCCACAACGAATGTTGTATTGACGAACACACATACGTTCTGATATAATACTATCAGAAAAATCGTAAAAAGTGAGGACTGCTTCATGAAAGACAGAGAACCCGATTATGATGACTATATCAAACATTTGGAGAAGGAAAAAAACCGGCTACTCAATTCCCCAGTCTTGCATACAGCTGCGGAAATTCCGACTATAGATTTTCTTGATATATGTGAACGGATTAAAAACGCGAAGGAAGAACCTGAACACTATGATACAAACTTGCCCTATTTCTATTCTGAAAATCGATTTGATATAGAAGCATTACAGGAACATCAAAATGAATACCCGCATATCTTTGAAAAAGGCAGCCGAGGCGGATTATACAGAAGTGGGTTCTATAGATGGCAGTTGTCCTGGCTTGGACGTTCGTTCTTCAAAGAATATCCTTATCGGGTTGATATTGAATTGGAAGCAGGAAAAACACTATCAAGGATAGAATCAGTGATAGAATGCAACTACCAAACAGAAACTGCTACAGGAATCCCGATTTGGATATTCGGATATGCCACCGCTACAATAGAAAAGTGGTATCGGATATGTGTGTCTAAATATTATGTATCTGATATAGATGAGGATTGGTCAACCGATTTTGAGTTCAAAAATGTTACGATTGAAACCGAACCTGTCTGCCAATTAAAGAACGGGCAGGAATTCAAGAATGGAAAAGCATATACTGTCAATTCTCAGGCGGAAGTTTCCAGCGATTTCTATGAACCCTACGGTGAAATAGAATTAAAGAATGGGTTTCTCGGGCTGGATGGCACACTCCGATCGCGATGAGTTTGTACTTGTAGCATAGAAGAGATCATTAAACTATGATTTTTTTAGTCCAGCGTCCCATACACATCGGAACCCGATTCTTGCTGTAAAACTTGATCCGTACCAGGATGTAAAGAAATTCGTAAACAAAGGTCTACGCCTAATTCTTACAATACTGGATATTTATCCATACAAAACGCGTCAACTTGTACTGTTTTGGCAAGATCGCCTTGTCTGTTTTCATCTTTTTGATTGCTTCCCATTTGAAATTCACCCGCAAGGATATGCACCATATCATCTGGCATAGCAGTGCTTATAGATGTTTTTTCTGGCGGTGCGATTGCATCGGTTTCAGGAATAGGGTGATCTTCTATCGGTATGGGGTCAATAGGTTGTGGTGTTTCTGTGTTGAGTGAAGTGATATGTTCTATACGTTTTTGTGGGTCTTTCAACGTATCGCGTACTTGATTTAGGATATTTCGCCACTGTTCCTGTGTTTTGCCATCAGGACGCGGAAGTCCGCCTGCGCGTAAGGATTCTGTGTAGTATTTATTATGTGCGATGTCAACATTTATCGTTATCGCTTCTTCCGTTTGGTTTTCGATTTCTTCTATTGTAAATCCTAA
>CAZURU010000493.1:0-3927 GCA_964623585.1 uncultured bacterium
AATATTCGCTGTAGAATGGGCTGAAGTAGAAAAAAATAGCCCTGAGTGCTGAATTAACGCTCGGTCATCATCGTGTGCTTATCAAGGTGCTGGAAAACTTAATGGGTGTGATAGATGAAGACGAGAATAGCACTTTGATCTCATTGGTGAATTTCATTTGTGAAGTTGTTGAAATCTACTAAAGATAATACGTTCCCCAACTGACAGAGGTATAGCGGTTCTCTCGTTGAGATTTTGAGAAGTATTTGCCTGATTTCTGCAAATTAAATGCCTGAATGAGATAAAGAAACGCGTTTTGGTGCAATTTTATTGACATCTGGACTTTGACATGTTATAGTATCCTCCATTTTCAGTGAGCAGGTTGGTTGCAAGTTTTCCAGTTTTCTTAGCCCTATTTTCGTCGCACCATTTTTTATTTCACAGATTGAGTATAGGTGTGAAACGCTAGTTAAACCGTAGAGAAAATAGATATGAGTGAAGTAGTTCTTGTTGTAGATGATGGAATTTCTAATTTTTATGAGGCTAACACATGATTCTACTGTGCTATAAAACAGTTTGAAGGAGTAATCTATGCCACGCGAAATACAAGCTGCCCGACATAATCCACTAATGGTGGGGTCTGATCGCTTTGGGTATTCATCCGAAGATGCGCGCAGATTCTGGCTTCTTGAATTCCCGATGTTTGGTAGGCAACTCGCCCTACAGGAAGCTCCGACAAGGTTCGTTGATATGTTTAGACGTGCGCTTGAAAGTGCTGGCGAATCTCCGGCTCTTGAATCTCAAGAAAAGTCCCTTGCTAAGTTCAATTCATCGCGAATATTTCAGAATTTTGGTTCCACCGGACAATCGGGTGTGTTCGTTGCCAGACCGAGCAGCTCCACAGAATCCGTTGTTGGGATTGCAGGCGCATTGGTTAGTATGATTGATGAAGCGGAAGATAATCTAGCCATTTGGTCAGCGACGCGCGGTTATCAGAGACTTGCGACATTTCGGGACAAGTTAGTTGATGAGAATGAAAACTCTCCTTTACCTTCGTCGGTGTTCTTTATTGGTAACCTTATTGAGAAGTATGAGGAAGAATCCAATATAATAGTTTTGCCTGAACCAACGAAGGAAAAAAAGGTTAAGCATCGTTCAGAATCCTTGTTCCATTTAGGTTCGCGTGGACTTGAGGCAGCATACTGCGATAATGAACCCGAGTACACCATGGACATGCTTATTGCAGTAAATCCGGATTATGAAGGGAATGACATAGAACTGCATTCTGGGAAGCATTCATTTGTACGTGGACTTGAGGCAGCATACCATGACGACGAACCCGAGTACACAACAGATATACTTATTGAGGTAAATCCTGACTATGAAAAAGAGTAGACCTAAGGAGGGTGATGTAATTCTTGTCTATGTAAAGTCTTCTCATGATCAGAGCATAAAGTTGAGACCCGCAATTTGTTTGCGGGAAATGCCACCAAACTATCGCGAATTCCTTGTTTGTGGACTAAGCAAAGACCTAAGCCTGTATCTTGACAGTTTCGATGAAAAAGTTACACCACAGGATGATAATTTAAAAAATCTTCAATGTGAATCTGTTATTCGGCTTGGCTTTTTGGATCGAGTACAAACAAGGGCTGTGCCGGGTTCTATTGGATCCATATCGGTTAAACGACACAAGCGTTTGTTACAAAGGTTGGGTGATTATTTAGTCGAGAAATTGTAGGTGCTTCTACGCTCTAGCGATTTATAACCCTTGTTTTATATTGTAAAAGGATATGCAAAAAATGCCTACGGTATGTTGGGTCCTTCAAATGATGCTTTATTAACCTCCGCTACAACTGCATTCACGTTTGTCTCGCGGTTGAGGAATCTTGGAAGGAGCACGCGGAATTGTAGGTTAAATGACATACATATTGGACTAAGTGCTGAAATGATTTATTCCATTGGCGTGTGTTTTTTGCTGGTCCAAGGTACTGTAGAAAAATTATGGACACAAAAACGTTAATTAAAATTATAGAGAATCTTACTAATTCAGAACAAGCTGAGACGGTCCCTGAAATCACGCAGGAAGAACTACAAAATGCCGAGTTATCTCTTGTAGATAGAGCGATAATTAATGCATACCTATTGCAAAAAGACAAGAAAATTTCGGATGCTGTTGAAAAGTGGCGTTCCATCGCGAATATCGCAGAGGGAATAAATAACGAACTCGCCGCCCACGCTTGTTTTGCTGTTGGTAAACTCCTTTCAGATGATGATCGAGAAGGAGCACTTTTCGTTTATGACAAGGCGATTAATCTCAAGCCAGATTATGCAGATGCCTACTATAACCGCGGTAATCTAAAGTATACCTTACAGCAGAACAAATCTGCGATTGCTGACTATGACGAGGCGATAAGGCTTAGACCTGATGACTCCAGAGCCTATGCCAAACGAGGGTTGTCAAAAGCTAAACTCGATCAATATGAAGGTGCGATTGCCGACTATGATAAGGCAATACGGCTTGAACCGAATGATGCTTTTGTCTACTTTATACGCGGCTGTGCTAAGGGAGGTCTTGGACAATATGAGGGTGCGATTGCTGATTTTGACGAGGCTATCAAGTTAGGGATAAAGGATGTCCAAACCTACTTTATCCGAGGATTTTCAAAGGAGCGTCTTGGACAATATGAGGGTGCGATTGCTGATTTTGATAAAGTTCTCCATTTAGATCCGGAATTTGTTAGAGCCTATTTTAATCGAGGACGAGCAAAAAATGTGCTTGGTCAGTATGAATCCGCGATCGCTGATTTTGATGAGACCCTCCAGATTGATCCAGATTTTGCTGGAGCCTATTTTGATCGAGGAGTCGCGAAAGCTTCATTAGATAGGTATGAAGGTGCGATTGCTGATTTTAATAAGTCTATTCAACTTAACCCAGATAATGCGTATTCTTACTTCAATCGTGGGTTGGCTAGGATAGAACTCGATCAATATGAGGGTGCGATTGTTGATTTTGACAAAGGTATTCAACTTAACCCAGATGATGCGTATGCTTTCTACTATCGAGGAGTTGCAAAGACTGGACTTGAACGATTTGGACCTGCAATTGCTGATTTTGGTGAAGCTATTCGGTTAAAATCGGATGATCCCTATGTTTACTTTGACCGTGGACGTGCGAGAATTGCGTTAGGTCAATATGAGTTTGCGGTTGCTGATTTTGAAGAAACTATTCGGTTAAAACCAGACTATGCTGGTGTGTACTACTATAGAGGACGTGCGAGAATTGGATTAGGTCAATATGAGTTTGCGGTTGCTGATTTCGATGAAGCTATTCGATTGAATCCAGAGTCTGCTGAAGTTTCGTTTATACGAGGTTGTGCCAAATATGAATTAGGTCAGTATAAGTCTGCGGTTGCTGATTTCGATGAAGCTATTCGACTGAACCCAGAATCTGCTGAAGCCTATAACAATCGGGGATTTGCGAAGATTAAATTAGGTCAATATGAGTCTGCTTTTGCTGACTGTGACGAAGCGATTCAGAGAAATCCTTCTTTGGCTGAAGCCTACGATACCCGAGGACAAGTAAATGTTCTTTTGGGTAGAATTCAGGAGGCAAAAGCGGATTTCCAGAAGGCCTTGGAATTAGCAGGACAAACCGATAACCAAGATCTCATAACTGAAATTGAGCAATCGCTTCAGGAACTTGATAACACCGAGTAAAAGAAGGTGTAAATCAGCGCGGTGGGCAGTCCACCGCGCAACTCTCATTAATTGAACCGCGACGCAATATCCGGCGGCGGTTCTCCCACGACAGACTGTCCATCCTTCAACAACGGCTCCGCATTCCCCCACAAACGACTCCCGTCATGAGCAAGAAGTGGTTCTGCAGAATACTGCGCAAGATACGCACGCCGTAGATTACTCGTATAGTTCGTTCCGCTACAGTGGAAA
>CAZURU010000494.1:0-1944 GCA_964623585.1 uncultured bacterium
TATCAAGCACATACTTCAGATAAAGAACTTATCGAAGCAGTCACGAGCTGCGACGTTATATTCGGCTGCGTTGACTCGGCAGAAGGCAGGTACCACCTGGAATGTATTGCCTCAGCCTACTGGCTACCATATTTTGATATTGGCGTAAATCTCGAGGCTGATTCCAAAGGGGCGATTTTACAGGCCGATGCGGTTGCCCACTACATGCACCCGGAAAACGCCAGCTTGATGTCCCGTGGTGGCTACACCAGTAATCAGGTTACAGCGGAAACATGGTATCGTACCAACAGGAAACACTATGAAGAACAAAGAGCCGCCGGCTACCTAGCGGCAGTGGGCGAGGATCAACCGGCGGTTATGTCAGTTAACATGCAAGCGGCGTGCATGGCATTTAATGATTTTCTGGCCCGCTTGCACGGATTCCGGCTGGACAGTAATGATGATTTTGAGACCCAACGTTTCAGGTTGGTACACGGTCATTACAGTTACGAATCATCAGAATGTAAGCCAGGATCTGTTTTCGACAAGTATAGCGGTAAGGGAGATAGAAGTTTTCTGATTAAGCAGTTGAAAAACAATGTTGACTAAACTGTTAAATTTATTTGAAAGACGACGAAAGTATCAAACTCACTGGGTCGAAGATTTGCCGGAAAACCCTGAGAGGAATACTGTTTATGTGATTGGTGGGCGGGAACATCCATACTATGCGGCTATAATTTGTCCACGAAAAAACTGCAAAAATGTCGTTCACCTCGAGGTTTCCACCGAGTTTAAAAAAAGATGGAAGTTGCATGAACACCATGACGGAAGTGTTTCGCTTTCACCTTCTGTTCATGTAATCAACGCGCCCTGTGGCTGCCACTATTTTCTCAGGAGAGGCAAGATAACCTGGGCAGAGTTTCCTGTTCTTTTTGTTCCAAAGGAAAATCGTAATTGCTCGCAAAAACAAGCCTTTTGAGTTCTTGTATTTGATGAGCAAAACAATTACCAAGCTAGTCATCAATAGTCCCTATAACGAACCTGCCGAGCATTGGTTCTACAACAGGGAAACCCGTGACTTTCACATCAAAGATGGTAGACGACCTGCGGGTTACGTAGTCGCAACGCCAGATTCCAAAGCCTTTGACGACCCAGGAATTTTCGTTGAAATAGAACTCGTAAATAAAATACGCCCCAGAGTAAAATCATGGAGAGAGGATGGTTATCCAGGAGTAACTGGTATAACCAAGCGATTGCTGGAACATTGGCAAGACCCGGAGGAACGCTACGACAGTCGGTTTTTCTTTTGTCAGTTAGAAGCGATTGAAACCCTGATCTGGCTTGTCGAGGCCCCTGCTGCCGACAAGACGGGTATTAATATACAGGGAGATGGTGGCGCGTTTGAACGCTGGTGCAGCAAGATGGCAACCGGTTCGGGTAAGACTGTTGTCATGGCTATGATCATCGCCTGGAACTTTTTGAACAAAGTCACCAGTCCAGCGGATTCTCGGTTCAGCAGGAACGCCCTTATTGTAGCGCCCGGCCTCACGGTAAAAAGTCGCTTGCAGGTACTACAGCCTTCCCATGATGAAAACTATTACGAGACATTTAATATCGTACCGACTTCGCTGATGGACAAGGTACGGCAGGGTAAGGTACTGATCTTGAATTGGCATGCGCTGGCATGGGATACACAGGAAAAGCTGAATACAAAGATTGAAAAAGGGCAACTGCGGTCCGTAGACAAGCGCAGACAGACTGAAATCAGTGGCGAGGCATATACACGACAGGTGTTGGGAGAAATGGCAAATGCCAGCAACATCCTTGTGATCAATGACGAAGCACACCATGCCTGGCGGGTAAATCTGAAAGCTACTGGAAAGTACCGGAGAATTGGGGCAGAAAAGGACAGCGCCGAGGAAGCCACCATCTGGGTGGGCGGTCTGGACAGGATACATGAACAAA
>CAZURU010000494.1:1954-3917 GCA_964623585.1 uncultured bacterium
TGTCTGCGACGCCATTTTCACCTTCCGGTAAAAAATCGGCAGAAGAAACATTATTCAACTGGATTGTGTCCGATTTTGGATTGAACGATGCGATTGAGTCAGGATTGGTAAAAACGCCAAGAGTGGTAGTCAGAGACGACAGCATTACTACCAAAGAGTTAAAGTCCCGGCTTTATCATATTTACGCCGATGAAGAGGTCAGAGATGACATTAACCGCAAGGCAGAGGAAACAGAACCGCTTCCTGATCTCTTGTCAAATGCTTACTACCTGCTCGGCAAGGATTGGCAGGAAACCAGTAATGAATGGCAGAAATTAGGCCATAGGATGCCCCCTGTAATGATTACTGTTGCTAACAGAATCGAAACCTCCGCGCGCATAAAGTACGCTTTTGACCGGAAGAAAATACATATTCCCGGGCTGTGGGACAAAGACAAAACCTTACAAATAGACAGCAAAGTGCTGAATCAGGCAGAAGCCGAAGGCGAAGCAGTTGAAATTGACGTGGTGAGTGGTAACGATAGTGTGGAAACCAGGCCAAAACTGACTCAAAAACAGCAGGCAGAACTGTTACGACGAACGGTGGACACGGTCGGCAAAGAAAACGAGCCAGGCGAGCAGATTCAGAACGTTATCTCTGTGGGAATGCTCTCCGAAGGATGGGACGCCAAAACAGTGACACATATCATGGGGATCAGGGCTTTTTCCAGTCAATTGTTATGTGAGCAGGTGGTTGGGAGAGGCCTGCGTCGAGTAAGCTACGACATCGGCAAGGATGGTTTATTTGAGCCGGAATATGTCAATATCTTCGGCGTTCCTTTCACTTTTTTACCCCATGAAGGTGATGGGCCATTACCCCCTCCCCCTCCACGACCAAAAACCAGAATTGAGCCGGTAAAGGAAAAACTGGATTATGCAATTACCTGGCCCAATATTCTGCGTATAGACCACGTATACAAGTCGCGACTTAGTTTGAATTGGGACAAGGTCAAAACATTGGAGATGGACCCCTATGAGAGCATCACTGAGGCAGAATTAGCCACTATCATTGCCGGCAAACCTCATGATAAGCTGAAAGCCGCTATTGGGCTAAAAAAAATAGCAGAAGATACCAGGGTACAAACGATGGTATTTACTATTGCGTCAACGATTTATAACTCAGAAAGAAAGTTGGAGTGGAAAGACAGCAAGGAAGTGTTTCTTATCCAGCTCGTGAGACTGATTGAAGAGTTTCTTCAATCAGACAAGATTACTATTAAAAGAGATCTGTTTCATCAGGATGAGGCCAAAAAGAAGGTACTCACCATTCTTAACATGAATAAAATTATTCAGCACGTCTGGGCGGAGATTCGTGCGGAAAATACCGAGAAGCTTATCCCCGTGTTTGATAAGGAAAATCCCATCAGGTCAACCGCTGACATGAGAGCATGGTTTACCAGCAGACCCTGCGAACGACTTGAAAAATCACATATCAGTCATTGCGTGTACGATGGCGGCTGGGAGGCAACCGAAGCCCGCTTTCTGGAGAAATCCGACCTGGTTACTTCTTTTGTTAAAAATGACCATTTGGGGTTTGCTATTCTGTATAACCACAATGGGATTATCCGAAAATACTACCCGGACTTTTTGATCAGGCTGGCAAACGGTGACCATTTGGTACTTGAAGTCAAGGGACAGGATAGCCAGAAGGAACGGACCAAGCGAGAGTACCTGAATGAATGGATAGAAGCCGTTAATAGTCAAGGGGGCTTTGGCAAATGGCATTCTGGTGTTTCATTCGAACCATCGGATATAGAGAGCCAACTCAGACATTACATGATGGGTTCATCATCGACTTCCACTGTTATGGCATAGACCGCACAACTGGTGATACTTTTTCAGAGCATGATGTGCTTAACTTAGATATCCAGTAAAAATTAACAATTAATGGAGAAATAGAATGGTTTCCAGCATGACCGCTTTTG
>CAZURU010000495.1:0-3897 GCA_964623585.1 uncultured bacterium
GAAGAAAAGGCGTTCCCATCTGATCACTGTTGTATTCTTCCGAAGGTGGTGATTGACCCATGTTTAGGTCGGCAACATACTTTAACCGCTTTACTTCCCAATGCGCTGGTATCTCCCCAATCCACTCCACGTCCGACGGTTTCATCTCCACATTCCGGTCAAGTCCTTTTGTCACTGCCTGATTTATCAGTGCGGTGCGTTGTTCCTGTAGCAGTTCTATTTGTCGCTCTTTGATGCGGATGAGTTCGTCAATCTGTTCAGTTTTTTGGTCGAGGAAGTTGGCGATAGCGCGTTGTGTTAGCAGTGGAGGAACACAAACATTGATGCTTGCAAAAGTTGATTTATTCACAATAGGAGTTGTAGCACTATTCGCCACACTTTGAATTACATCTGTTTTGGTCTTAAGGAGATAATAGACAAAGGACGGATCGTATTTGTCTTGATTCACTACAATGCTGTTTATTTGCTGATTCGTTACACTCGGAACGGTTGTCATGCAAATCTTACCGATGCTCGCTATACAGGTGACACAAACAGAATCTGGGGGAAGCAAGCGACTTTTATTAAATTCATAGCCTTTCTGAGATAGAAAGCGTTCAGTTTGAATGATGCGAGAATCCATCCTTATGTCAGTTGGGGTAATGAAGGGATATTCATTACCAAAATACTCCGTATTTTTTGTTGGTGGAGTATGCCCTGTGATAACCTCTCCCAAATTACCGATAGTTATGTTACGCCATGAACTCATATCGCTTTCTCCAGACTATCACCACTCTCTTTATATTCAGGATAACGTCTGAATCGCGGATTTTCACGGATTATGCGGATTTCGCGGATTTTTCCTGTTCTCATGTCAATTTCATTTCGCGAGAACATTTCGGATTTTTTATTTCTCTTAACATTGTTCATACTATTCTGCAGTTTTAAAACCATAAATCTCAATTTCCCGTATTCTGCCCGGTAAATCAATAGATCTACGATTGGTAAATATTGTTCTATCAAGCCTTCCAGATCCTATTGTGGATACTCCATATTTTTGAACTTGTGGATGCGTCTTCAATATACGAATCTTAATTTGATGCGTATAATAGAGCATCTTAAGTTTGAGATCAATTTTTTTCGATATTACATCCCGCATCTCTATAATACGATGCCAGTCTTCACTTTTTGCTCTTTTACCTTTATCCACGTATACAACAAAATGTTTTAAGTTATCCGAGTAAAGTATCATCCTATAAATTTTCTTCTTTTCTGGTAATGAAACAACCACTATAGAATCATTTCGGACAAAATCTCTTTTATCCTTTAATGCATACATTGTGTTATCTGATGTAAACGCTGCTTCTCCTATAGTTTCAAGATTTCCATCAACCATTTGCGGACTTGTTGATTGCACTCCATTCATTAGCGCGTAGTTATCACTCCATTCCTGAGCTGAAAAAATCGTGCTACAACCAATAATCATAAAAGGAATACAAAACATAAAAAGGTAATTGAGAAATTGATTGAGCATAGCTTATCCTTTTATGGTAGGTTATTGCTCCGATTGAAACCGAGAGTTCGGACACTTCTTTCTCTGAGATTATTATTATACCACAATCTTGGTTTACAAAAGTTTGGACAATTGGGGTTGCGTGTGAGCCGAACTTTCAAGGACATGTGTATTTTTCTTTGACTTTCTTACATAAACCCAACTCACAGAAAAAGAAACTCAGATGTACCAAAGACCAGCCCCAGAGGGGCGAAATGTCTATAGAAATGCTATACCCCCAAGAGGCAAGCCCCAGAGGGGCGAAATGTGGACACCTCTAAAAATTGTCCAAAGATTAGTTGGTTTAGAGGGTGGCCCTAATTTCCGGTGGCAGTACATTTAGTAATTTACATTAGTTTTCACAAATGCTAAAAGGTGCCCAAATAATCTTATGGTCCGCATAATATCTCGTTCATAGTTACCTGAATTATTAGTGATGCTTTCAAAGTATCTTACACCAGGTTCAGCAAACGAATTATCAAAGTACCGTATAAAATCATTTACATCATGCCAACCATGTTCGATGATAATCCTTGAGAAATTTTCTTTTGAATCACCCAATATTTTATGTAATACCTCAATTTTGTGACATTTAGGATACGTTCCCCCTTCCCTTAAAATAACAGTTTTGTACAAAATTTCAAAACCCATTCCTATACAATGTGAAGCAATTCGTCCACAAACAAAGTATCTCCCAACCATATCTCTGTTCCCCAAGTAAGTATTCCGTCCGACTGACAAATTTTCATTGGCTTCATCTGATATTAAACCCCATAGTTCATCATGTTCTTGAATTTGTTGTTTAGCTAAATCAATGTATTTAGTAGACAAATTTATCCCAAATAATTTCATGTGTTCATTAGAATCCATTTAAAAACTCCTAAATTGAAGTGCTCCCGTTTGAAGTGCCACTGTTTATTCAGAGCAAAAATCAGCAAAGTTAAGATAAGTTAGGACTTACGCAGGGTGTAATAATGCACGTCGCATGAATCAACGGTATTCATGCCTTAGGGCATGAACCGGGGCGAGTACGCCGCAGAATTGCGCAACTACGAACCCGACTGCTTTTGAAAAATACGCGCATTTCCAAGGGACTTATGTTTGTAGTCCGAGGATTCATCGCTTGTTCACGTTAAGTCGTAAAAATATTTGAAAATAACTTGACTATTTTGGGGTTAAATGTTATAATATTATCGTGCAGGACTGAACCCTCCCTCGGCGGTGGATGTAGGCCCTGCTTTTTTTATGCCATTCGTTCAGGTTAACCCGGCTGTATAATTCCTTCAGATATTGGTTCTAACAAATTGAATGCTTGATCAAGACCGTACTTCGTTTTAGACCCAATCGGACGTTCTTGACGCAGCAGCGCATAAGCACAAAAATCAGACAATTGAATGAAATATGACTGATCGGATTGCTTAAAAAATGGATCTTCAATAATACGATCAATTGCGCCATTTTTTGAGGTTTGCATGCGTCTAACTAATTTTGTATAGATAGCATCTTTTCCTTCATCACAGATCAAAATCGCGTGACTATCCCATTTTTGTAGGGTTTGGTTTATACCTCTGAGTAAAACTTCATAAGCATGCTCGCTCGTTTTAGTTGGGAACGCGGTGCTAAAAAGTCGCGTCTCCGGTAACTTCGCTACCATTTGAAGTGTCTGTTTGAAAATTTCGCATCGTCGCCCTTTCGGGACTATGCCATCAGCAATTTTTCCGCGCCCCGAAACAAATTTCCACGCATGGAATTCAGTGTAAACAGAGATGCCATCACTCATCTGTATATCGCGTCGGAATTTCTTTATTGCCCTAAGACAAGGGTTCCATTTGTCAACTCGAATCGTTAAGGCTGAAAATACACATAGCTCTTCATCTCCAGAGTCGTCAATATAGATTAGGTGCATGCTGTCCCCTATATCCTGTTCTGCATTTGATAGGTATCCTATTACTGATGATCAAATTCTCACCTTTCTAACAATAAACCCCTATTGTATTATAAATCATCAAATACAATAAGGGTTTGTTCGTCCGTTAATTTAGATTTCTTGGTCTATACAAAGGCATTTTAGGTCTTCGTTCTTGCGTTGTCCGATCACCCGTAAACTTTATAGATGCATCACCTTTGAATTTCCTGGAGGCTTCATACACATCATCGCGCGATTTGCTATGAACTTGAACTATTCCAGAGACGAGGTGAGTCGTATTCGCGCGAGTTTTAGGTTCAATAATAAACAGCCATTCGTTGGGGTATTTTTTAGACATCTCCTCCACGGTCATTCTTTCGGCAGACATTGTAACTCTCCATTTTCAAAGTAAAAACAATTTACCTTCAGGCATTTTGCCAGTATAGTGTATAGCTGCCCC
>CAZURU010000496.1:0-3893 GCA_964623585.1 uncultured bacterium
AATTTCAACAAGATGTAGGAGAGGTGTATAAAGTTTTTGTCAAAGGTGGCTTCTGACGCATGTGCCTTAACACTCAAATTGACGGACGTGAATATAGATTAACGAAATGGTATATCTGAATCAATATTCGTTAAAAAATGTTACATAAATGTTACACCGGTGTTCCATTTGATGTGTTGCCTATAACGTTAGAGAACCCGTTCCCTGTGAGGGTTCGTTGATGTTTAATTGCTGATTCTCTCTTGGGTCGAAAAAAAGGAATTTCGCGAAAAGTGTAACATTTTTTGGAGTTGTTAGTTGTCGGTTATCAGTTAAACTTTGTAGGAATTAGTGGTGCTTCTTGACAGAAATCGCGCTGGCACTGGCTCCTACAAGAAGCCCCTATCCACGAAAAATTGAGACTCAGGGAGTACGGATATGAGGGGTCATTTCAGAGACGATAGGTTCTGCCTCTTGAATAGCATCCCAGTCAATGACCGCTGTCCACAACTTTTCCTCTTCGGAGTAGCAAACAATGCCTTCAACCTTTAACTCTTCGCTGTAGATAATAAGAGATTGACCATTTCGTAACACGATTTTTTGACGCTTGATATCTGCCTCCGTACCGGCACAATTCAACCGCACTCTACCTTTTGCATCCGCGTTGTGGAAGTCTGCGAAAATTCTGAGTATATTCATCTTCTTCCGCCGAATCGCTATTCCGCTACAAGGTCACTACTTGTAAAGAGGGATCCCATCCATACCATGTTGAGGAGTGAAAAAGCACACCATCTGTTTTTATGCGGTCGGTATCAGCGGGCAGTTTGATCAGTTCGCTTGGGTGAATGGATAGATATTCTGCCACTTCAAGGTTCATCCGATCGATTTCGGAAAGAAAACCGCCCGCAGATAACTCATAATTTCGTGGATTGGTTTCAAACGCTTTGAGTTTTTCAACTATTTTTTTAAAGTGCTCAATGCGATTCAGCGTTGCTTTCAGTTCTCGATCATTTTGAATCATTATGGATTACCTCAACTATACCGCGTCGCGATTCGTCACGTTTAATTTGCCAACCTTCGACAATTTCCTGCTCATTGCTAAATATTATCTGTTTACGAGTCCAAAAAATGCTCGCTCCCAGAACATCTTGTGCCTTCTGCAGGTCAAAAACGAGAGCGACTTCACCATCTATTTGAGTGACATCAAAAGAATCCTCCATTAGGAGAAAAACATCTACGTCACCTGGAGAGGGCTTAGCTGTTACAAACGAACCAAACACAATGAATCGTGCCACTTGTCTAGTGCTGCTTGCCAACAGGAAAATACGTTCTAATCGCCGTCCAACAAGTTCTCTTTGTGGATTCCCTATACCAAAATGCTGTAGAATTTCGGTCAAAGTTGCTTGATGAATTCCGATAGGTAGATCACCATT
The DNA here is from genome assembly GCA_964623585.1 of uncultured bacterium. Classification (GTDB taxonomy): domain Bacteria; phylum Poribacteria; class WGA-4E; order WGA-4E; family WGA-3G; genus MSPOR6. The sequence goes on from CAZURU010000496.1 coordinate 1,413, forward strand.
ATTGTCGAATGCGGGCCATTTCTTCATGTAGATTTAGGTTTTATGGTAACCCAGATAAATAAACAGACATTCTTCCCCAACCCGGTAGGTGCGGTTTCCTAACCGCACCCGCAGAATGCCACACGCGCATTCTGACATTGATTCGCTGAGTGTCTAATTAATTCTAAGGTTTACCATAGTTGTACTGTTGCGTCAGCATTGCGATGAGGCCGTTCGTATTTACTGTTATATCCGTACGTGAATAGGCAATGAAACCTTTAAAAGTTTACTCACAACTTTCCCTCCTAATGTTTGCAAGCAATGATAACCCATTCGGTATGTAGAGGTCAACTGAATCTCAATAGAGAATTAGCACAAATTTTCTAGTTGTTGTAAACAATAGAGATTTGGAAAGCCTATCGATCGGTTCGGAGTGTACTAAACATTTGTGGATCCAATTCTATCGCTTTTCTAAAGTCTTGGAGGGCAAGGTTAGTTTCACCTTTTTCGCGGTAAACAGTGCCGCGACCTAGATAGGCCTTGGCATAGTCCGGTTTAAGTTTTATTGTTTTGTTGTAATCTTCAATTGCCTTGTCAAATTCATTTGCAATAAAATAAGCAGTCCCGCGCTCACAATAGGCTTCAGCATAATCCGATTTGTGGGTTATCGCTTTGCTATGATTGGTAATAGCAAGTTTGATCTCATTTCTGGCAAGAAAAATAATACCCAAATTACGATAGGCTTCAGCATAATTCGACTTGAATTCTATTGCCTTATTATAATCAACGATGGCTCTTTCAAATCTGTCTTTTTCGTGGTAAATGGCCCCGCGATTGTTATAAGCTTCAGCAAAGTTAGACTTAAGGTGTATCGCCTTATTCAAGTCTTTGATAGCCTTATCAATACTACCCTTATTGTGATAAGCAGTGCCGCGATTGTAGTAGACTTCAGCATAATCTGGGTTTAGTTTTATTGCTCTGTTATAGTCTTTAATAGCCAAGTTAACTTTGCCGCTATCGTAGTAAGCTTTGCCACGGTTGTTATAGGCTCGAGCAGATTTTGGTCTGAGTTGTATCGCCTTATTTAAATCCTTGAGAGCTTTGTTAATTTCGTCTTTAGCATTGTAAACAGCACCACGATTGTAATAAGCATCAATGTAATTCGGATTCAATTTTATAGCTGTATTCAAGTTCTTGAGGGCTTTGTCAAATTCACCTTTTTCCCTATAAGCACTTCCCCGATTATAATAGGCCTCAGTGAAATTCGGCTTGAGTTGTATCGCTGTGCTCAAATCCTGGATCGCTTTGTCAAACTTACCCTTGTTGCCATAAGCAGCCCCACGCCCACAATAAGCCTCAGCATAGCCAGGTTTTATTTTTATTGCTTCGTTAAAGTCTCCAAGTGCTTTATCAAATTCGTCGTTCTTGTTGTAAGTCTTCCCACGATTGTAATAAGCACTGGCACAATCCTGTTTCAGTTGTATAGCGGTGTTAAAGTCTGTGAGTGCTTCGTCAAATTTGTCTTTTTCCGCGTAAGCAACACCGCGATTGTTATAGGCATCCGCCTGCTTCGGATTAAGATCAATAGCATGTGAATAGGCTCTTATTGCATCGTCTAGTTGCCCGAGGATCACAAGAATATTCCCGTTTCCAAACAACGTCTCGGCCCGTAGTGCTTCTTCAGATATATCAGACGACGGGTCAGCCTGAGACTGCATTTTGTCAACGACTTCTCGGATCCCATCCACTACATTTTGCCAGCCTTCGCTCTCATCCTCCCATTTAGTAAGAGGCTTGCCCTTATCTGGGAGAACTTCAAAACCGCTGAGTTGATGATGCAGCCAATCACAATGCTCAAGGATGATCGAGATAACTTTTATATCTCTTTTCGAGGCTACTTCTAATTCTTTTCTGCAATTTTCAGATGCGAGACTTGCAGCGGAAACGAGATAGAGAAGAAGGTCCGAATCAGCGACTTCTTTGAGAATATCTTCTTGACGTGCTTTGTCACCAGGGATGAGTTGGCCATCGTCCCAGGTGACTAATTCGTTTTGCTGCTCCATTACAGCAAGGCACTTGCATAATTCATCTTTTTGCTTTGTATCTTCGTGAGAATAGGTGATGAATCCCTTTAACGGTTTGATCATCAATCTTTTTCCTCTAAAACGCGGGTTTCCTGCAGAGTAGAATTAGAGCAAATCGATTAAGTCTTAGTCGAATTTCAGGCTACTCCTCAAAATCTGCAGGTATTACTTCTTTTTTCCAGATTTAGGCTTGTCTGGTGGTTTAGGTCGCCGAGGAGGTACATCAGCCCCTTTTTTGAATGTGGGATCCTGAGTGCTCTTTTTCTCCCGATTTTTACGTTCTATTTTCTGTGTCTTGTTTTTTCTATTTGCCATAATGGCCCTCCTCCGATATCTAGCACGAAGATTTAGAATTCATCAATATTAGGACTTACGCAATAGTTTAGACATGTGTTATACTCTTTTGTTATGAAAACGC
>CAZURU010000497.1:0-3891 GCA_964623585.1 uncultured bacterium
TATTATGAAGGAGAATTTTATTATGAACTTGTCACATAAATTGACATTTTCTTTATTTTCTGTTTTGCTTATAGCAGCGTTTATTTTAGTTGCTACGCCAGCGATGGCACAGGAAACGGTATCTTACTATGCCGCTGGAACTGTTGGGGCAGATGCAACTACTGCTGGTAAGTGGATAGTGACGTTTAAGTTTGATATGGGTGGCAGTTTCCCGAATAATAAAGATGTGTTTACATCTTTTAGTACTGCAGATCCGCCTGTCAAAGAATATAATATTTCATTAGGTGGCACTACTTTAACTGAAGCGGAATTTGGTAATGTTACTTTTGATGGTAAAAAGTTGACCGTACCGATACCGGCAGCTGATCCACCCACAGCACTTGGTAGTGCAGGCTTAGTATTCACAATACAAGGTTATAATGCGATCACTTCGATTACTGCTAATATAGCCGAAGATGCTGCGGTAGATCTTGTTGTTGCTTCAGATCACCTTGCAGGTAAGGCATATCGTGTTTATGCAAGAACTGCAGGTAGTACAAATAAAGCAAGCCCCGATGCAGGTGCCCCACACCTTCCAACAGGTATTGATGCTGTACAATTTCCAGAAGAAACGGCCGGAACTACTAATCCTGATTTACCAGATGACTTTGAAGTATTTTTCAATGTTGGTGGTGGAACGATTGATTTGAACATTGATAATCCTGCAGCGAACGGAACAACTAAGATAAAGAAAGATTCCAAGCATATTATTATTAACGAGATTATGTGGGCTGTTGATAATTCACAGGTTGGACAAGCAGGTTTTACCTATCAGCAGTGGATTGAAGTCTACAATAGAACTTCTATTCCTGTTCCTGATTCAGCTATTAAATTCGCGTTTATAAATAATACTTTCCCTGCCCCTCCTATTGAAGATGGAACTTCTGATAGAATTAGTAACATCGCTGGATATCAAAATGTATGGAACCCACCTATAAAAGGTAGTAGTGGTACAGCAATGCGTAACTCTCCCACGACTGGAGACCCTGTAATTATCGGTGCGAATCCTGCGTTTGTTTCTATTTATCGTAGTAAACAGGATGGAGATGGTACAAATGCTGGACATTGGACAGCATCTAATCGTGCTTATTTCCCCGGTTTCCTCGGAACTCCTGGTAGTGAAAATACACGGGGCGGACTTCCTGCTACTCGTACAGCACCAGGTGCAACGAATCCACCAAAAGATAAGATTATCATTAACGAAATTGGTAAGTCTGCTGCCGCTAATGCGGATTGGGTTGAACTTCGCAACGTAACAGGTAGTCCTCAGGCACTGAAAAACTGGTCATTAACCATAACACATGGGTTCGACCATGAAGTTCTCATATACACTTTCCCAGAAAAGCTAAACAATATACCTGTCGTAATTCCGGCAAATGGCATATTGTTACTACTTAACTCTAATCCAGCCAATAACGATCATAGTCGTGGGTATGATATTGCCAAAACTGCTGAGTTTCAAGATTTTGGTGTCAACGCTGAATCTCACCGTTATTTAGTGATTCCGGACAAGATCCAAATTCCAGCGGATGATAGCTGGTTGTTGGTCCTTAGGACGACTCACGAAGCTAAATTCTTTAAATCAAGTCATCATATTCATGATGTTGCGGGTCCTGGTGCCGGTCATAGTAATTTCACAAGAATAGGTGAACTCGCTAAACAGAATCCTGCTAAAGACAAAAACAATAAAGGTGAAGACAATAAAGGTGCTATTTGGAATACCAAAGTTTTTCCACTTAATGGACAAACCGCTGCACCTAAAGATAATTTCCTTCGTCATGATAAAACTGCTACAAAGGATATACCGTTAGGACCGGAGGATACTGTCTGGAAACGTCAGTATGACAAAGGTGGCGGTCAAGGATGGAAACATCAGGCTTTCGCTAAAGAAAGTTTCTCTGGTATCGGTTATGACCGCAGTGCAATGGTGAGTGATGAAAATGGCGGATCACCCGGTTATCCTAATAACACTGTTAAAGGTAAAGTTGGTGATATTACATCAGGTAAAGTCATCATCAGTGAACTTATGTTGACACAAGGTGAGCGTGGACGCGATCCACAATGGCTTGAACTCTATAATACTTCCAGAACCCACACTGTTCAGTTGGATGCTGATGATGGGTGGAGACTTACCATAGAAAACCATGACTCTAAGCAATGGGAAGGTAAGCGCGACCTCGTCCGAACCATCAATTTTAAGAGCAAAGACAACGTGAAACGTATCCTGCCGAACCAAACAATCCTTGTCGTTTCTACAACTTCAAGCCGCACCTCAAGAACATCAGGTGATAAATCTATATTTCCAGATCATCGTGTCTATGATGTTTACGCCAATAATCGCGCTGAGTTCTATATGGGAAACCGTAACGCGCCATTCCTCAATACAAACGGTTTTTACATAAAACTGATTGATGGTAAAGGTACTGTATCTGACGAAATAGGCAACCTTGATGGAAATAATCGTACCTACGATGAGCCATTCGGTTGGCAATGGCCAACAATGCTTACCGAAGATGGAGTTCGCACCTCATTAATTCGTCTGAAAGACGGTGTTGTTCGAGGTAATCCTGGTGCAACTCTTGGCACAATCGGAATGGCACGTTCAGGACTTCCAGTCCGACCTGTTGAAGATGATCCCGCTACTGCAGACGTAGATGAAACTGTGGAAGCGAATGAAAAACGAGGTGCTGTTGTACCATTAGGTACGGATAAGTCTAAGCGTATGCTTGATCCGGCTTGGATTCATGCAGTTGACACTAATTTTGCAGATGTCACTGGTACATATTATGGAAGCCCAACAGATATTAGCACGCCTGGACACACGACCGGTAAACCGCTACCCGTATCCTTATCCTTCTTCCGTCCAACATTGGAAAACGGTAAAGTTACTATCCGCTGGACAACGGAATCAGAACTTGACAACGCTGGATTCAATATCCTCCGTAGCGATACCCGCAACGGTGAATTCACACAAGTCAACGAACAGATGATACAAGGTAAAGGCACAACGGCAGAACGTAGCACCTATAAATGGGTTGATACGACGGCAAAGCCTGGTGTAGTTTATTACTACCAAATTGAAGATGTCTCATATGCAGGCGAGCATACTAAGCTTGCTACTACCAAACTGAAAGGCTTAATTTCAGCAAAAGGTAAGCTAACAACGCAATGGGGCGAATTGAAAAACTTGCGGTGAGGATAAATCAGGGATAAATCAGGGATATATTTAATCTACTAACCTAACCACAAGAAAAGGCTGTGCTGAAAAGCACAGCCTTTTTTCTTAATTGGATTGTTAATTATGGATAAGTCCTGTCACATAATCCCAGTACGAAAGTATTGGAAGTATGTTGGTAGGAGTTTATCTATCATTGCGTCAATTTGCTTCCACTTCCACGAGACTATCTCACCGGCACCTTTTACTTTTCCCGATGTTCGTTGCTGTGGTCGGATTTGGAAGATCGGTTTTTTCAATTGATTAGCGACGGTCACTTCTTTTTCAACCCCTGCTGCCTTATGTGTGTCGTCTCCGATCACTACGATAACGATGTCTGATTGAATAATACTCTTGCGTGCTTTATTTAACCAGAGATCATCGGGGTGATAAGGTTCATTTAGGGAATAATCTATAATCTCATATTTTGAATGTTCTTTTGCTTGTTCGTAAAAGTTGTAGTGAAGTTCGTTATCTTTGCCGAACTCAAAACTTAGAAATACTTTGACTTGACACTTGTTCATATAAACCTCCATTTTGCAGGATTTGAAAGAAAGACTAAAAGACATCAACAGCTTACTTGTTCTGTTTCTCCTTATACTTCGCAATTGCCCCGCGTTCCGCCAACTCCGATTTCG
>CAZURU010000498.1:0-3887 GCA_964623585.1 uncultured bacterium
CAGGACTACCAGCCATCAAGAGGGCAGAGGTGACCCAAAAAATTGATTTTACATTAGTCTCACAAGAGCCCCTTGAATTAGACGCATTCATTTCTGTTGCTGAAAAGATTACGGCTTTCCTGTGTTTTGTCATGGATGAAATAGTTTGCTTAGAGGGGGTAACAGTAGCTGCTGATAATCTACACCAAGAGACTCATATTTATTGTTCGAGTTGGCCCTACTCTAAGGATGAACCAGAAATCCGAGAGGAGAGATTCCTATTTAGGTTCAAGGAGATACAAAACCGTGCTGAAAGCATGATTAATAGTTGGATAGAAAGTTGTGAACAGATTGCCCCCGCTTTTGATTTGTATTTTTTGACAAAAACCGGAAGAATAGGTTCTATGGATTTACAATTTCTGACTTTGGTCCAGGCTTTAGAGGCGTTTCACCGCAGGACCTCTAATGAAAAGCATATGGATGAAGATAAATTTAAAGAGATACGCAAACAACTCATTAAAGTATGTCCAAAGAAGGAAAGAAATTGGTTCGCACAGAAATTGAATTATGCCAATGAGTTGACTTTAAAAAATAGATTGGAAAGAATGACTGAGCCCTTTAATGACTTTATGGGTGGTGAGTACAGATCAAAACTAATAGATAGCATTAAAGATACACGAAATTATCTGACGCACTATGATCCATGTTTGAAACACAAGGCGGCTGAAGGTCAGAGTTTAGAGTTTCTTATCGTTAAGATGAATGCGCTCTTCCGACTCCATTTTCTAAAATTCATAGGTTGTGATAAACAAGAAATTGATTCTATCGTAGATAAGTGTTCATCTCTCAAGGGCGCGTGTAGCATGATTGACAAGATATACGCGCAAGCGTAACAACAGTTTCGGTTTAGGATATGTTAAAATTTTGATATGCAAACTGGAGGAAATGAATTATGAAGAATGAATTTGATGAAAAACACGACGTATTGCAGTCCCCTGAGAGCCTTCAAAACTGCGATCTTAAGTTATCCGCACGGCAATCTAAAATTTATCAAAACTTGGAGGCTATCGGGCCTGAAATAGCTGCCTTTTATCTCGATGGGATCCGAATTCTACAAAACGATGACTTAAAAACCGCTGCTAACCTCTTAGCTCATATTACTCGGGAAATTGATGGAGGCTTAAGAGATGTCCTATCAGAAACGAAAAAAGAAGATCTTAAATTTGTTGTTAGCATGCCCGACGGGAGCGAAAAGACTTATGAAAAACGCAAAGCAGGGAGTTTTACGTTTGAGAGCAAGGCACCTGGCAGAGTCAAAGTGAATTACAAGCCAATCGGCAAACATGAAGTTTCAATTCTACAATCCTTGAATATTAACGAGCGTTCGCCGCTTGCTGAGAGATGGCTGGAAGTCACTGGAGACTTTCATAAGTTTGCCCATCGTCATGGTGCTTGGAATGCTCCTCGAGAAAAAGAAACCTTCAGGCCACTATGGGACGAATTTGAGGGAGTTTTAGAAGATTTAGTGGGCAACTATTTGAATCTCCTTATCAGAGTAGTGGATCGGATCCTTGCATGTGGGAAACCTACTAAGGAAATAAGAAAAGTTCTGCCGCATCTGTTAAAATCCGAAACAAGACGTGAGTACTTCTTTAAAAACCTTAGTTCACCTGCCTGGTTGAAACCACTGAAAGAGGATAGGTGGTTCGATCCTGAGTCCAATGTGGTTGTAATATTTGCTGGCAAGACCTCCATTATAAAGCTTGATTGGTGTGGCTGGTGGAAGCCGCTTATAGATGCAGGATGTTTTAATTCTGAGTCAAGTTCAACGGTTAGGACAAGGACGGAAACTACTAGCAAATATAATACAGTTTTGCCATGGCATGCTTTGGAATATGTAGAATGGGTTGCTGAACATATCAAAAAGCATCCGTGTGATGAAACTATTGACACACTTGTGGAAATCGTTGATATCATTGTTGATTGTGCTGACGATACAAGAGAAAAGATTATTAGAGATCGTACTTTGACTCAGCGGATGATTAAGATTATTTCTGCTATTCCTGAAGAGAGAAGAAAAGATGAACATCTTGATTTCGTGCGGCTTGCATCGGGGTATCGATCTGATGAATATCAAGTTTTTACCGCACGTGCAGGCGAGGCACATCGTTTTGTAGAGAGTATAGAGCAAAATACTAATCCAGCACTTAGAGAATTTTTGTCTAACATATCTAGAGCGGACAGAATTGACTTTCCAAGACAAATACGCGAAATTATAGATGGGAAAAATCATCATATAACTGAACAAGGATTAGCAAATGTATATACTGAACGAGGGTTAGCAAATATATATAGAGAATATGTAGTCGTGATTCTGCAACGGTTTGAGAGTTGCCTAAGTATTTTCCAAGAGGTCCTTTCGCCCGATCAGTACTCAATATTATCTGAATTGTTGACTGCATTACACAATGGGAAGGAGATTGATTGGGAAGCACTACTTAAGTTTATCCATGGACTCCTTTCGCTGGAGCAATTCTGGACTGAACAAGATGAAAATAGTTTTAAGTATAGGAATCAATTTCTTGGTGACGCTGCAGAACTGATAGCAGTTGGCGTAAATGATGATACCCATGCTTTTGACCGGCAGCTCTTGCCTCTTACAGAACAAATTCTTTTGGTGCTTGTGGAGAAGGTGGAATCAAGATCCGTGCTTAAGGGATCCCCAAGAGATATCTTTCTGAATTCATCCAGAGGCATGGTATTTCAGGCGATGATGGAGTATGCGTTACGTTTTGCACATGTCAACGGGATTCAACAAAAAGATTTCCGATGGTCACAAGCAATCAGAGCAGATTTCACCAAGAGGTTGGATAGGAACATTGAACCCTCCTTTGAATTCTCCTTCATGATAGGGGCTTACTTACCTCAGTTGTTATACCTTGATCGGAAGTGGGTCGTTGTTAATATAGATCGCATATTCCCGCAGCAGGATGAGCATCATTGGTATATAGCCTTTTCGATGTATCTAATTTCTTCTCGTAAAATTTGTAAATCTCTGTATTTCTTGCTTAAGGACGCGGGACACTACCAAGAAGCACTAAGCACCAATTTTGATCATCACGCTGTAGAGGAGGCACTTGCCGCACATATTTGTTCGCTCTGGTTAGAAGAACACGAAGACTTAAACGACGAAACCAGTCTTGTTTATCAGGTAGTAAACAGCGGTAATCTAAACTTTCTTTCTGCAATTGTCGATTTTTTCTGGGATCAAAGAGATAACCTGTCCACGGGGGATAAGGTAAAAGTTAGGTCCGCATGGCGCGTTTTGTTTAAAATTCTTTCCCGCAACAAAGATGAAGAGGTATATCCGAACGTTTTAGATAAATTATCAAAGTGGGTAGTATTCATTGATCATATAGATGAAGAAGTACTCGAATGGTTAAAGTTGTCTGTAATGCACGTTACTTGGGACATTCGTATCCTCATTAAAACGTTGTTATCGCATGCCACCGAGACACCAACAGAGGTCGGGACTATTTATTTAGAACTGTCTAAGAGAGGAATAGGAGGAATACTTGGGGCGTATTTAGAACAGGACGAAGTTACAGAAACTATTCGTATTCTGTACAGTGCTGGACATAAGGAGACAGCAGATCAGATTTGCATTCAATTTGCAAAATCTGGACTTGACTTCTTAAAACCTGTTTACAAGGTGCATCAGCATTAACCAATTGACGATGGATTTATCGTAAAGCAGATCGGTGACGGTGGCACGGTTCTGGTGGACATCGTCGATGGTGAGGCTGAGGACTTCATTAATACGTCCCTAGTGGAGATGCCGAGCATGAAAAGCCCTCGGTTGCGAGCTTCAAAGGTCCCGGTGAAACATGTGGACACTCGTCGGATTT
>CAZURU010000499.1:0-3885 GCA_964623585.1 uncultured bacterium
CGAAAAACACGTTAACCATGAAGCCATCAAAATCGTCGCGGTTATTCTTCTTCATGCTATAATTTTAACGGTTTACCTAACAAAAGTCAACCCAATCGTCGATTTTCTAAAGGTTAGGACTGACGCAGGTTGCTCTTTTGTAGCATAGGCTGTTAGCCTGTGCCCCGAGAACGTCTCTGTTTTTTCAGAGTTTACTCACTAACGGAATGTCATATCATCAAAATTGCGTAAGTCCTGTCTATAATAACCCGTACCCTCTTCAATCGCGGGAGCCACGGCATATCTGCAATATGATAGCTGATAGAAATCAATGCGTCTGAATCACGGATTTTCGCGGCTGACGCGGATTTTAAGAAGTCTCTGGACGTGTGATTTCCTTGCTTTCCTACACCCATTTTAAGTTGCCATAGGGCAACTCAAAATGTTATAATTAGAAGGTAAGCAAAACCACTATTAGATCAAGATCACCGATACCTAAAAGAGACGCTATGTATCTCCATGAAATCTTTTTACAGAACACTGGACCTATTTCAGAATGCCATGTCAAGCCACCCTTTGATGAAAATGGGAATCCGCAGCCTATAGTGATTGTGGGTCCCAATGGATCGGGAAAAACTATTTTTCTCTCCTACATTGTTGACGCACTTGTTGAATTCGCGAAAAAATCTTTTCGTGATATAGTTCCTAAGGATGGTATAAATGATCCTTTTTTCCGAATCGTTGGGTCAACCACAGTAAGAAGCGGACAGCCCTTTAGTCTAAGTCTCCTCCATTTCAAAACTATTAGTAATGATTTGTACTATCGTGAAAAAGCAGGTAGATTGGTCCCATCAACCTATACTAATGATTTGCAATCGGTATTTGCTCCAGTATGGAGTTGGCCAGCAGAAGGGAACCACAAAGATGTATTTGCAGACGAAAAAACTGTTGAGACTGAAATGAAAAATGGTGCACATGCTTTTTTTCCTGCAAGTCGTCGTGAAGATCCTAATTGGCTAAATCCTAAGAGTTTAAAAGCACATCCGACCTCATCTTCACCTCGTTTTAATACACAACTCGACAAACCTCTCTGGATAGAAACCTGTGCTGAAGAAAATATTTCTTGGGTGTTGGATGTATTTCTTGACTCTTTAATTGATCTATTACCCGGACTTCAACTAGCCCAAGAGCAGAATTTAATTTACCGCAACATAAATCCTTTAGAACTCACAGAATTAAGAAATCGTTCTGCTCTTCGACGAGCTCGGCAAAATGTTGAACGTATGTTGCAAGCAATACTTCAAGATCAAGCTGCACAGTTAATTCTAAACTTTCGCAACCTTGGATCATCAAGAATTAGTATAAAGATGGGTGATGGGCGAATTATTCCAACGCTACAGTCACTATCAGAAGGGCAAGCTCAGTTGTTCCATCTTTTTGCAACAATTATTCGATATGGTGAGCGCGCTGATCTCAATAGGAGCGTCAATCTCTCGCAAATTACAGGTCTTGTGGTCATAGATGAAATTGCTGCTCATTTACACCCGACGCTCCAACACGATGTCCTCCCTGAACTTATAAGTCTATTCCCGAAGGTGCAGTTCATCGTATCGTCTCATTCTCCGCTGTTTTTGCTCGGTATGGAAAAAAGATTTGGTGTTGACAGGGTTACAATTCTCGAAATGCCAGAAGCAAAACGGATTAATAGTGAACGATATTCTGAATTCGGAAAGGCATTTGAATATATTCAATCTACAGAACGTTTTGAAGAAAAAATAAAACAGCGTTTTGCGGCTGGAACCAAACCTCTTATTTTAACCGAAGGTCCGTTAGATCCGCGCTATATTAAAGCAGCGTTGACACGATTGGAGGAAGTAGAACTACTGAACTCTTTTGATGTTGAATTTGTAGGCATGGAAAATGAAAAAGGAGCACACTATGGCGGAGATAAAGGGTTAAATCATTTCAGAAATATCTACGAAGCAAATCCATCACTGTTTCATCGGCCGATATTGCTTCTTTATGATTGTGATACCCGAAAGCCAAATGAACAAGTCGGAGAACTTCGGGTGCGATCAATTCCGAAAAATACAGAAAATACCAAAGTAAAGAAAGGCATTGAGAACCTTTTTTCTGAAGATCTTTTTAAGGAAGATTTCTATTGTGAATCGCCCACAGATGATGGGGGGTCAGCCAAATATCTTGATAAGCCAAAATTTTGTGGTTGGATTTGTGAAAATGGGAGTGAGGTTGACTTTGCAAAGTTTGATAGTGTAGCGCAAATTCTCAAGGAATTTGTTGAAGCACATCAACCTGCAGAGGCTCAACAACTATCACCCGAATAGTAAGCATTAGGAATTAGTCATTTTGGACTTGCAGAAAGGATTACTAAAAATGGATAAAAAATATAGTGAATACATAATAAACAATTGGGATAAATTACCACTATCTCGTCTTACTAACAAACTCTCTCTAAAACCCATTGAAATTACCTCATTTCTTAGAAAAAAAGGTATCATAGAAGACGCACATCCACATGAAATAATCTATATTCTTGAAAATCATGGGAAAATGCCTACAAGTGAAATACAGCAGAACTTATCAATGTCTGATAACCAATTATATTTAATCCTAAAAAAACATGGCAAAACAGCCAGAGTATCTCGTGACAATATGGACTTAAAAGAGGCAAAAGCGAAAACAAAATGGTTAATTGAAGAAAAACTCCATTTTGAAATAGACGACGAACTTCCCCGTAATATCAATAACAATCACTTCACAAAAAACGATTTATACGATTGTATTCGGTTCGCTCAAACAGAAAAAGAAAAAGACCCTCTTTACAAGAACTTTACAACAGTAGCATTTTTAATCTGCCAAACATATCCACAAGAATTTCGCCCATTCCAGTTTAAACACTCCAAAACAAACAAGCATTTTAAAGGCGACAATGGAAAAGAAAATTTAATTAACGCTATAAAATGGGTAATAGAAAAAAAATTAGGGTATGAACCAAAATCACTATCAGTAATAGCTGACAGTAAATACTTTCTCACAACAGGTGAACTTGCTTACTATGGCATTAGTGCCCATTATATCAAAAATCATTTTTCTTCTCATGATAAGCTCATTTCAGCCATTCTCAACGAATACGACGTAATAATAAAGAAATCTAAATTGTCAACAAAAGAGCTGCGAGAGATTTTATCTCAAGCCAATAGGAACACACATAGTTGTCAAATCCCTAAATGTTCATTTAGAGGCACCCCTGATATTCATCATATAGTACCTTTCAAATCTAAAAACAAAACAAAAACTGACATCAACTGTTCTAAAAATCTCGTTGTTCTTTGTCCTAACCACCATCGTATTGCTGAAAAATTTGAGTGGGAAAATAATCTGAATTTAGAAAATCCTGACACATGGATAAGTTCATGTTTACATTTCATTAATAAACACGATAAGCCAAATACTTTTTCCCAAGTCCAAAATGACTAATTCCGTAAGCATTTATGTAACAGACTCCAACCAATCAATAGCAGCCTGTTCATCCTGCTCGATTGCGATTTCGACTGCGCGCTTGGCACACTCCAAAAGGTCTTTGGCGCGCTTGCGTAAACTAAAGGATTCATCGATCTTCTGTTTAATTTCAGCCTGTTTCTCTTTCGGTAGAATAGGGATAGGAAAATCCAGAATGTCATCGTCGCTTAAGGTTGGATAGGACGTTCCGGTGTTCGGTTTCCATGACCACGTTAGGAAAAGTTTAGAGTGTAAGCACGCCAATAAGGTCTCTTTGTTAATTTGCCCATTTTCCCTTAATACACAGAAAGCACCACTCCCAACGTATCCATCTTCCTGAACAATGGTAATGGCCCCTCTGTAAGTCCTAACTTTAGAGACGATAAC
>CAZURU010000500.1:0-3884 GCA_964623585.1 uncultured bacterium
TTGAGAAGGATTTCGCTATTATCAAACGCATCCGTCAATACAACGCTGAGACATCTATTGATGATATTATAAAAATGTATCATTAATTACGGGCTTTACTATAATAAATTAATCTTCATCTAACCTCGTCTATTTCCCATCTATTATAACCCAAGTTACTACTAACAGATTTTGGACGTTTCAAAGAGACTTTTTGGGCACTTTCTTCACCCCAGCGGGGTGATATGTCTATAGAATTACGTTATTATATGTGATCTGCCGCAGTCTCCCAGTTCATGCTATATTATTAGAGGCAGTTTTTGCAGTTTAATACCATTTTTTTTTAAGGTGATACTGCAATTTTTGCACATCAATAGTGGAAAAAGGATTGCAAACAGATTTTCATATTCGCAATGAAAAGATTGTTTAGAGAACATAAGTGCTAAAGTACCTTATGATCATTAGTGGACACCTGCGTTTTAGGCAGTTGGACAGGCACTATATGTCTCAAAATTCAAAGGTTTGACACAAATATTGTCTGATGTTTTAGAATTGGCACGAAACTTGCTCCAATTTTATTTGAATAAAATGTCATTAGGATGTATAGTACTCTTTGATAAACGATTTATGGGTTGATTAGGTATAATTATTAAGGGGAATACTTCAGAGGCATTCAATTCTCTATAAAATGCTTCAAGTATCGAACCTGTTTCGGATGACAAATATCTTAAAATCCGCGGCCTTCGTGCTATTCTGCGATTCAGACAATTTAACAATTGAATGGCTCTGGGAACACTTTAGGTTGTGTAGACATTGATTAATAAACGTGGTATAATCCTTGGAGTCGATCATGTTGGTTGAAATCTATTCTTTGCACTTTGTAAAATCAATTAACTTATCCTGGATGAAACCGCAAAGTCTTTTTATCGAAAGGAATGTGCTCTGGTCATTTGCAACCATTGAGCCTCTATAGTGTATGAATCTTCAAGAAATGCTGAACATCATTGAGCAAAAATCAGGCCGACCGCTCAACAGTGAACAAAAATCTGTAGTCACTCATGGTACCGGTCCTCTTTGGATTATTGCTGGTCCTGGTTCTGGGAAGTCAGAAGTATTAGTGTTACGATGTCTGAAATTAGTTTGTGTTGACAAGATTGAGCCCAAGTCAATTATCCTCACCACCTTCACTGAGAAAGCAGCTAAAAATATACAAGACCGTTTGGCGATTTATAAAAGTTATCTTGATCAAACGGATGAGAGTCTAAGAAAGGTTGACCTGTTCCAAGTGCGAGTTGGTACATTACATAGTTTATGCAATGACATAATGCACGAGTATCGTTATGTAAACTATCAGAATTATCGTCTGCTTGATGATATTGACCAATTGCTCTTTGTCTATGAACATTCAGTTTTGGCTTCCAGTCGGCCGCCACGAGATATACATCTACCTCTATGGAGAGAATTTCACCTTTTGGCGGAAAGATACAATCCGGCAGGATATCAGTGGCGCGAATCGGCGGATTATCTACCTCATAGATGGGTTCGCACTAATGCGACAGTTCAACTGTTTAATAGAATTGTTGAAGATCAAATTGACATTTCTCAAATGGAGACGGAAGGAGGTATTTGGGAAACTTTATCAAGTGCCTACAAGGCATATCATGATAGTTTGGAGTCAAATAAATCTTGTGACTTTGCACATCTGCAGCTAAAATTTCTTAACTTTCTCAGTTCTCCAGCCAGCAATCGTTTTCTCAGTGGAGATGGTTCGTCAGATTACCCTGGTATCCATTATGTTCTTGTTGATGAATATCAGGATACAAATCCAATCCAAGAGAAAATTTACTTACAATTAACACAACATCCACCACATAATTTATGTGTCGTAGGGGATGATGATCAAGCTTTGTACCGATTTCGAGGAGGCACAGTTGAGTGTATGGTTAATTTTGACCGGGCATGTCAAGAAACTTGGGGACCTCAAGTGAAAGGAACTCGACAGTCTTTATTTACCAACTACCGTTCGCATCCTGAAATTACCAGTTGGTGTGATAAGTACATTCGTTCCTTTAACGTTATGACTCAGCCTGGAGCAAGGGTTGCCCAAAAGCCGACTCTATTACCAGATCAGCAATGGGAAGTTCGTCAAATTGCGGAAGGGGCACACCTAGGTAACTATCCAGTTGTTTCATATTCAGTAGGTCGAACTCAGAAGGATGTCGCAAAGAGTTTTGCTGAAATGGTAAAAGGGTTATGTGAACACGGAATTGTAAAGGATCCGAATCAATGTGTCCTCCTGCTTAGAAGTACCCGGGTTTTACCGAGGTCTGCAGGACCATACCAGGAGGCGTTGGAGCGAGAGGGATTTCAAGTTTATAACCCTAGGTCTCGCACATTCTTAGAACAGCCTGAAATCCAAACAGCACTTGGAGCATTGGTAAGAATACTAGATCCAGATGAAATTGTTCTGTCTGGAATAAGAGGAGGGGGTGTGAAAAGTACGATTGATACTTGGATTCAAGCTTATACTGAGCAAGCGGGACAGAATTCCGGTCTTTTAGATTATGTTAATTGTGCAATCAATCGGATTAAGCAGATACCGGTTAACGAAATAGTCACTCAATCCGCAAGTCAAGGTGCTACAAAGAGTCCAGCTACGATTCAGGAAATTTTCTATCATATGATTAGTTTAGAACCATTTGCAACATGGCAGCAAGATGTTGAGCAAACGGTTCGTCTAGGTAAATTGTCAAAGGTACTTGAGTCATACTGTTCACTTCCGTTCACCGGATATGTGGGATCGACTCGTGGGAATTTACGGACCGATCGTCTGGAAGAGGGACAGATTAATTCAGCACAGTTAAATCATCTCTATTATTCCCTTGTTGGATTGCTTGTTGCAGAAGGGCTCAACGATCCTGAGGATGAGGAAATTATCTGTCCACCAGGACGTTTCCCAATCATGACAGTTCATCAAGCTAAAGGACTTGAATTTCCCTTTGTGTTTGTGTCGAACTTGGGCATACAAGAGGGACAAGTAGGAGCGGAACTTCAGCTTGAAGATGCAATGCGCCCGTTTCGGACTGATTCGGTGCCACCGGTGTTCAATGCCCAAGAACGAGCAGATCAAGATAGAATTCGTTTTTTTTATGTTGCGTACTCCCGTGCCGTATATTCATTAATCCTATTGACAACAACTAATGAATTAAGAAATCAGGGAATTGGCTTTGGCGGATACGGACGCCAATGGTTCACAGATGAAGTCCAGCAGTTAAGTTGAGGTAAAAAATAAATGACTTGGCGGAAATTTCAAAACTTAAGTATACCAATATCTCAGTCGGCACCACTTAAACGGCGTTATAGCGTAACAGGAGATATTCTTTCGTTTCAGCGCTGTAGTCGTCAGTATGGACATTTTGCTGTGAGAGGTTATGAACCAGCTCACACGGTGCAAATCTATTATGGTATGCTGATTCATCAGGTTTTGGATCGTGCCCATGCCCACTACAAGGGCTTGATAGATAGGACGACGGAGGGTAAAATTCCTACAGACCAAGATATTGAGCAATATTTTAATGAGGTTGATACAACCTTGAGAGCTCGAGGTATTAGTTCAGTCAGAGCCTTTACACATGCGGCAGAACGTGATGCAGCTCTAAGAAGACTAAAACTCTTTAATCAAATTGAGGGACCAGAACTTTATCCCAGGGTCCGAGATACTGAGCATCGTTTACAATCTGATCGAGATGATTACCTACTACACGGCACAGTGGATGTCTTGGCGGATGCCCCAAATTGGCTTCCGGGAATGAAAGCGGAAATATGGGATTATAAAGGCGGGCATCCACCGTCCCAGCATTCTGAAGATTTTCGACGATACGAATTCCAAATGTTAGTTTATGCCG
>CAZURU010000501.1:0-3874 GCA_964623585.1 uncultured bacterium
AGAAGATCGCACCCAAAAGGAGCAGATTCAAGAACTCAGACAAGAAATAGAAGCACTCAAACAACAGCGGACGTGATATAGTGATACGGAGTTATCGCACATTCAGAAGTTACCGATTGAAATTCTGAATCTTCATCAGACCCTGCCAGCGGTGTGTCCAGAGGGAGTGTCTATTTACAGGTTGGTTGTGGCTTTGAAAACAGAATCGACTGCCCCAAAAAGCATCGGTAAATTCGCTAGTGCAAAGTCTGTTCGGTTTTGCGTAAACGTGTCGCCGATAAGTCGTCCAAATTGCCATAATGTTCCATCGGTGACAATGCCATAGACAGGAAAACCGGCATCATCATTTATCTTTTGCGCAGCGACCAATTCCGCCAGACATTGCCCCCACCCCTGCTCAAAATCGTTTTTCTTTGCCTCCACAAGGAGTATCATCGGACTTCCGACAACAGTTTTGCCTAATTCAGATCGGGTAGAGATAAGATAATCTGGCGTTCCGTTCAAGACATCATCGTAAGCGATGGATTGCTTTATCCATAAGGCATACTGATCGGCATAGGCTTTATAAGTTTCCTTTAGAACAGGGAAGATAGTCGTCTCGCGGCGTGTAGCATCAGACGCGAAAATGTGAATATGTTCACGGATAAATTCAAAATCTTGCAGAAACTCTGTTGAAGGCATTGAGGCTTCAGCCATAATGAAGTCATCTACAGTGTATGTAATCCCAAATCTTTTTTGCACTTCACTGATTGAGGGTTGTTGGTTATTTGGGACTGGGTATTCATCGGCTTTTTGTTCCTTGTACGCGACAATACATTTTTCCAATATTTCTAAAACTTGCTCAGTAGACATATCGTGTTTTTTGCCAAGTTTATCAAGTTTCGTCACTAATTCCTCATTTTGTTTTTTCTGTTCTCTGTCTACCATACCAAACTCAATTGCTTTGAGCCATTTTTGTCCTGCTTCGTACTGGAAACCTTTGGGAAGATAGTCCACTGATGCCTCACAAGGCTTTACGAAACTGAGCTGATCAGAATTTTGTGGAACCCATACTGCCTCTTTTAACTTTTGAATAGCCGTTCCATATAAAGCATAACAATCTGGCAATGCCTGTTCTTGTTTATCCAGCAATATCATCGTTTGCCAAACGAGTTTAGCTTTGTCAACTGAAATTCCGTTTTCTAATGGAGGATCATTGAGGAACAAATTGCGGATTGAGATAATATAATCAGCGATGTTAAGTGCGCGGGCTACCGGCTTTTTTGATAGGAAGGAGCCAAGTAATTCGTATAATTCAGCATGCCAATTGGGCGGTTTTTTGTCTAACCAATTGTCAACTATATGAGACTGGGTCCTTAGTTCTTTTATAAAATCGTCAATAGTCCATTCAGAAATATCCAGCAAGGATAGAAAGTTGTCTTCTCTACTACCTATTTGAGGGTTTTTAATCCATAATAGTGGAGATGCTGCGGATACGTTAACTGAACACTGATTAGCGTCAATATAATTTTGGATTGCATTCCGGATATAATAAGTAGCGAAAGTGCTGAATTTATTATCTGAAAGGGTATAGTTATTAGCGGCTTCTTTAAGCCCCTTCACACCTTCATTGAAGAGATCATCTGCCTCCATCATACATCCGCCAAATTGCCGATGGACGATGGCTGCAACGAGTCTCAAATTTGAATTGATTAACTGTTCTTTTGATTCAGCAGAATTGCTGCGCACCAACGCTCGTTCTTCTTCCTTACTCAACAAACGATAGCGGGAAAAGAGTCGTAGGATTTCATTGCTGACACGCCCTCTTTTTCCGAGAAGCGTTGCCAAATCTTCATCACTAATTAGACTTGATAAATCCTTGCTGTATTTCCCTGCCCGATAACATTCTGAAGCTGCGGCATAACCTCCTTGTTTCATTGGAACTAACTTTTGCGTATTAAATTCCTCGATTAACCGTTTTTGGATAGGTTGGTAAAAAGTTGATAGTTTATCTTTACTATTGGGCAAAACTGCTAAAAAAGTGGTTTCCAACAAACCCTTTTTACGTATAGTATGTATTGATTTTGCAACCAGATTGGCGAGATGATCCCGTAATTCATTGTTAAAAGAACAATCAAGAAGGCTGTCCCGTACGGGGGTTGAGGCGAAAGGGGCGTGCAGATGAAAAAGCAAGCCGGATATCTCTTTTGCAACTGGAAAATAGATAAAAACCTGTCCTGGTTCTAAGGGCTTAATCTTTCCAACCTCGTCCATACCAAACGCAACAGAAATCTGGTAATTTTCACGTTTATCAGTGTTTTCGTCTGTAATAGAAATGTCGTCATCAAACCGTAGGTAGTTGTATTGTCCAGACTTATAATTTCCGAAAACTTTAATTCGGTTCTCATCTCCTATTTTTTCTATTTCCATAGAACCTGAAGTTTCAGGATAAACTTCTTTAGGATTTTTTACCTCTTGTTCATTAGTGTTTATGTATATGATTTGGTCGTTACTGCGAATTTTTTGAGTGAAGAGCGTTTCATAGTGGTATATTTGCCAACTAATTTTTTGAATACTTCGCTTAGAGAAAAATATCTCCCAATCCAGATTTGTTAAAGATGTTTCTATTTGTTGGTATGCTTTTTCCTTTGGCATACGTTCTTCAATGAACTCAGAGCACTCAGAATCATGATTAAACGGAAGGATAATACGTGTACCAAAATGCAGTGAACCTTCGTTCTCTGTATGTCCAGATGAATTGGGGTATTCACCATCTGGATACGGAAATTTCTTGACGCGGTACAAGTCGTATATCTTGAAATGTTCAGTGCCAGAAATGATAATAGGTGTTGCTGTGAAAGCGAATACTGACTTGAAACCGATACCAAAACGTCCCGTTTTTATGAAATCCTCAGGACCTGTTCCTTTACCAAAGTAAGTAATGCCCTCAACATCAGCTTGGACGAACGGTTTTCCATTGTGTTCAATCACAATGGCATCTCCCAAAAGTTTGAATAATATGTCCGTTGCCCCACAATCCTCGGAGTTCTGTAAGAGTTCATATATAAACTGAGTTGAATTGGCATAGATAGAAATCTGTGTTTTACGCGAAACTGTATCCGTGCCTAATCGGGCTTCGTTACGCTCTGTTATCGCTTTATAATCACTTGGCATGCTGTTTTCCTCCCTTTACTATTATGATTCTACCACCAACCTAAAGCTTCATACAAGAAAGAAAATTATAGAAATTAAATAGCACAAAACGGAATTACCATAAAGACCATGATTCTTGAGATACCTGAACCTACTTTAGTACTACTCTTCATGAAAGAGAGAATGGATGGACTCGTTTTTACACACATTTCGCTCACTGCGGTTAAGACGATCTGGATACAAATATATCTTCTAATCCGCTTAATCCGCGATTCAGACGAATTAGCCATCAGCCGTCAGCAATCAGCCTTCAGTAAGATAGGTTATCAACAAATTAGCCGTCAGTAGTTAAAAAGTGAGGTTACAAACCTCGCCAGCGGAGGAGTTAAGAGTCGGGAATCGGAATTCCCTCCTACTGATAGGGAAGTTCCCTCCTACAAATCATCTAACGGGAACAGCGGGCGGCGAATGTTGTGATATTCAAAATGTAGCGGGTTCACAGCAGTCAATCCCGGTGTGTCTACCTCGATAATCTGTCCGGCGATGGGTTCGTATGCAGCGCGGTAGGCGACTGCGGCTTTGACGACAATCATCCGCATATCCGTCGGCGTAATACCGAGACTGATTAGCTGCTGGAGACTGAACGGGGTTTGCCGCCTGCTTGTCAACGCGACTAAAGAATCACCGACTGCAACGACAGTCGTTAACCCCTGATCGTGGTATCGCTGCCCGCCGTGTCGAG
>CAZURU010000502.1:0-2522 GCA_964623585.1 uncultured bacterium
ACGAGTAGCTGCAACACAGTCTATAATTCTTCGCCAGTATCAAAAAGCTGTATCATCAATTCTGAAAAAGGAATTCACCTCGGTCTTTTCAAAAGCCCTTGAAGCGATCTTGGGCAAAGGTGCAGCAGGGCTTTTCTGCGGCGAATATCACGCGCTTAAAACGCATCTGGGAAGAGGGGTATGAGCAATGGTGCATCCGCCAGTTGACCGACAAGCAGATGGGCATCTACATCAACTTCAGGAGGACGTATTATGGAAAGCAACTCTTTAACGCCAAATTCTAAAATCGAATATCAATTCCAGCAAAATTGTATACCTCCTCAAGCTTTAAGCTCAGAGCAAATCCTATTGGTAGATTTATCTAGATTAATACTTGATCCAAGCCGCTTAAAGGCCGTCAATTCAATACTTGAAAGAACGAGTCTTGATTGGGATAGCCTGCTAGAGGATATTAAGCGAAATGCATTGTCAGGCATAGTTTTTAATCATCTATCAGTTCATGATTTAAATTTTCCTTCACAAGTATCTATCGAAATTGAACAGAATGCTCTCTACGATCAAGCATTATCGGAAAAATTCTATCCCGAACTTAAAATGATGTCAGAAGTATTCGATAAAATAGATGTGCCTGTAGTGCTATTAAAAGGTGCCGCTCTAGCAGAAGGTATTTATAAATCAACATTATTGAGAAGGTGGAAAGATACCGACTTATTGGTGTATTCTGAGCATGTAGTAGCTGTTGAAGAAGGTCTGCGAGACCTTGGATATGATTATCGCAAGAAGGAAGCCAATGGGGAATATCGCCTTTTAACGGAATTTGAAAAAAGTGCGCCTCGCATTGGTTCGTTACATCGACCTAAATTGACTAAATTTGATGATAACTTTCCTTTTAGAGGACCTAGTATTGATTTGCACTATAGTAGTCTTAGGCTAGGCAAATATGATTATAGAAAGATTATCGAACAAAGTAAAATTATGTATAAATTGGGTTCCGGTTTAAAAGTGCCTGCCTTAAATGACTTGGTGATACACTCAGCATTTCATTTATACAGACACTATCGGATAAAACGTATGGATTCTGCTGATCGTATCAGTCCTGGAATTTTAAAATATCTCATGGATATCTATTCTTGTTTATGTGTTTATTTTGAAGAAAAGGGGACCTGGTTTGAGCTAATCGAACGATCTCAAGAGATTCAGGCGAGAGAAATACTAACCTATGGATTATATTATTTAAATCTTGTATACGGACAAGGAACTGTACCACAAGATATTATAAATGCGCTTCTTCGGAGACCTGAATTTCAAATCCCTGTCTCTGGAAACTCGATTATTAAAGTGAATTCTAGTGCAGAATTATTAAAGCCTGAAATCTGTTTCTCTTCAG
The DNA here is from genome assembly GCA_964623585.1 of uncultured bacterium. GTDB lineage: Bacteria > Poribacteria > WGA-4E > WGA-4E > WGA-3G > MSPOR6. The sequence goes on from CAZURU010000502.1 coordinate 1,388, forward strand.
GATCAATTGATACTTTGACTTGGATGTTTAACCCCCAAAACACATTACATACATTTAAGACCGAACTGGAGCAATGGAAAGCAACAGGACATACGGGTATGATTGCTGAGTGCTCATTTATAGATGATGATCATAGTGGAAGGATAACAAATCTTAAGTGTCGTGATTGGGATACAGAACAAACCATTAATATTTCTGAAGATTCTGTGAATATTAATCAATTCTTTTGTTCACATATTGCCGATTTTGCTAAACCTTGCGATTTCGACATGACGGCGAAAGTACGTTGCGAATTTCTCTGTTTCAGCGAATGAGCAATATTATGTTCCTGAAGAATTTCTATATATAGGGGAGAGTCTTATCATCTATATCAAACATCCTCTAGATGATAGAATATTCAGAATTGGCGTCGCATTAGGTAAAACTAAGCAATCAGCTACTCTATCTCTTATGTCTGCTATCGACCCATCGAAAGTAGATACACTTATGACAGATTTGAAGCGCCATCAGATTGATCTACAAATGTTTGTACAGCAAACAAATACGGACTACCAATTAGAACTCCACATTCCTTGGCAAATTTTAAATATTGAACCTTACGCTGGCATGTCCTTGGAGTTTGATACAGAAGTTCGTCTACTTTCAGAAACTCTTGCACACAAAATGGCATTAACATGGTCGGGGGGGCCGATTACCAATGGTGTTTACCCAGAATTTTTCGGTACAATAAACTTAGTTGACCGTCAATAGGTTTCCAGTCTTAATAAATTGGATTTCGGTGCAGGCCGGAGTGACTAACGATAGGTTTCATTGCGGCATGACTTTAGCCGACACGCGTAGCATATCAATAGTCATCCAGTCTATTAAAAATAGGTAGTGAATATTATGAAGCGAGATTATAAGCCAAAAGTCTGTTTTTCTACTTGGGAATACCCTCCAGATAAAGGTGGAGTAGGGCGATCATCTCAGAGAATAGCAAAATTTCTAACTCAAGAAGGTTTTGATGTACATATTTTTGTTCCTGAGAATGGTTTTGTGCCTCCAGGAAGCGATTTAACAAGAGCTAGCGAATTTCGAGATGAAATTCCGACATTTGTTGATGAAGACGGTATAAAGGTTTACAGAATTGCGGCTG
>CAZURU010000502.1:2532-3849 GCA_964623585.1 uncultured bacterium
ATTTACCAAGCAATAAAATACGTTGATAACAAAGTGAATTTTGATATTTTTCATGGCTTTTTTCTTCCTATGGCATATCCATGTATTCTGGTTGCACATAAAGGAAAACGACCAGTAATAGCAAGTATTCGAGGTACGGATTGCGTGACGTTTCTGACAAATGAACTAATGCCATACATCACGACAGTTTTGCAAAATGCTTCTTGGGTTACTTCTGTTAGTTCAGATTTGTTAGATACGGCATCTGTTTTTTCAGATATTTCCAGTAGAAGCTCGTTTATTCCCAATTCTATTGATCATACAGTTTTTCCAAAATGGAAAATTGAGAATACAAACCGAGGAACAGTTGGCACCGTTGCTCTTTTTCGTCCTAAAAAGAATATTCCACTGCTTATCAACGCATATGCAGAACTTAGTAAAGACGTTCGTGAAAGATTGCTTTTAGTAGGAGAATTTTCAGAAGAATCTTCAGAACAAGAGAAAGTTATAACGTTAATAGAACAAAGAGGCTTAGACTCAGAAGTTCAAATCACAGGGTTCGTATCTAAAGATGATGTTCAATGTTATTTACAATCAATGAGCGTATTTGTTCAGTGTTCAAGACACGAAGGTTTACCGAATGCCCTATTGGAGGCTTGTGCAACTGGTGTTCCGATTGTTGCTTCAGCAATTGATGGCATGAAAGATATTTTAGAACATGGAAAAAGTGCCTTGCTGATTCCGCCAGATAGCCAAAAGGATCTTACCAGTGCAATCAAATTAGTTTTGTCGGATGACTCTCTCGCACAGGAATTATCCCAAGGCGCATTGGAATTAGCAGAGCAACTTCGGCCCGAAAAAGAAAAACGAATATGGTTAGATCTTTATTCTAGGCTACTATTAAACAATGGCTGCATTGGATCATCTCAATGAAATGGAAGAGTCAAATGGAGACAAGGTCCCTACATAATATGGTCATTATGTAATTCGATAACAGCATCTAAAATGAAATAATTCCACGATTTTTAATTTTAAAAAGGAAAAACAAGATGTCGAGCATACTCATTACAGGCGGGGCCGGATTTATCGGATCTCATCTGGCAGAAAAACTACTTGAGTCAGGGGAAAAAGTCGTAGTCTTCGATGATTTAAATAACAGTTATTCGCGAAAAATAAAGCGAGATAATATTTCTAAAGTTTTGAGTCTTCCCAATTATACTTTTGTTGAAGGGGATATCCGAAATCGAGATGCTTTTGAAGTTCTATTTGAGAATTACAACATCAAAAAAGTAGTCCACTTGGCAGCTCGAGCAGGTGTAAGAGCTTCTTTAAAAACCC
>CAZURU010000503.1:0-3846 GCA_964623585.1 uncultured bacterium
CCCAATCCAGCTCTGTGGGAATCGTTGAGGGTTTGTTAAGCGGGGGTTTCGTCTGTTCGTCCGCGAGTTTAAGAAATAGCAGATACGTGAGTTGTTCGACGTAATCTCCGTAGCTAACCCCATCATCGCGGAGCACATTGCAGAAATTCCAGAGCTTTTGAATAATTGTTGCTGATTCGTTTGACATGAATATCTTTAATTGATTGTGGGTAGTCTGAAATCAAAAGTTTTCGGGCAGCATAACCAATTCACAGAAAAGGGCAAGTTCTCTGAAGATTTCATCTCGATCCTCTATGTTTGTTGGAATTGGTGTAATGTTTGCATGGAGTTCATGGGGATGTGGGGCTGGGATCACTTTAATATTTTTCTCACAAAAAAGTTGGTTCTCATAAAATATACTCGCCGAGAAGTCAGCCCTTGCTTTTATTTTGATCTTCTGTTCCACATATATCCTTCCAATTTCCCACACCTGACTTTCAGTGAGTGATGAGATACGATATACAGAGAGCTCATTTGGACTTTCTTTTGTTGGAGCAAACGCTCTTGATTTGACTTCTTTTTTTGTGCGGGCGAAACCGCTCTTAGAGTTGATAAAATAGGTTAATTTCTCATCCGGTGAAATGTTCATGTTAGGTCCTTGATTGAAACGTATTACCTAAGTAATGTATATGGAGAACCTATATGCGTAGCTGAGAATTGCACCGGTCAAGAACTTCAGGGTTCAATAATTATGTGCACTGACATTAACGCAAAGTCCAAAGATATACGGACATTTTCTGGTAGGCCCGCTTGAAAACATGCTTGTTGATGGTATCTCAGCGATTATGGTTTTACTATATTTAGCGACAGCACCGCTTTATTCAGAAAATAAAATAGCTAACATTGTAAGGAAACCAGTGAAGGGACGAAGGTTTGATAGAGCACAAGTTCCTTTGACTCTACGCGTGCCTCCTAAAGACGCTCCATAGACGATTTGATTGTCACCATATATGCTAATTGTTGCTATACCTTTGCGATCTCTTGATCGCCATTCAAACCCGATTCCACCATCCATTAACCAACCAATGTCAGGCATAGAAGCATTATGGGCAAAAAGCACCTCTAGTAACCAATACGCATCATCATAAGCCGCGCCTGGAACGAGGTCTATTTCGCTATCCAATTCATAAGCCTCTTTAACCTCTTGATGAACTTCTTGCAACTGTTGTATTGCTTCATCCAGCCAGAAGAAACGAAGGTCCGCCGCAGCAGATGGATTAAGTACTGCTTCATCAGAGGCACTTAAAGGTCTATACTCTTGAGTCTGCAGACCAGTAGGATAAGGCGTTGAAAGTGAAGCATTAGGGGCATTCATAAATTCCGTCTCCATTCGATCTTGAGGACCTTGATGGTGCAAGGCGAGATGCCGGCGTTTGTTCATTATTTTCGTTCCCATACTTGTATTTGGACCTCTTCCGTAAATAGATTAGCGAATTTTTTTCGGATTTCCTCACGTGCCAGCTTAAACCAAGTTATCGTTGAACAGTCAGCATTTTCTGGAAAACCCCGGATTGTGAAATCAGTTTGTAATGTTTGAATTTCTTCTGGTATTTTTACTCGGTTTCCGATAGCAAGATGCAACCGACCATTTAAATCGGTAAGTGTAAATGAGGTCCGTAAGTTCAAAGACTCAGCATTTGACCAAAAAGAGTCCGACTTTTGGAAATCAGCAAACATATTATAAATTTTACTCAATTCATCAAGTGTATTCCACCCATCTCCTTGCCTGAGTTGATCAATGTAAGTTAGTTCATACTGCAGCGGAATTATTTCCCCGATTTCCATATTTCTCATGATTTGGCAGAAGCGATTGTAGAAACCTTCAAACTTGTCACAAATTACAGAAAATCCGGGATACTCCTGATCCGGTTTAGTCTTGCGCCAATTAAATGTAAAACGGTCACGTTGGATTTGCAGGATCTGGCTATCGTCTTCGTGGATAAACCAAATCCTTGGAAGATCTGGAACATTTATATGGAATTGAGGACCTCGGCTCGGGAAAGTTTCCACAGTGGGCATAACCGGTGGCTGCTCCATAATATGTATGAATTTATCTTTTTTAAATTCCCGCCAAATTTCACCAAGATGAGGGGCAAGTAATTTATCAAGAGACTGAAAAAGAATACTCAACACAACCTCATCTACTGGGGGACGCGCAAAATCAAGTTTGTTTTTTCCTGCATCCATAATGTACTACCTAATCAAATTTTAAGATTAATTTACTACTCTTTTGTATATTCTAACATAGATTTTTATCAAATACAATAACTATTTCAGCATTGGTACTTTGCCAATAACCATTTTGATAACTCATAAGAATGTTATAGGTTCGGTTCATCAAAATCTTTCAACGCACTTTTAACTTCAGCGTCTAATGTTTCTGCTGTGAGGCTGTCGTCAAAAGGAGAAATTCCAGCCTCATACATCAATTCCAAGAGATCCCATCGCGAAATGTTTAGCAATCCTGCCGCTCTACCGGCACTAATATCGCCTTGACGCAGGAATTCGAGAACAAAAACTTCTCTTGCCTTACGCTCCGCGTCTGTTTTATTCATCCGCATCTCCCCATAACTCCGCTAACAACGCGTCCGCGATATAATCATCATGCCGTTCAGCGATGTCGGTGACATCAGATTGCAGCGTTCCGGCTAACGCGATGAGCGGATCCGGATCGTCCGCGTATTCCCCTTTAACCACGCGTATCTTTGGACGGATGGAATTTTTTAAGTGTTTCTTTATCGCTGTGACATCACACTCCAACGTTCCTGCAAGTGCCAGGAGTGGATCGGTATCCTTTTTGTTAAACTCACCTTGATCTTTTTTATTCACTATTACCCCCTCGCAATTCTACCGGCGACGCATCACTGATAGAATCCTCATTTTGTTCCAACGCCCCTGTTAAAGCGAGGAGCGGATAATCATCGTTGTCCTGCACTTTTGATTTCGTTGTTTTCTTCCGTTGTTTCGGCTGTTGTTTCTTTTCTGTCCGAATTTTCTCCAATAGGAGGCTTGCTGGTTCATCGTTCAGGTCTTGTGGAACAAGTTTACCAGAGAATGCCTGCTTGAGGATAGATTGACGCAGCCGTTCCGCGCGTCTTAGTTCAGATATAATCGTCGCTTCGACCTCATCGGCGATCGAAAAACACCACTCAAGTTCAGAGACGATTTGTTCTTGTTCAGCAAGTGGTGGAAGTGCGAAAGTGAATTCTCCTAAGGCATTCCATGAAGTCCTTGGGAGGGTTATACCTGATGATGTTGCTATAGCGTAATTTCTGAACGTCTGGCTATGAAGAAGATAGACCAAAAATCTTGGTATCATTTTTGAGTTTGCGGTAAAAACAAGAATGTCGGCAGAGCAAATGCCTTCCATCTCAGCAATAACTGCCTTATCCAAATACGCTCGCAATTTACCGTATAAAACATCGTTAGGATAAAAACGGGATTTTGTACTTTTTACTTCCGAAGCATCTCCCCAACGTTTCAGAATGCTTACTCCGGAATCAATATGCTTAAGTCCCACAAAGTTTAAGTTTTCGTTACTATCCTTAGGTTGCACTTTCTCACGCCTTAAATTGACTACTTCTTTGAGGTGAATTACTTCCCAATGCTTCGGCGAAGTCCTTTTGTTGATCGCGGCTCCTTTCCGTTCAATCCAAACCGCGTCAACATATTCCTCAATGTCTTTTCCTGCTTTTTCTTCACGCCTGTTACGCTGCTCTCTTGTCAACTCTCCTTTAAAAGCAGCTTCAAGGATTGATCGACGATACCGTTGCAACTGTGCGTGTGCTTTTTTGAGGCTATCAATTG
>CAZURU010000504.1:0-3845 GCA_964623585.1 uncultured bacterium
TGTTGTTCGCCTCGCCTTCGGATTCAATACCCATCCAGCAGAGAAGTTCTATTTCGTCCTGATTGATCGGGGGCAGAAGCGGAGGTGGTTCAGTTGGTTCGAGGCCGGTTTCGAGGAGTTGCTCAATAGAAAACTTGCGAGTACCACAGCCTACTGCATACTATCAAACGTCATCCGCCGCGAGGAATATTATAGGCAGTGGTTAGCCAAGTTTTTGTTATGGATTCGTTCCAGCTGCGCCAGGTACATGACTTGGTAGATCATCAATTTCTGCTTTTAGATCACCGGACAGGACATAATCAAGCGGTTTGTCTCCATACCCAAACGCCCAAAGAAAAAGCTCGGCTCCCAGTGCTGAAGGCTGACAAATGATTCCAGCGCCCGGAACAGCTTCTGCGATTTCCTGAAGACCTTTTTGGTCGCCATACCGCCACCGGTTTTCAATAAGATTATCCGAATATAGTCCGTGCCAAATGTGGGATAAAATTTGTGGATTATCCCATTCGGCTTGAGTGAATGCCATTGAAATAAAATAATTTTCGAATGGAAGGAATACCTCCATTTTAGCACGATTCTCAGATAGCCCAAACTCTCTTCCAGAGTTTGAGAAGAGGTGTGCAATAGTTGAATATATGAGATAGTGAGTTCTGATTTGATATGTTGAAAGATTATCAAGAATTTTAATGAGCCGAGCACCTCGATCATCTCGGCCTATTTCTGTTCTGGAAGAAGCCAACACCCCACCGAAATACTCCAATGTAACAGGGTCTTCTGAATACGACCCCTCATTTATCACTGTTTTGAGAACCTTAGGAGGCACCTGACCAGGAGAATCCAGCCGAGGCCCTAACTTCTTTTTTGCGTTTAAGAATATTTTTGCAGTATTTTCGACTCGCCGTTGTGTAAATGCTTTTAATTCTTCACCTAAATAATCTGCCGTAGGTCCCAATATTTTTTGGACACCATCTTTCCCTAAATAGGCAGCGATTGCTCCCGCAACTGTGATTATTTCCGCCACAATAAGCCTCCTTTTGCCAATGTCAATGCCCACTATTTTTCTTGTGCGGTCCATCCCCAATACGAGCAGATATACGCTTTGCAAGTCTATGCCGCAATTCCTCTGGCTTTTTCCAAACAATGTGATTGTATTGGCGTGTATCGAAATGGACATTTTGCAGGGCATCCTCTCTACAAGTAAAAATGACCTCGATACCGAGTCCATGTGCAAAGCCAGCTTCGTAATAGACACCCCCGCGGGATCCGTCCTCTCCTTGGGTAAAATCAGCGACAACAAAACGAGAGCGTCTGATTTCGGCAATGATCTCGTCGTCAATCTTGTTGTTATGCTCTTGTTGATCAATTCGGACGGCTTCGTATCCTGCATCTTCGATTCCGAGTTTAATGCCTTGTTCCCACGCTTCGTCGGTAGAGTCATCAAACCACATCGCCACAAAACCTTTTGTTGAATTGGCATTCGCTGTCTCAAGTTCCGCAAGTCGAGCGTACCCCTCGACCGTTAGGGTGTATCCAACCTCTATGTTGTATTTGCCTGGAAGATATTCACGTAGTTCTATCCAACCTTGCTTATCCAAATATTTTAATAGATAATGCACCTCTTCCTGGCTGAGGGATTCTGACCATGCTGCTATAGATTTGGAGATTACTTCTCTGGGTGTAAAAATAAATTCTGTGCCGACCTCTACAGTTTGGTCTTCAATGTACTGGAGAAGCCTATCTGCACGGTCGTGGACGGATAAGTCCTTTTGTTGTTTCGCCATTGTGATCGTATTACTGTCTATTTCCGGACATTTGACACCCAATCGCCGCTGATCGACCAGCCACGAGGTCAAACGTGCTTTGCCGCGTTCGTCGAGTTGCGTCAAGCCTGCAATAGCTGTTCGAGCAATGAAGTACCTGCCGCCCGCACGAGGCGAATTCATCAATTTTCCATCACGATCACCTGCAGATTCTTCGGAAGCCCATACATCCCAGATTGGACAGCGTGAGTTTTTGTTCATATTTTCGCTTCCTTATTTGCGAGAGACTTATCCTTCCGGTTCAATACCCGTCCAGCAGAGAAGATCTATTTCGTCCTGATTGATCGGAGGCAGAAGCGGAGGGGGTTCAGTCGGCTCGAGGCCAGTCTCGAGGATTTGCTCAATCATGTAACTTGCGAGTGCCACCCCCTGGTGTTCGTCTGATTCGAACCAACCGCGCAGCATGATCTCTTCGCGCCGCGGCCAGGGCGATTCCAAGATGTCGAGTGCTCGATGCACACGGTGGTTGAACGGGCACACCTGTAGCTGCAAGTTCTTGTAAACGTTGTCCGTGATTTTCCAAAAAAAGATAGCTTATCAGTAATTACGGAAGCTATACCAGTCATCATCAAGAGGTTGACCGCGCCATTCGAGGGGGTTACCGCTAACGGCGTCACAAAGGCCGTCAAGGCGCGGAGGTCGAGTCGGGTCGGCTTGCGCTTGGTCAATCTGGTCTTGTGTTAATGTCGCTTTAGATATGATAGAGGATTCCGAAGAAAAATCGGCGCCGCTCAAATTTACTCGATCTAAATTTGTGTCGCTGAAATTCGCACCTCCCAGCTTTGCGCCGCTCAGATCTGCCCCGCTCCCGCCCAGATTCGCTCCGGTTAGATTTGCACCACTGAGGTTTGCCCTGCTCAAATTTGCAGCCTTGAGATTTGCACCACTGAGGTTTGCCCCAGCTAAATTTGCCTCGCTCAAACTTGCGGCACCCAGTTGCGCCCCGGTCAAATCTGCTTCCATCAGGTTCGCCTTGGTAAGATCCGCCCCCATTAGCCGTGCTCCACTCAAATTCGTGGGGAATATCTGTCCCCCCCACAGCATCTCACTAGCCAAATCAACAAGCCCTAAATCGGCATTGCGTAAATTCGCTCCGGTTAGATCTGCTCCGCTCAAATTCACGCGTCTCATATCTGTGTGCCCTAGATTCGCTCCGGAAAGATCCACCCTGGTCAAATTAGCTCCACGCAACACTGACCCGGAGAATTGACCCTGCCAGAGCTTCACACGAGACAAATTTGCTTTAGTGAAATCAATGTTGGAGAAATTCGCCTTACTAAACGTAAAACCGACCAGAGAGCAGTGGGAAAAATTCAACATCAGCCCTTCTTGGCGCTCAAAAGCGGTCCGTTCTTTGTCCCGTCCTGCGATCACTCTCATAACTTCTTGTACATCCTGTGTAAGTCCAGGCTCAGCTTCTTGTTCACATTTTTCTCCTGTCTGGTCCACTACAAACGCACTAAACAGTTTCATAACTTGAATGTGATAATCGTTCGGCCATTCTGCCGCGAGACGGTCAAGAGCGTATATGCCCCCGATACGGACGGACTGCTTGTCAGTGTGACCAAGCATTTCGGCACTCTTTTGATAGCGTTCATTCAAGAGGCTCTGTTGGGCCGTATCCACCTGACGCTCCGCCACTATACTGCGCCATATCGCGAGCGGCAGTGCAATCACCGCCGCGGCCGCAAGGATAATATTGCGAATGACTGAACTGACGTCATTGGTCTTTAGATCGTTCCAGAACAAGAACGAAATCACAATTGTGGCTATCACTACCAACGTAACCCAGACTATGATCCAGAATCAAGCTGACTTGAGTATTTTAAAATTAGGGCGTAGGCGACGTAGCCAATTGCCGAATTTCATCTAACGTCTCTCCACGTTGATTTAAAGGTGGTCAGATTTATTGGTGCAGGGATTACAAGTTTCGTTCGAGTGCAATATCCAACTTCTTATATTTCGTCTTCGGGTTCAATACCCATCCAGCAGAGAAGTTCTATTTCATCCTGATTGATCGGAGGCAGA
>CAZURU010000505.1:0-3842 GCA_964623585.1 uncultured bacterium
GTGTGTAAAATTCATCCTGCTTTGCTCTATTCGCAGCGTGCAGAGACTTATTGCCCGCCATAATATGGCTCCCTATAGTTCCCTATTGTAAAGTACTGTGTAGATACTATTTTTACTGATTACGAGATAAACCTCTGCGTATTCATAGTATCACCTCTTATTCCGAATAAAATGTTGATACATAAATAGGTATCGCTCGTAGACTCGCTAACACCGTTCTAAAGGTGGCGGACAGGACTTGGCGCGGGAAGCACCAAGTTAGAACTCCTGTCCACGAGTTTGGATATAGTATAGCAGAAATCAAGGGAGAGGTCAAGACGATTCGGCAAGGCGGGGAGTTTCCAGAGTTTCCGTGCTGGTGAACACAGACGGCACGCGGGCTATAGAGGACTTGGTACGTTGGCATCGAGAGCGGTACAGCACAACACAAGAGTCGTCCGCTTTTCCCATAGGCGATCCTCATAGGCGCGACGTTTCGCGAGAATTCGGCGCGTTGGCGAACTTCGCAAAACCTATCAGATGTTTGAGGAGATGGGGTTTACGGAATAGGGGTTTGACAACGGAGCAGGAAAAGACCCGTTACATGCTACCCGCCCCTAACAGAGAAAAGGCGGTAGTGATCCTACCGCCTTTCGTTTTTTCAATCCGCAGATTCCTACTCCTTTATGGAGTGAAAAGCATCTGGGAAAAATTATGAATTGTCCATCAGTTCATCATGCAAATCATACACAAACCTTTTTATACGCATACAGGCTTCTTCTCTTCCCGGCATAGCGTCTGGGTTTGCGCCACTCCCAGGGTTGCCATGAATTAACTTTAGTTCGAGAGTCTCCTTTACCCAAAAAAGCACCTCATTTAAAAAACTGGGTGGGCGTCTGATTGTGGCACTGCTGGATTCTTTGACTATATGCAGAATAGTATGGCTGGCAATATCTATACCATCAATTTGTTTTTTTAAAGACTCAAGTACATCTATAGCACCTAAAATAGCATAGTAACCTGCTTCCTCACCAGGCGCAACACGACTGCTATCTTTTTTCTCTATGTATTCAGATAACAGACTATCAATTTCAGAAATTAACTTTGTTTTTACGTCCATTAATTGTTACCTCCAATTATGGATGTGAATGTTTAGAAAAAATGGATTTATGATAGTGCTTTGATAACTGGAAGTACGTCTGCCTTCGGAATTGATTGTAGATTCATGTGTTCATACATCATTGTTCCAGTCGGCAAAGATTCCATTGTATTGGGAATAATGTACTTCAAGATTTCTGACTCTATCCCCGGTGTTGTTGAAAAACCGAACGCAAGATAACCTCTATCACGGAGAACAATACATTCAATCAATGTAGAAAATTGTTCTGGTGTGATATTACGGCGGATATCTTTAATCGTAATAAGATTCTGAAAAGTTTCGCTGCGTAATGGATACCCCCTTTCCCTCATTTCGTTGGCAATTTTTATGATACAGAGTTGTCGATACGTCAGGTTTTCAGATTCCTTGCATAGAAAGTGTAATGTGCCGCTATCAATGCTGGCATCAAAGCACCCATTTTCAAACAGGCTGCCTATGTAAGGTATTTTCTTTTCCTGAGGGGCATCCCGCGCTTTCAATAAAACTTCCTCAAACACTTCTTCGGCATCCGACCTGTCTATTGTCTTATCGAAAAACCCGTCATCTCTCAATTTTTCACCATTTTCTAACCTTTGTCGTATTTCATTCAGAGCGAATTCAGTGACATCGGTAATCCGTTTAGATTGTCTTTGGCTTGAAAAATGGCTCAGCAAACCACGTAGACCATTATTTAGAAAGTCCCTAATGGCATAGCCTGCTGACGGATCTCCTGCTTGATATGCAGCACCTACCCCCGCAATTGTGCTGGTTGCTTCAATAGCAATATCTGGTATTTTGGGCATTGTTTCACTTCAGAGAAATAGACATCTTCTCAAAGTTTCTGAGAGAGTCTGTCGCGGTGTGAGATATTAGGATTTCTCACCTATTTCAGTTTTTCTATCTCGTCTACAATCTCTTGTAAGGTACGAGAAAAATCTTTTATGATACGTCTTAACTTAGTATCTGCATTGGCATCTCTATGACGATTTCTTACGTAGGAATCTGCCTCTCGTTCAAGCCTTTTCAGTTTACTCTTTATCTGATTCATGATAATTCTCCTTAGAATTTAAAGGGATGCGAAATTTAACATATCTCGGGTAGTCATCGTTGACTTCTTTGGGGTGAAAGATGTATTAGGAGTTTAAAAAGACCCTAATACATCTGCAAGTTTATTTCCTCTTGCGAGGTTTGACAGTCTCTTTCACGGTCGTACTTGGGCGCTTTTTGTCCGTGCCTTTGGGAAGAAACTGTCCTGTTTTGGCATCGCGTACGCGAGTGCCGGGTTTTTTACCAGCCATGGCAAAACCCTCCTTTGTTTGACAACAAACGTGCATAGCACATCATGCAATGCGTTATGCACCGCCAAACATATCTATTCAGTCAGTTAAACGAGGATCTGCTCGTAGGCTCGCTAACACCTTTCTACGGGTGGGGGCGGGACGCAATGCAAGGCGCATTACGGTAGAAATCCCGCCCACGAGCTTCCAATTATGATACAATTTTTGTCAAAAAAAGTCAAATTTTAAATTTTTCTCAAGTCGGAAACTACTTATTACGGTGCTTTTTTATTGACAATTGACAAAAAAATGGAAAAAGTGTGAAATAGCACGAAAAAGGGGCGACACCCATCGCCCCAGACCAACCGAACCAGCTGCGGTTTGACATTCTATATGTTATAGCAGAATTTTCGCTTTCTTTAGTTGACAAAAAGCGGGAGAAAATGCTATAATTTTAAATGAAAGTGGGGAGCGGCGAGGCTCCCCTGCCAAAGGTAATTATCTCAACTATCACATCGGATTTTCGCTTCGGCATTTTAATTATAGCACACGCGGCAGTTATAAGTCAACTGCCTGTGCCAAGCGATTCCACAAACTTATGGAGGCTTGGCATTTTTTATGACCAGCGCACTTTTGAACTTGAGAACCCTCATCCATTCCAACCTATTCTGTGTCGATCACCTCTCCGATACCGATATACGTAACCACCTTACCAGAGACGGCAACCCTGCCGGTTATGAAAGTCAACACATTCTCGGCTATCATTGGTTCGCCTATCCTAACGCGGCAGAAGGGCTATACTCGAAAGTCTTGGCACGTGTCAACATGTTCGGTGATCTCGTCGTCGGGACTGGCGAGGAGACGCGCCTTGTTATTATCCGTCACGGCAGGCTTTCGCTCACGCGCCGAGTCTCTGATGATGTGGCAAATGTTCATGACAAGCGATTGCTGGTGTGTCTGTAGGGGGTTGCTATGCGAAACGCAATGTTTTTCCCTAACCGCATCCTCTACCGCGAAGAATTGTTGTCTACAACAGTGACGTATGCTGTGGATTTAGACGAAACGGAGTTTTTGAACCTGAAGCCTATCATTCCCATCGAGCAGTTAGGCATCCGTCCTGCTGAATTCAGACTCGTTGAGGTCGCTGATAAGATTCTGGAACGCTACGCGATAAACGAACTTCATTATTTGGCTTCGGTCAATGCCGATGTAGAGCGGATTCAGTCTCTTGTAGAGAATTGGGATTACCGAGAAATCGGGCATATCAGGATTGGGAACTTCCGCCCCGGTGATGAGGGTGGATACGCGATCACGGACGGCAACCATCGCTGTGTTGCATTGACATTACTTCTCGCAACGCACGGCATTACCTATACACTAATCCATGCTTTCTGGGGTGAAGGCGTAAATTCTTCTCACGCCATCTCAACAATGGTACCTAATGCTTG
>CAZURU010000506.1:0-262 GCA_964623585.1 uncultured bacterium
CTTGCAAGCACGCATTGTGATCCCGAAAGGTTTTTCAATGATCACATGTTTACCTGCCTCAAGTGCTGGAACCGCAAGAACATGGTGTGCACTATGCAATGCACAGATGTCTACACAGTCCAAATCAGGGTGTTTATCCAGCATTTCGTCAATCTCGGTGTAAACCGCTGGTTTTGTTCCACCTTGAAACTCGTGCGCCTGATTTGCCCGTGCTTCCGCTCTGCCTTTGTCTATATCACACGCAGCGATAATATCAAAATCT
>CAZURU010000506.1:272-3811 GCA_964623585.1 uncultured bacterium
ATAATTCTGTGTAACCGTTCATGTGGGCACCGGACATACCACCGCATCCGACCAGTCCCATCTTTATTCTGTCAGCCATGAATGCCTCCTTAGGCAATTGTAAATACTTATGAAAAGACGGTATTCATCTCTAATTCATCAAACTATTAGATAGTCCATTCTAATAGTTTGGGTAAATGTCGCTATTCGGAGATTGCTCCTACCAATGGACTGCTTATGGTAGGAGGGAACTCCGCAAACCGACTATTGATTATACCCACAAGTTTAGTTTGGACTATCCACTATGTCCCTAAACAACATTATTTGTTAATTCCAGTGTTAGTTCTCATACAGGGAAATAATCTAAAAAGGAATTGTATAGAATTTTTGTGTGGATGTCAACTGTTTTAATATAATTGTCAGTTTTCCTTTGACTGCAACCTCAAAACCTGTTAACATACCCTCATGCCACAACTCAACCTAAAACTGATTCACAAACAAGTCCGTGACTACTACGCCACGTTACAACTGGATTGACTCGGTAGGTTCGGTTTCCTAACCGAACCGGCTATGTGCCACTTACGTTCAGAAAAATCTTCGCGAAGGATCCTGCAGAATACACGTTTGGTATTCTGTATTGGTTAGGAAATCAAATCTACATAACACTCCGCATGAAGTTAAAGAAAATATTTGGGTAATTTGGCGAGGTTAGGAGACCTCCACAGCATAGCAAGTCCTTCATGCACATCCGGACGTGCCGATTCCGTAATACCCAGCACATCTGATAACAACATCTGATCAAGTTCATGACGTACCGGGTCCTCATCCATCTGATTAAAAGGTAACATCTGCTTATGTTTCAGTTGATTGAAAATTCGATCTACATTTGCAAGTGCTGCATTAGAGAGTTCGCGGACATCAAGCGGCCAAACATCGTCCGAATCAAAATTAAAAAATACGTGCCGCATCCTTATCCTTTTACCTATCCTGTAAACACAAAAACAACAAAAGTTAGAATTATCTCAATCAAGTAAAAGGGAATAAGCGTAATGGAAAAGGTGGCAGATAACCAACTACATTTCGATTTATTTTTGTGTTTAGCATTATTTTTGTGTTTAGCAACATTCATTTTAAAATCGGTGTCTTCCTGTTGACTGATTTCTTTGTAAATTTCTCGGAACAGTCTCTCCTGCCAGAGAAAATATCCATCTAATCCCCAAAACCCAAGAATAGGAATTAGAAGCACAAGGGTAAAATATGGACTTGGTAAATCAGGTCTTGCGATTAAAACTGTTGCAGCAACGATGATTGTCATGCTCCAACCTTTTAACTGAAAACTATTACCTCCAAGCCGGTTTATAACGTCTTGCGTCATTTCCAGATGTTTTACGACCTTTTCAGTTCCGTTCATGGATTAATCCTCCTGAGCATGTTGGCAATCTGATTGTTCATATTAATTTATACTTTACAACTTATTGATAAATTTGTCAAGATTATTCTGAGAACGGATTCGTTCATAATTTAATCTTTCACTATTTTTGTGATATTGTAATCATCTTTGTTATCTCTTATTTCTTCCGCTGTGTCAAGATATATATCTGTATTACCTATAAAATCGCACCATTTAACTGAATAGATATAAGAAGAGTGTCCGGTATAAACGGGATTGGTGATAAGATGATTTGAACAATTATTATATGTAGGTTCCTTGATATTGAACATATTATCTCGTAGTATCTGAAATAGCTTATTGGTATGCAAAGTTCTGCAATGACAATAAGAGCAAGTGTCCTCTTGAAGAAAATAACTATATGATGAATACCAGTGTGGCAAGACAACTGCTAGCAAACCGTTTGTTCGACTTGTACGCTCATTCCGCGTAATTTCTTTTAGAGAATATGATATTTCCCACGGAATCCATTGGTCAGATTCATAGTTATAATGTTCTTTCATATTTGGTGAAATTAGAACAAGCGTTATACTACTGTCATATATTTTATCTTTTAGATGTGTTTCAATCGTTTCATCTTTGAATTCACTTAAATCTTCATCACCTTCCCCTTTATAGATTTCATCGTCCTCAAATATATCAATTAACTCATCAACATAAGCGCGGGCAGTTGTTTCTCCGTTCAGGTTTTCAACACTATTATCAGAATGTTTATAGGAAACAAAAATCTTTCTAGCCATCTTAGAGTCCCTCCGTATCAATATTTCTCCAATAATCTCATTTCTGTCTTCCAGCAATAAGTGGACAATCACCTAAGACAGTCAACAAATTTAAAACTATAGGTGGCAAATTTGTATTGCTTTTCACAAAACTGAATTTCACGAACAGTACGCATGGATAAACTTATTGCAATGTTCGTGCCAATAAAAACCTCTATAAATAGTATTTTCAAGGGGTTTTCTTAACCTTTACTATGTCAATTTGACCTGATGCGCCAAATTGGCATTGGTTGAGTGCAAATGGTAAGATTAATAGGAGAGTATTTATCTGCAGGACTTACGCATTTTTATGAAATGGTGTATACTATTCTATTATGACTATATTTACACAATCTAAAAAGAAGGAAAGTTTATTTTCCGATTATTGTCAATTTTTGTTAGTAAGTGTCTCTAATTTTACACAAACCTACTTTG
This sequence comes from uncultured bacterium, assembly GCA_964623585.1. Classification (GTDB taxonomy): domain Bacteria; phylum Poribacteria; class WGA-4E; order WGA-4E; family WGA-3G; genus MSPOR6. The sequence continues at coordinate 2,895 of CAZURU010000506.1, forward strand.
GAGATCATACAGAGAAATGGAGCCATGATCAACTCAATCGTTTTTTGAGAAATGAGAACATTCCTTCAAGCGAACTCTGGCAATCCGTAAAGGATGACATTGAGTATGATGATGAAGGATACATAATCTTTGATGATGTTGTGCTACCTAAACCGCATGCGAAAGAGATTGAGGCTCTCCGTTCTCAGTGGAGTGGTAGCGACAAAAAAGTGGTGCAAGGTATCGGTATTGTGACTTGTATCTATGTCAACCCAAAGACACACGAGTATTGGGTCATTGATTACCGCATTTATGACAAGGACCATGATGGTAAAAGCAAAATAGACCATTTACTGGAGATGTTATACCATTTCTATTAATTAACTTTTCATTACCGGCTGTTTAGAAATGAAACGGGGAACGGCACAATCTAACAGAATGTGCTACAGTAAAGCAACATTTTCAAGTAGAAATGGTATTACAAAACGCTTACTTCAAAAAACAACTCCCGTTTCGGACAGTGCTAATGGATAGTTGGTATGCCTCCATGCAAGTCATGAAGGCGATTGAAAAACTTTCAAAGATTTACTATGTGCCACTGAAACGCAATCGTCTTGTAAACGATACAGATGGTGTTGAACCGCACCAACAAGTCCAAACTCTATCTTGGAACCAGATAGAAAGCAGGCAAGGGAAACGCGTGCATATCAAGAAGTTTCCAAAAGGACATCAAGTGAAGTTATTCCGGATTGTCTCCTCTAACGGCCGCACGGAATATATTGCGACAAACGATTTAACTCAATCGGATGCGGATGCGGCACAACAAGAATGTCGCGTGCATTGGAAGATTGAACAACTTCATCGTGAGCTCAAACAAGTCACCGGTATCGGTAAATGTCAATGCCGCAAGTTGCGTGCCCAAAGAAATCATATTGCTT
>CAZURU010000507.1:0-3803 GCA_964623585.1 uncultured bacterium
ACACGTCCGGCCAAGTCAAGCGTCTTAAACGTGATTTTGAGATTGTTAAGGTTATTAACAATATGTTTCATCGGAGTTTCCTTTTCATTTCCCTGCCCTCCATAAAATATCGCCATAAGTCCTCTTTTTGCGCTGTTGCTATCTTTTTTAATATTCGGATGATCGCGTTTCACTCCTTTCAAGTAGATGGATATTATACCACAATTTTGGTTTAGAAAATGGTCTAAATTTCCTATGGCAGTACATATCCTCCGTGAAATTAAAAATATAATACCACGTCCTGCACAGGATGTCAAACGAAAATAGGGTTTTCACGTTGTCAGAATTGCGATTTTAATGATGATGGGATTTACAGGATTAGATCGGTTTCTTGAATGAAAATTGGCATTTGTAGGCTTACCGAACCGTTTCCTGACCCTTCATTGTGTCAACTTCAATCTCGGCTTAAGAGTGCTGCGATGTCGTCTGGTACCTGCACGCCATGCTTCACCTCAAAATCTTCAATGCTTTTGTAGTCGTTATGGAAGGAAGCGACAATGTCAATTCCTATGTCCTTAGCGGTCCTGAGATCGGCTTTGGCTTTCCCCCATTCTCTCAGATGCAACCACACCTCGCCTCTATTGGCGTAGGCATCGGCATCTTTAGGGTTCAAGTCAATGGCTTTGGTATAGTCTTGGATAGCCCTATCAAATTCACTTTTACGATAGTAAGCATTGCCTCGATTGTAATAGGCATCGGCATAGTCAGGGTTCAGATCAATAGCTTTATTATAATCTTTGATGGTTTTATCAAACTCGCCTTTATGATGGTAAGCAGCACCACGATTTGTGTAGGCTTCGGCAAGATCAGGGTTCAAGTCAATGGCTTTGCTGAAGTCTTGGATGGCGGCATCAAACTCGCCTTCTTTTCCGTAAACAACGCCTCGATTGTAATAGGCATTGGCATGCTCTGGATCTAAGTCTATAACTTTGGTATAATCTTGGATAGTGGTTAGTTCACCTTTAATTCTCACTATTTTGTTCCTGTCTACGCTCCATCGAGCCCCGAACCTTTGACTCCATCGCCAATTATGTTTTAGATATTCAAAAAACCCATCTACTTCTTTATTATCACATATTGATAAAAACTCCTTACCAATACTTGTAAACGTTATAGCGCCCACGTTCAAAGAGTCTCTGTCCTGTCCAGCGTTTACATAGTCTAATCTCTTACCAAAATAAAATAGGGAAATTGATTCACCTGAGTTTAAATTTGGTATGGGAGGTTTGGTTGTGCCTCTGTTTCCTCCAAAAAATCCAGAGTGTTCAATTACATTAAGCGTGCAAAGATGTTCCAAAACTTCTGAATTAATTCCATTTTTTGTATAAATTTCATGATTCGGATTCCCAATTAGCGGAATTTGTTCGGAGTTTACTTCACAAACAAAACCACAAAGAGCTGTAAACCATTCAGCATCCTGCTTTGCAAAATTCTCTAACGAGTTGATTGCCAATTGTGAGACTCCTCCAGGAGTATCCGATTCCTTTGCCAAGATACTTGCCCACAAATCCTGCATATTAGCATCAGACACTGTCTTGCACTTATCCAGGAAATTTAACAACCATCCACTATCTACTCCAAGCGAAGTAGAATTTGCTTGATCTTTCTTGACACGTGCCTTATCTATTATGTTGCACATATTCATAGCATGGATCAAGTCTCGCTTTTCATTCCACCTTCTCAATGGTCCCTCAGATAAGGCAGATACACCTTGTGATATTTCCCGAATCAATGTGTCAATAGGTTTTGTCAATTCTGATAATTTTAATCCATCCTGCATTATTGTTGTCCTCCGTATGTGGGAATTCCTTGAAGTTAGTCGTCAGTTATCTCAGCAGGCAGCCCCTCAATAATCCGTGCAGACTCAACACTCACATAAACGATCCGTTCAATCGCCGCAATGAGGTCACGGGGATCGGCAAACCAACCGTTCGGGTCATTGACGATACCACTGTCTTTGTCTTGTGTGATTTTGTAACGGTCAATAAACCACTCTAAAGGCGTTCTGCCGTTGACAACATACCGATGCGCAGCCTCCGAGATACCAGCGAGTTGGATATGCTCATTGACAATGAGCGTGGTTTTTGCTTGTTTATCCGTGAACCGCATTGCGCGTGTACCGAGTCGGAAATGATGCGGCTGTGGGTCCCCATCGTGAGCGTATACGAGTACTAAAGGGTATCGTTCGCACGTCTCATAATTGAGATGAAGGTCTGCAAGTGCTGCACCTGCCGCCGCGAAAGTGTGAAAATCCGGTGCATACGGAATACGCGGTATCATCTTGGATAAATCGTTTGCAAACGCCTCTCGGTAACTGGGTGCATGCAAAACGCCGTAGACGTAGTCGAAGATCGCATCTTTGGTGATTGCGTCATCATTGTAGTGTTCACGGAAGGCGTGCAGTGCCGTGTCTGAAATGTTATCAATGCGATCGGGTGGTTGGTCAATACCCTCAAAAGTGAGTGTTGTGTCGGAGGTATCCGTAGGTTTCGGATATCGGTACCGCGGGAAACACTGTGAACCTTGTTGCAGGTTGAGATCAGACATCGTGTCAGTTACAAGGACAGAAAACGGTTTTTTCGTTCCGATGCAGGGGACGCAAATGGCGCGGTTTTCACTGGAACTATTTGGAAAAATGCGATCCATCTGATACTTGCTCTGTATGAAGGTGTAGTCAGCGTAACAATTTGTCGGAACGAATGGACGGTAAGCAACTTTTTGGATATAGCCCTCATCAAATGCGGTTTTTTCTTTTCGCCTCAGGTTATTTATCAAGGCACTATCCCATTTAATATTCAGTTTGTGTTGGTTTGCTACCTCATCTGCTGTAAGCCCTAGATTTTTCTCAAGTTCTGAGAGCGCGGCGAGATAGTCTTGCGTCATTCCGCTCGCGTTCGCGGCGCAAGCATCACGTGAGAGGTTATAAATGTACGCGTCTCTACCTGTTGTTACCCCTCTTGAATATAACTCAAATATTGCATCGTTTGCTTTGCCTGCTTTCGCGTCCTTTGATCCCATCGGATAGAACTTAATAAACTCACGGCTTCGTTGTTCAATCCAATCGTGATGCTCATCAGGCGTGATCGTCTGCCAATCGCTAAATCCTTTTGTAGACTTTGTCTCAGTGAGTGCCTGTAATTTTTCTTCGCGTGTGAGATAGTCTCCAATATCGCGGTAGTGAATTTCACAGCCCTTGTGTATAGCATTTGGATTCTTGACGAGGAGTGTAATAGCAACGGGTGCTCGTGATCCTGAACCGAAAACTTTACCTCCTTCTCTACGCGACACCTCGCCTTGGGTCCGTTGGTTTCCGCGCAGATTTAGCACGTGAATTGAACTGAACTCCTCTGCTAAACACGCCCGGATCCCTGCTTCGGCATTACCATCAATCCATGAGCCGTTGGTAACGAAGGCGATTATACCTTGCTTATCAATCCTGTCAGAGGCCCACCGGATCGCCATCTTGTATGTATCATAAGACGGTTTTTATTTGTTACTGTGGCTGCCTCAACATAGGTTTCTCTGACGCGTTTTTCAAGTTCTGGGTAGTCTACGTTTGGGTTGTCGTCTGCTGCGCTTTTCTGTCCTGCTGACCACGGCGGATTGCCCACGATAACCCCGATCGGGAGCTGCTGTTGACGTTCCACACGTTCGTTGTTGTCCGGTAGCCACTCTTTCGGGAAAAGGGTTTTGTTTTTGTTCAGGTTAAACGTGTCCGTCAAGACAATGCCGTTAAAGGGTGTATACGCTTCATTTTCTCCGCG
>CAZURU010000508.1:0-3797 GCA_964623585.1 uncultured bacterium
AACCGTCAGCCTGTGCATAAATGTGCACAGCCTAACAGGAAACTACGCTAAAAATGTTGTGAATAATGGCGTATCTTGCATGAAAAGCCGAGATCTGCACACCAAAATTTTGTAAGCGGTACAACTAAGCTACAAGCGGGACCCACCGTTCACCATTATAAGAAACAGGTAAATCATCCCAAGTCCGCTCTTCCAAAATCCTGCCTTTTCGCTTTTTATTTCGACCACCCCACTGTTTAAAGAAGAAGGGAATATCAGCTTCCTGGCATCGTTCCCGAATTTCAATTACCCACTCCTCTTGCATAGGACGTGCTTGGGGACCGGACTCTCCACCAACAATGACCCAATCTATGCAAGTTAAATCAAGGTTTGGAAGTGCTCCAATCAATGGTTCAAGAGAGAGGAACTTGATATGTGCACCTGTTTGTCGCAAATCGTCAATTCGGAACGTATAATCTTGGTTTTCAACACTCACTCCCATCCACACATTTTTGGGCCATTGTATTTCACTACTAAGTTCAAACAAACGTTGGGACCGTTTTGTAAGTACTTGGAACTGATGCCGTGTTGCTTTGTGCATCGTGTTAAAGACCCTTAAAATAAACTCTAACGGAACGTCTTCATGGAACAAGTCACTCATGGAATTGACAAAAATCAATTGAGGCGTTTTCCATTTCAATGGGGCATCAAGTAACTCCGGAACAAGCCGTACCTTATTTGACCATCTTGGACCCGCCTTAGTCATTCTCGCAAGTCCTTCATAAGCTAATCCTTTTTTTGTAAACCTCGCAGCAATCCGTTCGGCATAACAAAACTTACAACCCTCAGAGACCCGGGTACAGCCTCTAATTGGGTTCCAAGTAGATTGTGTCCATTCAATTTTAGATTTAGTCGCCATTCTGAGGTTCCTCCTTAGGCGGAAATGTTACTTTGACCTTTGGACCAAATGTAATATTCCCTTTTCTCTTCGGACGCTTATCCGCTGGTGGATCGGTTTGGATTTTTCCTTCCGCCTCAAGCTTGAGAAGACCCTCTCTGTAGCTCCTCTTAATATACCGCGTGCCGACGGTAAATTGATTATAGTGCTGATCATAAATCTGTCGCATCGTCACCGTTTTTCCTGCAAAATATTCCATTAACTTATCAGCTAACTCCTCAAGTAGATGCAGGGACTCAAATAAGGGGATTTGATCATGAGTCGCAGGATTATACTCAAACGAAGGAACTCCTTTATCTAAGTTCGTGCCTTCATCTGCCATAATATCTTTCATAATTTCATAGCCTCTTCTATGCTTAGAAACGAAAATTAAGTAGTGGCTTGTACGCGTACCACGATCGTTTTTGAAGCGAAATGGTAAAACATATTGCCCTGCTTTTTCTTTCAGCGATTGGGACATTGCCTCAATTATAGATAACTCACGGTTGGATGAGTCCATAGGCGGCAAACTGCGGAGTTTATCTGCTCGCTCTTTTCCGAAAAGTGCATCTATATGCTCCTCAACAGCTTTAATAGTAATGCTCATGCTGATACGATTGTAATTAAAAAAGAATATACAATCGCACCCCCAGTTTCCAAGAAAAGAACTGATCAGTTGAAGTGACAGTCCTTTGTACCCAAACGGATCTACGAAAAATAGAGTTGGTACTGTTTTCGCAGACTCAAAAGCCTTAGCAAGCTCTTCATTAACTTCCGTGTTTATAACGCGAGGTTCCCATTTGAGCATACTTATCTCCGGGGTTGAATCAATGGCATCTCGAAGGTTTTGAACATACTTAGGATTCATATCGTTAAAAACACTAACGAGCATGTTGCGGATGTCATTATCTTCAACTGCTCTCTTCAGGACAAGAATTGGGGTAGATTCCGTTCCATCTTCGTACCTACCTGGACCGGAAAAAAGATCTACATAACCAATTTTGTTTTTCGATCTTTTAGCCCATGGAATTACAACTTTCGCCCAAGACCAGAAGTATTTTCTAACAATCCTTGTCTTGACTTGGGACCGCTTTCTAGATTCATAAAAAAAGAATTATCTTGCATTACCTTCTCCATATTATACTATACACATACTATTTTTTCAATAATAAGTATATTTCACAGGTAAAAAATACAAACAACAGCAAGTAGGTCCTGCCGCTTCCATTATAAAACGTACTGACCTCCCATCCATTACGAGAAAAATATCAAACTCCAACTCAACTTTGAAGGACTGTCTCGACAACTTCCTGAACCAGCGGCGCAATCCTCACCAACAGTTCCAATGGCGGTAAGTCCGTGATAAAGTCTAATTCCACGCCCAACCTACGTTTCATCTAATAATCCCTATCTCGCCTCATAATCGTAGGTATGCCCCCGTGGTAGACTCCTTATATCCAGAAGGCATTGGAACTACTCCTCTGAACCTTCTGAGACTGCAGGAGCATCATAACGTCGGGCAGCTGCTTTCAGTTGCTCTGCGTACTCGTAAATATCATCTACGCTCCCAATTTCAAACCGCTCATGATTTCTATCCTCATCGAATAAACCCAGGTATTTTCTAGCACTATTAAAATGAAGGCGGCATATAGCTTTTCGACTGCTACCATCTAGCACAACCGACATATAACTTATGGTGTCTCGGTGTCCAATTCGGTCTGGGGCAACCACTTCACGCACAATGGACTTGACGGTATAGAAGCCCTCTAACTCCTCTTCGGTCGTTTCGATACGCGACTCAACTTCTTCATCGACTGACTCATCGGATTCTTCGACCTCAACCGCCTCTTCCGAAGCTTCCCCTCTCTCCATTGCAGACTGTAAACGTTGATTAATCTGTTCATTCAGGAACTGGTTCAATGCGCGTTTGACAATATCCGTAAACTGCTGAACCACCGTCTGTGTTTTTACGCCACTGTAAACGTAAGACAGGAAAAATCGAACAAAATCTTCGGAAGGTGATTCCAGTTGTTCCATCATGGTTTGCTTTATCTCTTTTGTATACTTCAAGTCGCTTGCAGCGGTAAGGGTTGCATCCAAGTTAAAGGTGGACTTGGTAAACCGCTTGAGTTCATTGACTAACGCTGGTTGAATATCAAGCATGTTGAATTCAAGGAAAGGCTTGGTATCCATTTTATTCGATTCTTCCAAATCGGTGTAAAATTGATAAAGAACGCCATCGGTCAATACAGCAATTCGAGCATGAACTACAGAAAAATAACGGTAAAGTTGTGAAGCGTGAACGTCAGCCAAATCTGTACCATACTTCTTACACTCAATGAGCATGATGACTTCATCATCTTTGAAAATAGCATAGTCAACCTTCTCACCTTGTTTTGTGCCAATATCAGCAGTAAATTCAGGTACTACCTCTGTTGGATCAAATACGTTATATCCCAACAAGTTGATAAAGGGCATGACAAAGGCATTTTTCGTTGCCTCTTCAGTCTGAATAAGATCTTTTTGCTTTACGATTCTGGCAGATAGATTACTAAGTTCCTCAATAAAGTCCATTAACATCTCCCTTTCTATTTTTCTCTAAACAAATTAATAGAAACTTGTTGCCCCATCAAGAGGCATCATAATATAGTATGTTCATCTTGGTTTCCCAGCCCAATTCTTTCATCCACCCATCAAGATGGAAGAGTAGCAGAATCGGTATAGGGGTCCGATTCGTGGTGGTGCCACCCGAAAACTGGTTTGAATAGTATAGCAATAAAAGCAAAATAATACAAATTTTGCACCCTACAAGGACACAAAATACTCTTATAGTAAAGTCAACAAATAAGTTTACATTTTCTGAAATTTATGTTAGCGTTTA
>CAZURU010000509.1:0-3777 GCA_964623585.1 uncultured bacterium
CATCCGTATGCCTCTCAAAGGTGGTGATATTTGTTCCCGCCTGCACATCCCACAGCTTGACCGTGTTATCATCAGATCCGGAAGCGAGGATTGTGCCGTCTTGAGAAAATGCCACAGATGAGACATCATCCGTATGCCCCTCAAAAGTGGCGATATTTGTTCCTGTCTGCACATCCCACAGCAGGATTGTGCCATTCGCTGACCCGGAAGCGAGTAGCGTTCCATCTTGCGAAAATGCCATAGAGATGACGGCATTCGTGTGCCCCTCAAGGGTGGTGGCATTCTCCGTCGCCACGTCCCACAGCAGGATCGCGCCATTCACTGACCCGAAAGCGAGCAATATCCCATCTGAGGTAAATGCCACCGCACTAACCACATCTGTATGCTCCTCAAGGACGGCGATATTTGTTCCCGCCTGCACATCCCACAACTTGACTGTGCCATCCACTGATGATCCGGCAGCGAGTAGTGTCCCATCAGGGGCAAATGCCACCGCACTAACCACATCTGTATGCCCTTCAAAGGTGTCGGTATTTTGTCTGGTTGTCGCGTTCCACAGCACAACCATGCCATCTCTTGACCCGGAAGCGAGTACCGTGCCATCCTGAGAAAATGTCACAGATTCGACAGCATTGGTATGCCCTATAAGAGCGTTTTGAGCGCGGCTATCCTGCACGAATAGCAAGAGGACGAGATTAAAAAAGACGGAATAAAGAATGGATTTTTTCATGGGTCTGTCTTACTCAATATCGGAAGGGGATACGGTTTGGTTGCCTGTAGAACTATCCAGAGAAAGGAAGGCTATTGGTCTGTATAAGAAGTGACGAGCACGAGGATGCATGATCTGGTCGTTTAATTAACCTCGTGAGCGGTCAGAAACATCGACTTTGCCAGAGAGGTGAAGAAATTCTGATATATTATTGGTTTTCTAACAGGTTGGCCGTAGTAGGCATTCATACGCACTAATACTTGCGTTTTACCTTTTGGCCGAACCGTAACTGTTATTCGCAATGAATATTTGTCGATTCTTCTGGCAGTAATCGTTCCAAGTGCTTCATCTGCTTTCGTTATGACAAAGCCGAAATCTTGAAGCGTGGCTATTATCGCTCTGAGTGCCTTATTCTCATCTGTGGTATCGAATGCACGGGTTTGCATGCTTCGAATTTCTAATTGACTTTCATGTAATTCTATTTTTTGCGAAAATGACACACCTCCGCATAATCCAATTAATATGGATGCGGCAATTGCCGTCATCAGTATCTTGGAGATTTTCATATTTGTATTCCTTGAATATTGCGTCGATGAAGCCGGCACAATGACCGTTTAATCAACCTCGTGAGCGGTCAGAAACATCGATTTTTCCAAATACGTGAAGAATTTTTGATATACTGCTGGATCTTCAACACCCTTTTGCCTGTATTCCATATTCGCACGCACCAATACTTGTGTTTCACTTTTTGGGCGAACAGTAACTGTTATTTGCAACCAATCGGTCCTTCTTGTGGCACTAACCACTCCAAGCACTTTATTTGCTTCATCTATGAGAAAGTCGAAATCTTGGAGGGTGGATATTATACTTCTAAGCGTCTTCTTTTCATCTGTGGTATCGAATGCACGGGTTTGCATGCCTCGCAACATGACTTGACTTGTCTCCATTTTCATCAATTGCTTTTTTGGTGTTGCACATCCGGACAACCCGATTAATATGGAGGTGGCAATTACAGTCGCCAATATCTTGATTGCCATATTTTATGTTCCTTTAGATGTTTTGCTTGTATCGGTGTGGTGACACAATGGTCGTTTAATCAACCTCGTGGGCGGTCAGAAATATCGATTTTTCCAAAACAGTGAAGAAATTTTGATATACCAATGGATTTTCAACAGCTTTTTGATTGTACTGAGCGTTTGCACGTACCAACAATTGGGTTTCGCCCCTGGGACGAACAGTAACAGTTATTAGCAATGGATACTTTTTCTTTTCCAGGAATTTATATTTAATGTGAGTTGTCCGGGCACTGACCGTTCCAATCACTTCATTTGCTTCACTCACGATATAGCCTAAATCCTGAAGTGTGGATATTACGGTTCTAAGCATTTTATCTTTTTCTGCGGTGTCGAATGCACGGGTTTGCATGCTTCGCAGCTTAACCTGGCTTTCATCCATCTTTAGCAGTTGCTCTTTTGATGATGTACATCCAAAAAACGCGATTGATGTGGCAATTGCGGCCACCAATATCCCGGAGAGTTTCATATTTTTTGTCCTTCCAGAAAGACTGATTTTGAAAGAAGATCGAAGAATTTTTGATACATTTCAGGCTCATCCAGGCTTTGCATTCTGTCTATTTCGTCTTTGTCATTCCAAACAATCCGCTGAAATGTCACCCTGACATAGTGTGTTTTGTCGTTATCTTCCGGTGTTGGACGAATGACGACAGAAGCCCATAACTTTTGATAGTCGTCAACAGCCGGGACATCTACATTCTCAGCACCTCCAAGAGCAGCCATAATAGCGGCAATTGTACCAAGTACTTGCACCACCCTCTGTGTTGCGTCAGGAGGTGCATCTCTGTTTTTTGAGCCAACGATGAGTCCGAGATTTATCTCACTCTCATCAATGATGAATCCCAGATCTTGAATCACACCCGTAGATGCCGATAAAAGATCGGCTTCTGAAATACCTTCGTATTTTCTCGTTTGTAAGACCCTGTTTTGCAATGTATCCGGTGTTAATCTCAAGAGGTGTTTGGGCAAACTACTCCCACAGCCTCCCATGATCAGTGCCATTACAGTAAGCCATACGAATAGATGTCTTTTTTCAGGGATGATCATACTTAATATCCTCGCAAAGCTGTATGGAGAGCGGCTCTTTCTTTACCAGTGTGCTTACTTCAGAACCGAGATGCGTGATACGCGAAGTCTCTCACCTTTTTATCTTCATCAAATTTTATTAGTACAGTGAGGGTTCTCTGAGATGTTGAGCTGGCTCCAGATGTACCTGACGCTCCGCCACCTCCGCCAAGAAACACATCGGCTATGCTGCTTATAAGGATGAGAGAAGCAATACCGCCTTCACTGGTCGAGTATGCTTCTTCCGTTGAAATTTTGTCATATATCCATACTTCACGCCGTTCTTCATCTGTTGAAACGATATTTGGCGATCCGAGAACCTCGGCGACTTCGGCCCCGCTCATACCTACTCTTATTTCCTTTTGAACCTTTCCGACGGTCATCCGGTCGCCGGAATCGTCCCGGACAGCCCTTCGATGCTGCGGGGTCATCATGCAACCCGATAGGAATACCATTGCCATTGCTGCTACCAGTAATTTTTTCATGTTACGCCTCCTTTAGTTTAATACCTGCTCGTATGGAATTTACACGCTAAAAACAATATGAAATGCTTCCGAATAATATACGATGGAAACCAAACGTTTACTATGAATTTGTCCTGCTGTTCAAAATTTGTTGCAGTTTCCATTTTCTGCGATATGTGGTTGGATTATCCCCATACCCTGCTAAACGTTGATAAGTACGCAAAGCCACACTGATAGGCAATTTCTGAAATGGAATCGGATGTGTTCTTCAACGCTTCTTCAGCCTTTGTCAGGCGCACCTTCCGCAGGCACATCCTGAATGATTCGCCCAAATGTTTTTTGAACAATTCATACCCATAGGTCTTAGAAAACTTGAAATAGTGCATGATGTCTTCAAATTTCAGCTCTGGATTGGTGTAATTGTCTTCTAAAAATGATTGCAATTGGTTCTTCCACATATCATGTG
>CAZURU010000510.1:0-3775 GCA_964623585.1 uncultured bacterium
CTTCCAATATAAAACCTAAGAATCACCAGAGCTTTAGCTCGGTGAGTATGTCAATGAGTTAGTCCTATAATCTGTAAAATTTACCAATATGTATTTAGCAGTACTTCCATAAGAATCATCTGAAAAACTAACATTCCTGCAACCCAGAAAAAATCCGAACGTGGACGTTCTGTAAGATATTTCGCTACGGGTATTACAAAGAAAGGTACCATGAAGATCCAAATCCGTTCTACTTCCATTGTAAACAACGTTGAGAATGCAAAAAAGAGGAGTGTCATCAGGAATCCGATGTTGAATGTATCTGTTTTTTCAGTAGACAATATCCAGGGTATGCGTTTTTCACTGTTTTCATTTTCTGTCAAAACTGAGTTCTGTTTCCAATTCTTGAAAGATTTAACCATTTGTCGTAACCATACGGTCGTTATAGGAATTCCTACACCAATTAGGAAAGCAAACAGGTTTGCAAAACTTAGATGTAAATAGCGGTTGATGCTTTCATAGCCTGTTCCCATCCCACTTTCATCCTTTTTAATGGCTAACCAAAGTGCCTCGAACGGTTGGAAACCTGTCAATACAGACAGTATAAAATAGAATCCGATAAATCCTGCCGCAGCAAACGCCAACATCTTCAGATATTGGAAAAATCGCTTCCGTTCTAATAAAGGGATTACGCATAAAAAGACACCTATTACGACTGTGGAATATGTCATGAACATTCCAAGTGCTAGACTAATTCCGGTTAGCAGGCTATAGGGTCTGAAACGAACTAACGGCATGGTGAGATCCGTTTCTCGTCCTCTCGCTTCGTAGAACAGAAACAGACTGAGTATTGGAAATACACTAAAGGGACCATCCATTGATGTCGTTGTGAACATCACGAAGTTAGGGGTGATGAGAAACAGCAGCAGCGCGTAAAGTGCTACCTTCTGATCGTAAAGCCGTTCTGCCAGTTTGTAGAATGGAATTACCGTGAGTGCCGTAAAGAGTATTGATAGCAACGATGTAGACACGAGATTATAGCCGAAAATCTTACTTACAAGCCATAGGAAAATTACGCCGCCTGGTGGATGTGTTCGGGTGTGACCAGAAAGTTGATTAAAGAATTCGGGATTACTGAATTCTTTTAGGAATTCCCTTAAACCCATTTCATCAATAAATGGTACATCAGCATAGTATTCTTGATCCTCTCGGCTATAGGGTTCAAAGAGTTTTAAGCCTTGAACTGTATCAATAAGTGCGACGCTAATGTTTATAGCGATGAAACATACAAGTGCAATTGTGATGAGTCTGCGCGGGGTGATGTTGTCGGGTAGTAAGCCCAGTTGTAGAAATTTGTAGCTTATGAATAAGAATCCGATACATACAATAAGAGCTGGAAGCAACCAGAGACTAAAACTAAATTCAGGGGAGGCATAGAGTGGAACGAAGTGATGCGCATAGTTGATTGCACCGAGGTCCAGTCCAGTTTCGCGCATTATCTGTTTCAGTATTATATGATAGATACAGAAAAACAGCGCGATGAGTACAGTTTGTCCGACAATTGATCGGATTGCTTTTTGAAAATGAAGCATTATTCACAACCTAAGGTTCAACATTCTTCACACAACGCACACCGAAATCGTTGTAATACCTTGTCTCTGCAACTTCACTATTTCGGAGGGATATACGTAAAACTATTGCAGTACATGCGCGTGAACCGCCACGTAACACACGATTTGATTTAATAGTTTCCGCGTTTTCAATGATCCATTCAATGTTGTTTGTGCTTGTCATAGCCTCTTTACTCGGTAAAATAAGATTATTTTCGAACCAGTCAACGGCGGTTGCACCTAAGACAGGGTTTTTGTACGGTGATTTTGAGTAGAATGTAGGATCATGTGCGTCAAGACACCATTCCCATACGTTCCCTGCCATATCGTGGAGACCGTAAGGATTCGGTTGGTAACTTCCGACTGGTGCATTCCACCTGAAGCCGTCGTCTACAAATATGTCTGAATTATCTTTACCTGCGTTTCTATCAGAGAAATTACATTGCGAACCATCTGGAACATCGTTCCCCCAGGGATACATCTTACCTTCCAATCCACCGCGTGCGGCTTTTTCCCATTCAGCTTCTGTGGGTAGTCGCTTACCAGCCCATTTGGCATACGCCATCGCATCATGCCAGCTTAGACAGACAGCAGGATGGTTATCGGTAGGTGAATAGGTAGCAACCACAGAACGCAGTGGTTGATATTCTGTTGCATCAACAAACTTATTATATTCACCGACTGTCACCTCGTGGATGTCCATATAGAACGCATCAACGTAAACTTTGTGAATAGGTCGTTCCTCGGCTTTGTAGTCATTACTTCCCATTAGAAACTCACCTGCAGGAATCAGGACCATACCTTCTGGTGCTTCTGGTTTTTTAACCTCTTCAATCCGAGTTTTGTCATCTTCGAAACCTGTTGTAATAATCAACAGTATACCTATTACGCATATTGATGTGAGAAGAGAAACAATCTTCATGTCTCATATACTCCTTTTAGTGTTTTCTCAGATGCTTGCAGTTCTTGCGCTGCTTCTAAAAGAGCATGAGCTAAGAACTGTGGATTCACCTCATCTTTTCCTCGGAATGTGCGAACCCGTTCTCCATTAACTTTCAATACAGCCAGTTCTTTTCCACCTAAATGTATACCAAGTTTTGCATTTCGTGTTTCACCAGGACCGTTGACTTCACACCCCATGACCGCGATTGGCATATTGATACCGTTTTTCTCAAGAAGTTCTTCTGCAACGGTAACGATGTCTTCATATCCTGCTTCTGGGTCGCCGCGTCCACAGAACGGGCATGAGATAACGTCCAATATATTATCTGACATGCCGAGTGCCCGTAGAAGTTCTTTCGCTGTCAATACCTCCTCAACCGGATCACCTGTAATTGAGATACGGATCGTATCCCCGATACCTTCTAATAAGAGCGTGCCGATGCCGAGTGTTGATTTCACATGTGCGCGACGAGGGGTTCCTGCTTCTGTCACGCCAAGATGCAATGGATAGTTAACTTTCGTGGATAGTATTCGGTTTGCTTCTATCATCCGTAGAGGGTCGCTGGATTTGACAGAGATAGCAATATCTGTGAAATCGTGATCTTCACATATTTTCACATGTCGCATTGCACTCTCAACTAATGCGGCTGCTGTTGGAGATGGGTATTTCTCCAATAGATCTTTTTCAAGCGATCCTTCGTTAACTCCGATACGAATAGGAATATTCGCAGATTTTGCAGCTGATAATACCTCTGCAATGCGTTTTTCGTTTCCAATGTTTCCTGGATTGATCCGCACCTTAGCGACACCTGCGTCTACAGCAGCAAGCGCGAACTTATAGTTAAAGTGAATATCAGATACAATCGGAACTGGTGAACGTTTGACTAATGCGTTGAGTGCTTTCGCATCTTTTTCTTCTGGCACGGCGACACGGACGATATCAGCACCCGCATCGGCACACCTTTCTACTTGCGATAGCGTGGCATCAACATCGTGTGTTAATGTAGTCGTCATCGTCTGAATTGAAATCGGATGACTACCACCAATTGGAACAGTGCCTACCTGTATCTTTCGCGTCCGTTTTCTATTGTCAATTTGAATCAGTTCTTTCATTTTTATAGTCTTCAGTTTCAGTATTCAGTTGTCAATTGGAACCTATCAGCTGCGTGAGTACCTCAATGAAACGTTTGTTATCTTCCTGTTTGCCGATTGTAACCCGTATAGCATTATTGTAACCGTAGCTG
>CAZURU010000511.1:0-1691 GCA_964623585.1 uncultured bacterium
CTCTGCCTTTGCTGGTTGCTGATCATGTCCGACAAACTCAAGCCTACTGATTGGCGAACACAGGAAGCCATTTTTATAAAATTCGGGTTTGTCTTCGAAAGAGAGAAGGGTTCTCACCGGTCTTACACAAAGGAGGGTGTTGTTCGGCCTGTAATTATTCCAAAATACAGCGAAGTCGGGTTAGACATTATAAGAAGCAATATGAGAACAGCAGGGATGAGTAGAAAGGAATATATGAGATTGTTGAAAGAGATAAGCTGATTATTTGCATCATTCGTAACCTACAGCCACCATCAGCGTGGCCAGTGCCGTCACCATATTAGCTGTAGCCCTCGAATTACACTCGCCTGCCATGGGCCTCTGCTATCTTTAACTGCTCAGCCGCTCTTTGCTTGGCTTTCTTATTGAGAGTCATTATTTATTAATTAAAATTAGTCACATAGAATAGAACCACGATCTCACGAGTGGTCATGCCCTTGGCATACAAACTCAGAATTTTATCGTCTATGGAGGTAAAACGGAATTGCCCCTTCTTCACCAGCTTCGGCTCGAAGCTGCCGTCCCGGTCGCGTGGTGTCTCCAGTTCTAACTCGCCCTCACCGGTGCTCAGACGCTTGCTGCCGTAGCCGTTGCGGCTGTTGGCGTTCTCCGATGGATCGTACCGGCCGTAGCGTAGCCTAGGTGGTCATCCAGTTCGGCGTTCAGCGCCGCCTCCACCGTGATCTTGGTCAGCATCTGGCTGAACTCGTTCAGGTCCTGCTCGGTTTTAAGCCCCTTCGCGACTTCACGTGTGAAGGCTTCCAAGTCTTGCTTTTTCATGACGCCTATCGTCACCCATAGTTAAGGTTAATGATAGGCGGTTTACATAGTTTTTGTTACAGTCTCACCAATGACTGATATCAGTTCTTCGCATCTAATATTTCAGAGTACCCATGTCTAAGGAGGTTCTCATATGCCTGTTTAGCCATCTCTTGCACAGTGGCATCGTTACTATTCAGCCCGATTCGGAGAATCGATTTTGCTTTATCGGTCTGGATATAATTGAAATCTTCTCTGCGTACCACGGTACCGATTAACTTGACAAAGCATTCTACGACCCGCGCAGGATGAGCTTGAACCATTCTTGATAGGGTATCCATAGCCGCTATCTGAGTGTATATTTCGAAGTTTTCTTGTTTACATACATCAAGAATATCTGAGTACGATTTCAGACGCCATTCCGCATCTAAGCATTCTGCCTGTAACCAGTACGTGAATGTGTTTAACTCGGACGGCATCTGCTGTTCAAGGCGCCAGTCGAAGAACTGAACAATTCTTTCTTTATGAACGTCATTTAGTTGCTGCTCGCTGTTACTCAAGACTTGGCCAACTTGGTGAAACAAATGAGACCATGCATCAGGGTTTTTCGTGGTCTTTTGATAAAATAGTTCCAACAGGCTGTTATCCCCCCTCAGCGGATACAGACCCCACAAGTAGTAATAAAATACGTGGTATCCAAGTTTATTGATAAAGTCGTTTCTTTCATCGTTGTTCGTTATCTTAAATCCTTTCAGATTTTCAAGCGCAAAGTTAATGTCGCCAAGCATGAGTTCAGAGACTGGCTCATAAGGCTGGTTATATCGAATGAAATATCGAAAGGCCTCCGTCCACACAGGCAAATTTGTGCCGAGCGGGAACAGTACCTGTTTGTG
>CAZURU010000511.1:1701-3767 GCA_964623585.1 uncultured bacterium
ATAGAGACGTATGTAATTTATCCCCAAGCTGGCCTGTTCCGGCAATGTCAGTTTGGGCTTAGCTTCAGCTTCGAGTCGTTTGTCAAGAATGGTAAACACCTCATTCGCGCCAGCTTCTGCTTTTTGGCGACGTACCCAAATACCGAATTCGACCAAATATAACAACGCCTGACCGCGGATATTGCTGACTACATCGTTTATTCGGCCAGTAAGGCTATAACTTATTTGTTCACTCTCATCCAGTTGCCGGTCGTATTCGGTGCACAGCTTTCCTAACAAGGCTGCTAACCGTGTACGCGCAGTAATCGGAACATTGACTTCTCTACTCAGGCACATTTCTACAAAATAACCTACTGCCTGGTGCGACCCTTGCCAGTCAGGATACATGATGGAATCATGCCGATAATTGACCCCTTCATTCTGTGGATGGTCGGGTTTGGACAACACCCATTCGCAAAGCACAAGCCACTGGTCGAGCCGGTCGAATTGCCCGGACTTGACCTGTTCGTGAATGGCGGACAGTATCGCTCTTACATGGATGGGGCGCCCGATTCGACAATAATTTTCTATCCAGAAACGACACCGTGATTCATCAGGCAGAATGTACATTTTAAAGACAGCTTGAAACGCTCTGGCTAGTTCTTCAGCAGGGAAACTCACAAGCCCTTCAACAGGGTCGTTATTAACGTTCTCCCAGTTGTTCAGATATTCCAATAACGCCTTATCGGACATTCTCGCAAGTTCGTCGACTGACTTCGGGCTGAGTCCATGACCCATCTTGACTCTGGATTCCACGGAAAGCCCATAATCATTATCTGTTATTGACTTTTCTGCTTCCGTTTCCAACTCCCTGAAATAGTCAGTGTATTGCCCGAAAAGCACTGGAGCAAACGGCCGTAATTGCCACCTGTGGAAACGGCGTTTACGTTCCTCAAATAGCTCTTCGGCAAAATCCTCTTCCACCCAGTCTAGGAATTCCAGCTTCGATGGCCCGCTAAGGATAGCCTCAAATATTTGTTCCTTTTCGGCCATTGTGAGCAAATCAGTGCCGAATTTTTCACACGCGAAGCGAATCATGCACTGGAACTCAGAGTGGTGTTCCCGATTGCCATAGTCTTCGTGAGCGAGGATCATCTCGTGAATCCAGGGTTTGGTTTGCTCATTTGTGTACTGTGAATAGAGATGCTGGCGGATGCGCTTGAAAATATCCCACCGTTGGCTTCGTAAGGTAGAGTCCAGTGCTGCCACGGACTCAGGTGCTTTCTCAAAGACTTTCTCGCAGGCGAACGTCAATGTATGGATTAGATTTTTCTTTATATCTTGGTAATCACTGATAGGTTCGTTCACCCGCGGGCACCAATGCGTTGAAAGGTCATAACTACCGATCTTTTGAAGCTGGTCTGGGTGGAAAGAGAGGCGTACCATAGTATCCGTGGCCTTGATCAATATTTGAGCAGCCCGGAAAGGGTTCTTTTCCGATAAGGATTGAACCCCTTCTTCCAGTATTAGCTTATATTCCCACTCATGAAAGTGTAGGTTATCCTGTGACGCTGGATCTGCCATAAATGAAACCACCGTCTTCATGATATGCAATGCTGCCTCGACTGCCTCGGTGGTGGGGGCGTCAGACCAACGCTTCATGAGCTTTGCAATGAGAGCGGAGACATTAAACTGATAAGGAGATTGCAAGTATTTCAATACCCATCCCTTGAGTCGAAGAGATTGTTCGATTGGTTCCACTTTCAGAGCAATTTCAGCAATTATTTGTAACACACTAGGGTTGTTAGTATCTTGAAAGCCAATGATAGTATTCACCACCAGCACAGGATCGATGATAGAAACCCGCTCAAGATAAAAAATCGGCCACCATGTAGGATAATTCACCCTGTCTTGGTCGATTCGTTCTACCTTTGGAGGGTGCTCGAAATATCCCCTTTCCTTGAGTGCCGGTATCCAGGTGGTATCGGTGGCATGTTTAAAAAAGAAGGCAAAGTTTGATCCCTTGCGTTCTATCAATGAAAACATCCGCTCCATATCATTTTTATTAATGTAGGGACGTTCTAAAA
>CAZURU010000512.1:0-3757 GCA_964623585.1 uncultured bacterium
CACCGCGCTCGATCTCAGAATCCGCAGGCAAATCGTGTCCCAAACGCTCCAGTGCTTCTTTGGCTGCGTGAATTCCTGCCCGCAGCAAAGGAGGAAACTCTTCCCTGCGATAGTACTGGACAAGAGTGTCGCCAAGGTCAAACAGAAGAACTGGTCTCAAACCTGAAATTCCTACTCGTCTCTTAAAGTATTTCTCGTAGTTTATGAAAGGTTCAATCTTTTATACAGTCATTTGATATTCACAATCGAAAAATGATGACTTGCGATATTAAACCCCTCGCGCAGATAGAATCTATGTGCAGAAAAATTCTGAACGCCTGAATCCAAATGAATCTGCTCGCAGTCGTTTTTTTGCGCATAAGATTTAAGCCAAACTAGCATGATTTTGCCTAGGCCCGAGGAACGCCGGTGTGCATCTGTGACTAAATCTTCAATGTACATGTATTTTCCCCAAGCCAATCCGGTCTCAATTACAAATGCCGCCGCACAAATCGCCTGACCATCATCCTTGATATAAGCGATTGTGTAACCTCTCTTTTGCTGGGCCTTAACCTGAGAGATTATAGTGCGTAGGTCATAGCTAGGTCTGAGTTGAATCAACAAACTACCAACTAGTTCTAAATCTGAATCTACCTGAGCAATCCTAATTTCCATATGAAACCTATCAACACGCTTGAGTAATGTTCTATTTCAGATAATGTTTTCTCCGTACCTGAACCGTGAAGGTGTGTTAGTACCGTAGCCAGGCACGGACGTGTTGGCGGATTGCGAAATGTTCAAGAACGGTTAATAGTCTCACACTAGCTGCCTGATTTCGCTGTCGGAGATTTGATCCCTGATGTGCTTTTTGTATCGAAAAAACAATGGGATCTCAACTCGATTAGATTTCTGAATATCCGGGCTTACGATACCTAAGTTGCACATTCGTACCGCGAGTCTATTACACATCATGGAGACTACCTCAGCCTGCTGGGAGGGGCTTAGCTTCGGCAGTTCAGCCAGATCCGAGTATGTTGGTTCTGACAAACCTCTGCGGTGAAACTCAAATGCCAACCATTTCCAGTATGGTGCAAAATCTCCCTCCAAGTAGAAGTACATCCTCATGATGGACTCGGAAAAAGCACCGAGCGCAATCTGAATCGGGATCGGATCAGCACGCTTGGAAAGTCGGCTGCAGAAGTTGTACTCCCCGTAGTGAGATATCTGGTCACAGCAACTAGCCATCCGCATAGCGAGTACGTCGGAGGGATAGCGTACATATTGAGCCCTAAATCTGGTAAACTCGCCCAATTCGTCGAAAAATAGCGACCCGTGCTTGAGGAAATACAGATTAGATTCTCTTCTCTCAGGCTTTCGACTCACCCAATCAGCGTCACTTTTTGGAAGGGAGCCGGAGAAGATGAACTCAAAAAACTGACGAGTTCGTAATAATCTCACTGGAGAGTCATAGGGCCCCCGTTTCGCCCCCATGAACACTTTCGGAGCAGCCTGACACATCCGAGATACGATTTCCCGGTCGTCTATTTCGTAGTCACCTTCAAGGTATATGTGAAATGCCGGACCCCAGGCATGATCCTGAGACAAAGAATCGTCGGCTCCCAGAGCCTGCGAACCTCCAAAGCAACCGACGGCAATCCTCTCTTTGAGCCCCGGAAATTCCCTTTCGATAAAGGGAAGCCCCCACTCGAAGAAGAACGCTTTGGCGATTTCCAGACCTCTCATCCGATCAACGGTATCTGTCGACATGCGTCCGCTATTTCCGAATAGGTACGAATTAACTTCTTTATTTTTCGCTTTCCGCTAACGTTTCTTCCACTGACTACCCTGCGTATGCAAGGTGGACGAAAAGTCCCAAGCACCGTATGGCACACCGTACACAACACGATGTTATGTGAAAAGATTAGTTTTTAAGCAAGGTTTATCTCATCCTCTCCATTGTAGGGAGTCTATTGCTTTGCGAATTGCAGGAGGTACATTGCCAGAACGAATTTTAGGCTTATTAGAATTAATTTCAGATTTTGTAATTCTCATAGCGAAATCTGCTATTAATTCTTCCGGTATTTTATTATTCGTTATTATCTCAACCATAATACTTTGAACAGACCATTGATCTCCTTCGTAAGCCAGACTCCAAATTTCCTCTAGGCAAAGGAATTTAGCTTTGAGAGATGGAGTTAAGTTATATATGTCATATAAAAATCTGCCAAACCTGTTCATAGAAGAAAAAGGCCAACGAACTGTACCGTAGCAGTCGTGTAACTGGTCGACTAGAGCTTCCATGAATTCATCTACAGCCACTCCAATTGCAGCAATATATTGAGCTAGATTATCATCCTTACTTAAAAAACTTATCAGAGGTTCAAGGTGGTCATAGTATATATGGTCGTATGATTTTCCTTGTAAAATAAAATGGTGAAATTCTTGCCAACTTATATCTTCTCCAGACTGTAATCTTTCTCTTATTGTCCAGTCATCTTGGGGTTTGGATGGCTCAATAAGAAGATTTTTTAGTGTTAGGTAATCATTCTCCAATGCTGTGACATCAGCATATCGATCGTCAGGATTTTCTGAGCAAGCACACCTACAAATTGTGGTCATATCACATTGATGTATTATGTCAGGATCGCGACCCGTAAGAACGAAGTTTAGCAATTTGCCAAGCGAGTAAATATCACTACGGACCGTTGCACTACTTAAACGTTCTTTTTGTTCTGGCGCAACATAATATATGTGTCCATAAGAGTTTACACTTGAATGAGTCAAGAAGTTAATCTCATTCCGGCTCTTCCCTAAGCCAAAATCAGCTAGCTCAATTCTTGGATTATTCTTATAGTCGAAAATCAAAGCATTCGTGGGAGAAATATCCCTATGAAGAATTTGTTTAGCATGAGCACTCTTGACTGCTGAGAGAACTTGTTCAAAAATGTTAAATCTCTCATTAACAGATAAAGAACTATTATTGGTCTTTATGTATTTATAGAGGTTGGTATCTGCTCGCGGCATTAAGTAGATACTGCGGTCTTTGGTTAATTCCCAATTAATGAGTTCTACAACGTGGGGAACTTCTTTGAGATCATTAAGTAGATCAATTTCTCGTGAAAAGCGTTTTTTATAATCTCCCTCACCATTAAACTTTTCTCTTAGTTCCTTTACAGCAATCCGACTTCCATTATCGTTATTCCGATATTCTTTAACTATCGAGAAATATCCTTCACCAATCAGGTTGACATATTCGAGATTATCCAAGACTGACATATAGAGAGACTCCGATTATTTAATAGTAATAGCTCACTCTTTTTCACATATCTGCTTGTACCCGAACAATTGGTCAGGGTAATCGCCGCTAGGTGCTACTTATCTGACCCAAAGGTAGATATTCTTATAAACAATCGCAACCAACATCGCGAGGCTGGAATATGCTGCGTAACTCCTTGATATAGATTGAGATAGAACATTCGTGCCCATTTCCCTAGGGATAAACTATCTCAAGCGACGCGGTACCGCTCCACCACCTCCATATCCACCTTAACCCCCAATCCCGATCCTGTCGGCACAGCAAAATGCCCCTTCTCCAGCGCCAACCCCTCAGCCACAACATCGGCCTCCCGCGTAAAGGGCAGCTCATCGCAGGGCAACGTCGCGTTGGGCAGCGTCGCCTGCAAATGCACCGAGTAAGCCGCCAGCACCCCGGTACACAACCCACCCATCTGAATCCAGCAGGGCACATCCGCAGCCTCCGCCAGCGCCGCCGCCTTCC
>CAZURU010000513.1:0-3743 GCA_964623585.1 uncultured bacterium
TGCGCCGCCGCGTGGGTCCGCGCAGATCGCAGTGGCGCTGGGGAAGGTTGCACACGGTGACTTTTCGGCATCCCTTGAGTGATGGTGGGGCGTTGTCAGAGATGTTTGATGTGGGACCTTTTGAGTCGTCGGGGAGTACGGGAACCGTGCGCGCCACGGGGTATAATTTTGGCAAGCTGTTTGAGGTTGGGGCGCTTTCGACCTATCGGATGGTGGTGGATATGAGTAATCCGGCGCAGAGTATGGCGACGGCAGCAGGCGGACAGTCGGGGCATCCACTCAGTCCAAATTATCGCACGCAGTCCGAGTTGTGGGCTGCCGATGAGTACCATCCCCTGTTGATGGATTGGGAGGATATAGTGGGTAATTTACAGAGCAGGTTGGAGCTGAGTCCTTAAAATATATCGGAATACATTCTTATGGTTACGCTTCCTGAAATTTTGGCCTCTAAAGATCGAAATATAGACGAAATTGCCGAATACTTGACCAACCTATTTGGTGATGCAGCCAATCGAGTCAATACCCATTTCAGTCCAGAAAGATTGGTCAAGCAGCCCCGTAGTATTGAGCCGCTTCCTGAGGATAGAAGACAACTATCCAGCTATCGAACTCGTATAGGAACTATGCTGGAGTATGCGTTGAGTACGGAGGCAGTGCATTTGCTCAAAGAGAGATATGGGGATCAATACTTTTTGACATTTTCTGTCGCACATGAATACCCTGATTTCTATTTTCGCGATCAGGCATTATCTATCTTGTTGCGGATAGAAATGAAAGCGGTTGACGCTGACTCTGATGAACAGGCGGCACGCTTCAGTACGCCAACGGTACAGATCAATTCTGAAGAAGATTTACTTCTGCTAATAGGTTGGGAGTGGCGGGATTTAATACGATCAGAAAGAATAATCGGTGAATACCCTTACATTTTTGCCTGCTGCATCATTCCTGCTGGCGAAATTGCACGGGAGCGTGATATTCGGTTAGGAAAAACGGATGGTAAAATTGAAGGTGAGCAAGTCTATGTTTATAGCACCCAAAAAAGAGAATATGTACCTGATCAAGGAAATTATGGAAAGTTATGGAGAATTATTCATACATCGCGTCGGGATCCGGATATATTGAGCAAATCTATGAAGGATTTTTTGCAATTTCTAAAAGAAATTGATGATCGTTCAAATAGAAATCGCCTACGGATCTGATTCAATTTTTATTCGGACACAGGTTCTCTCGAATATGCGCTTCTGCTGTTTTGAGCGTTTCCTCGCCTTCCTCTAAAATCATTTTGCTTCTTTCGCGGCAATTGATAAAATGTTTCCAGGCCATTTTGTATGTGGCAACAATTTCGTGTTGAACAGATAAAGGGGGAAGTGGAATTTTCAGACTCAGAATGGCAGATTGATTGACGCGGGGTCTTCCAACGCCAGTAATTTGATATACAATTTGACCAAAGATAATATCACTTCTCAATAAGAAGGCCAGGTATTCTTTATCAATTTGCCATTTTACTGTTGGCAATATTTTAGAGGCTTCTTCTGCTAAGTCTGGATCGTCTATCGCGCTTTCAAGAGTGCAAAATATCAAGCATTCGGAAGAAGCAAATCCTTCATTTTCATCATCTCGAATTAGAACGCATTTACGCAATTCAGGCCGCAATTTGGAAAAAAGGATATCTCCCTCACGGTACAGGCGGACATTACTTTTTATTTGTCTTCCCAGCATTTGAGACACCGTATATTCTCCTTTATCCGGAACTATATTCGCAAGCCCGACATAGTTCCAAATTTCGTCGGGGTCTTGCTTGGCGGGAATGGCTGTTATATTACGCGTAATGACAAGCTCTGCTAATTTGGGTGTGGGATAAATAGAACGGTTGAGTATTTCTTCCGCAATTTTACGAGAAGGATGGTGAAATGGAACATCTAGCCTGATTCCTTGCTCCGTATTTTTAAATTGATCGGGAGAACATATAAATATCTTTGGAGCTAAATGCGTAAGTGCCTGTTCTCCATGTGCGAGATAGTTGATCCAATTTTTCAGAATAAAGGGCAGTTCATCCTGCATCTCAGGTTGTCCGTTATCATCTCGATGTTCTGAATATAGTGGATCTCCATTGGATTTCCGCCCCACATGCTCTGCGTGTGCCATAAAAATAGGAGGCTGAGTTTCATTGATATCCTGTTTTTTATGCAAAAATAGTATGGATGCTTTTGCTGTAGCATAGGGCATGAACGTCACATCTGGCAGACTTACTACTGCCTCAATAATAGATTGGTGCAAGATTAACTGCCGTACATCCGTATTGGTTTTGCCATTTAGAATACTGTCATCAATAACAATGCCCAGTCGCCCGCCAGGTTTCAGCCAATTCAGACAGCGTTCAATAAAAAGAGCACCTCTACGTCTGGAAGTTTTATTTTTTCCAAGCTCGTACTGAGATAGAGAAGTTAGATCGGAAAAATCACTTCCAAAAGGCGGATTGGTTAAAATCAAATCTATGCTGTTGGGGGGGGCAATTTCGTTTAAATGATCTGAAAAAGCGAGTGACCCACCATCCCTGAGATGATAAATCGTTCCTCGTCCATCTCCATGCATGAGCAGGTTCATTTGTGCAGTCCAGGCCATTCTTCTGTCAATTTCCAGCCCAATCAATTGGGAATTATTCTCTTTATGCTTTCTCATGTAGGAAGCGGTTTCAATGAGAAAACCACCGCTTCCGCAGGCAGGGTCACAGATTACTTGATCCGGACGAGGTTTCATAAATTCAACCATGAAGTGGACAACTTGACGGGGAGTAAAGAATTGTTGATTGTCGGATTTATCAAAGGTGTTCCGAATCAATTCTTCATATACAACTCCTTTTATATCCTGTGAAAGGTTATAAAGCTGTATGTCTTGTAATAACTCAACTACGGTCACAATAGCCTTTTTGTCATCACTCAATTCTCGGTGTCCATTAGTGAACACATCGGGTAGTTGTTCAATGGCTTGACGGTAAAGCAAGGTTATTCTTTGATATGTTTCCTCAAAAGATTCTCCTGGAATCCGAAAGAAAGATGGCGTATTGCGATCGGATGATAAACTTTCTCGTTCATCATAAAGTTTACAGTACAACAATTTAGAAATTTCTTCAAAGCGTTCTAGCAAACCGCCCCCCATAGAGTCTCGAAAAGCACTGCTCATTTGGCGAATCAACAGGCGAAAGGCACGGATATCTAACTGTGGGGATGTAGGGGAAATGGGGAAAAGCGTAGGTTGAATGACAGATGGGGTAACTGTTGGCATGCGAGTTTGATAGACCGTTCCTTGTTCACGCACAAGTTCCATCATTCGGTCCAGTGAATAAAGACGATAGCCATTTATTGGATGCCGTTCAGCGACGAGTTTTCCCGATTTATCCCAATTGCGGAGGGTCGTAGAAGTAACGCCAAGAAGCTTTGCAGCTTCTTTTATCGTGAGGTATTCCGATTGTTTATTCACAGGAAGCCTTTCAGTATTTTACAAGGTTTGAACATTATAAAAATGATGTTTATTTAGTATAGCGTATTTTATACGAGTGTCAAGTAAATTTACCGAGTTTTTTAATTCCGGCTTTGTCCAGAAATGGACTTATGCTTTGGAATTGAATTCTTTATATGGCACGGTATTTGCAGAAGTGACATAGTGCCAAATATGAGTCGTTTTTTGGTCGTTTTTTGGTCGTTTTTTTAAATAAGCAGGACAATTTTTTAACCCACACCCGGTGG
>CAZURU010000514.1:0-3731 GCA_964623585.1 uncultured bacterium
AACCTTCAAAAACCTCCTCAGTCGCGTAGCGACGGAATGTTTATAGCAGCGCGTGACCAAAAGACCCAGCCCCGTAGGGGCGGCATTTGTAGAGACATTCCTATAAAATACCGTGAAAAATCACTCTTTAGCGGAAACTTACGGAAACCTGTTGCTCGTTTGATGGCGAGATAAGGCATTGAAGCCATGGGAAACAACAGAATATTTTGGGTATAACCAAATGAAACGAGGAATTTATGGAACGCACATGGCATGGTCGGGCAGTTCAAATACACAAAGGATCAATAAGTGAACTTCTTAAAAAGATCCCCGAGTTTGGAATGTATCCTTTCAGCATAGAAGAAGGTATTGAGAACGAATACTTATATCTCATAGCACGGAAACCACATCTTGAGAATGAAGGACATGTACCAGTCGCTGCAGTTTCAAAAGGATATAATTTTGTTGAACACCATGAAGTCATTGAAAGCGTCTTGTCAGCACTAAAAAAGTTTGTTAATAATCCACAGTCTCTTAAAGCGGAATTGCAACTTTCTAAATATGGTGCTCGCATGTGGATTCACTTTCTTTTACCTAATTGTAAATTCGACCCAGGCGATGGATATCCTGTTGTGCTTCAAGTCAATTGTCTAAATTCGGTGGATAAAAGTATTGCAGTACGGATCCATCTTTCTTGGTATCGTGAAAAATCTGATACTGAAATGATAGGCAGAGGCGAAAAATGGTACCACACTGAATCATTCAAAACTGAGCGGATTGAAGAATTCTTAGCGTATCAATTTCGCAGGTTTTCAAAGGAGGAAAACTTATACAAAAAATGGTACGAAACGAAACTTGATTGGAAGTCAGTCGTGAAATGGCTTAACAAAACTGTCGCGAAAAAATGGGGTGCCCATGCGGCCGTGAGGGCGTACCATATTGCCAAGACAGGGTATGATATTGAGATTAAGAGGCTATCCCGTATCATCCATGATAAAAAGGGCGTTAAAATTGAGGAAGTTAAACTACGGAGCAATCCGTTGGAGTTAGAGAAAATCGATTTTATAGCTGATCACATGTTGTTGAATGGATTTGTAACCGCCGATGTGGTGGAGGAGGATTATCCAGATTCAATTGAGAGGTTCATAAGCACCCACATTTTTCACATTTTTACGGTACCGAATACGGTTCAAATTAACCTCTTTAACAATAATTCAGATGAATTTGTCCGTTTCGCGACCGACCAAATAATAAGACATAACAGAGCTCGTTTCTTAAAGGTTAACGTGATACGTGAAGTCCCTGGATTATTTAACCCTGTTGAAAATGTTTACCATGTCAGTCAAGTTATGAGTTGGATCGCCAGTCAGCAAGAAACAATCCAAGGTCAACTTGAGAGGATGAGGCAGATTCATGGTTTAATGGATGCTTTATTGAAGCAAGAAAAACTGCCACTTATATTGCGGCTTGGCCATGAATATAAAAAATCCAGATAAGAAAGGGTTTATTTGGAACCGTAGTGGGGTTTCTGAACCATGCTACCCGCCGAACGTATTGAATTTTTGTTCGGTATGTGTATATTCTTTTTTAATTTTGTTTTTTCACATAACACTTCGCTGTGCCTAAAATCTTGCAGTTCATAGGAAAAAGTTAATTGACGCTAATAAAATCTAACCATCCGAAAATTCGACGCAAAAACTCCATAACAGAATCCCAGCCAGCGATAACAGAAAATAGGGTTCCCAAAACGGTAATTGTTCCTATAGTTATGTCAAACAAGGAATGAGCCCTCAGTTTATTTTCTCGGTTAACACTTATTAATCCAACTGAACGGAGAATCCAAAAAAACACATCAAACACGAAACGCACTGATCGCGTTAACCAAGCTAAAGGGTTAATTAATTCCCATATTTTTTTAGAAATAAGATAGTCCAATTTACCGATATAGCGTTCTAACATGCCCTGATTTACAGAATACAGGTCGTAGAAATTGATGATTCTATTTTCTCCCATTTCATCCATAATTCTAGTTGAGTTTCGGCGTAACCAACGTAGTAATCGTTGATTACATTCTTCATCAGAAGAACTGTGCATCCATTGTTCATACCTTGAAAGATACTTCTCTGCAAAAACCCTTCGTTTTCTGAGGGAATAAAGATCATAAATCAATCCAATGATACCGATAGCAGCTAAGGTGCAAAATATCGTAAAAATGTCTCGTTCTACTAACTTTATCAAATACTGTTTTATCATTGTTTATCATACCAAGTTTTTAATTATGGTGATACTTTGTATGCTACTGCAATTGGCTATCAGATGCCCTTATTCAATTATTTCAAAATGAAGGATCCTAAACTCAACTTTTGTGTGAGGGATCTTTGATCCAGAGCGCGTTGTTAATTCTTGAACGCTGCCATCAACCATGCTTGTCACTCGCTTTGCCAAACCCGCGGGAATTAGGTTTTGATATAATACAGCATCCACCTCAATAGGGTCCCCTTGTACATCAAAGAAAATTACGAGGCAATAAACATCCGTTATATTTTCACGCAATTGGTTACGCAGTGAAAAGGAATAGGAACCGATCTGTGCAGCTGCAAACTCCCATATTAACTTGCCTCCGGTTACTCCCTCCGCGCTTTTACCTCCGAATTCATCAAGGATAGATCGTTTTGATACAGCAGGTTTTGCTTCTGACAACGGTTTCGCAGGTCCAATCTGTCCCATCAATTTTTTTACATAGTTTGAAGGAATAGCGAAGTTAAGATTTTGTCCTCCGCGGAAAGTTGCTACAGAAACTCCGATAACTTGTCCTTTGTCGTTTAGCACCGGTCCACCACTACTTCCTGGAGAAATAGGAGCAGTAAGTTGAAGGAGTTTATCCGTTCCAATTTTTCGGACGCTACTGATGATTCCGTGTGAGAATGTGCCTTCCAATCCGCGCGGGTTGCCCACGGCATAAATAGGTGAGCCAACTTGAATTATATCGCTATCGCCAAGCGAAATTACCTGTGCCTCAGGAACTAAAATCTTTAAGATAACCAGATCTCGCTCTGCATCAACGGCTGTGATGCCCTCAATATCGTACTCTGTTTTTTGATCTACCAGTTTCGCGTAGCCTCGCGAAGCACCTTTAACAACATGAAGGTTTGTCGCAACTTGACCCTTTCGGATAAAGAATCCACTGCCAAGTGAAAGCGGCTGTCCGTTAGCATCCTCCATGACCAAAAGTACTGTAGAAGCCAACGCTTTTCTGGCAATCTGCTGGGGACTTTGAGCATTGACAGCTGTTATTGCACAAAACACGAAAAGTACCAAACCTATGAAAGGCAGTAGTGGTTTTTTGCTATATTCCATTATGTCCCCTTTCTTGTGTTAGGTTTCACTCCCATAATTTCCTAGTCCAACAGGACTTACGCAATTTTGACGATATGGTGCTTCGTTAGCGGGTAAACTCTGAAAAAAACAGAGACGTTCTCAGTGCACAGGCTAACAACCTATGGTACAAAAGAGCAACCTGTGTAAGTCCTATCCAAATTAATTTTACCGTAAAATTTGTGTCGTTTGGCTGAACCATTGGAAAAATTTCTGAATCCGACCAGGGTGAGAGACCCGAATTTCGGAAATGTCCGGCAGAACTATTGTTATGGATTTCCACACCCCATCAGCATAGTCTGGATTATCTTGATGAAATGCGATCTCTTTCGCTTCAGGAATCGTTTCACCATCAAGCAGCATGCCTTCAACGTGGC
>CAZURU010000515.1:0-2568 GCA_964623585.1 uncultured bacterium
GACGTTCCTCTATCTGCTTGCGTTAGTAAAGGAGATACCGCGTTTGTAGATGGACAGCGCATATTTGTACGCTGCCAGAATGGGAATGCTCAATTGTCACCCGCCTATATTTGGAAGGAAAAACTGTCTGTAGGCGGTCTTGAAGTTGATATGCTCATCAAAGAGATTACTCAAGCGGATGAGCATTTAAGCTATACCTCTCTGGCAAAATTTCATTACCGAGATCAGCCCCTTTTCGGGAGGACTTCTCGGCTCATCGCCAGAACGTTTCATCCTGCTTATCCCAAGGTTTTAGGGTATATTGAACTAGCGACACCTTTCTATATGAACAAGGCACGAGCGAAATTACTGAACGTTCCATTTCGCAATGGAATGATTTCATGGAAGGCGTGGGATATGCAAACCACGCGCCAATATATTCACCTCATCGTTCGAATTGCTCGCTTCGTAATCCACCCTGAGTTTCGAGGTTTAGGGCTAGGCCAGATTCTCATGCAGCATGCTGCTCAATTCGCGCGTACACGTTGGCAGATAGCTGGCCTACTTCCATACTTCTTAGAAATTTCTGCTGATATGCTAAAGTATGTTCCCTTTGCCGAGCGGGCGGGCATGCGCTTCATAGGTGAGACAGAAGGGAATCTAGGTCGAGTCGTAAAAGATATGGGATACTTGATGAAAAATGCTGAGCGCGTTCGAAGCAAAGAAATAGTCCTCAAAGATGCTTGTGGTATAGTAGATAAACAGGTGGCAAATATGGAACGAGCACTCAAGCTACAGAAAGAGCAAGGATGGTCGCGGAATGAGTTGCTAAACAGACTTGAGCGCCTATCAATTGATGATGTACTCCATGATTATGATCTGTTCTGGGATATTGTTAGTCTGCCCAAACCAACATATATGCAAGGACTGAATAAACCAGCAGACCGATTTGTTAGCCGCCGCGTTGCAGAATTGTCTCCCCCAAATGGCTGGAAGCCACCCATGTTCCAAGTAAAGCCTCTTGATAATTCTATTCAGGTCGAGAATCTCACATTAAAATACATTTCTCAGGTTCGCAGGCATTTGGGATTTCACCAGAAAATATCAAAAATATCGTCGTGCAAAATCTCTCACTTAACATTCGACCTGGAGAAATCATTCTCATTACTGGTCCGTCGGGATCGGGAAAGACAACGCTCCTAAACGCACTCGCGCAACGCAACCTCAACAAGGGATTGAAACAGGAAGGACATATTGCCTATCCTGAAAATGTTGCTGTAGGGGCCTTCGAGCCGTTCCATTCGGAAAAGGCCTTGATCGAGATATTCAGTGCTAAAAAAAATATTGGAAGCGTCCGGGATGCCCTCTATCTCATGGGAAGCGTTGGTCTTTCAGATGCCTTCGTGTTTCTCAAACGATTCAGCGAGCTGAGCACCGGTCAACAGTATCGCGCTATGCTTGCCAGTCTCATTGCCCGCTGCGCCAACATCTGGTTTATCGACGAATTCTGCGCTAACCTTGATACGGTTACAGCAAATGTCATTGCCGATCGTCTTCAAAAAATGGCACGGCGGCTCAGTGCCACACTCGTCGTAGCCGCTCCACACTGCGAATTATTTCTTCACGCACTTCGACCTGATAAAGTGGTGCTACTCACCAATGCTTGGGAGCATAAAGTGGAGTCTGGCGCATTCTTCATGAGCCAACTCAAACCACCAGATCAATGGCGTAACCGCGTCCGCCAGCTTCACTTAAAGGCCAAACCTTTTGCAGCATCTTGCCAGGGTGACAAAACACTTACCATCCGAAAAAATTGCCTCTCAATTAATCCAGGTCCGCTCCTGCTTACTTGCGGTAATAACCGCCTTCTCGTAAATGTCGTTTCCGTAGAGCATCTAACATTAGCAGAACTGACAGAACATCATGCACAGCGAGATGGATTTTCTACTCTCGATGCTTTGCACAATTTCTTGCATAATGCTTATCCATCTTTAACTGAGAAAAATATCCTCACAGCAATAGAATTTGAGCGTTTTTGAAATCTGGTATCCGAATAACAGTATTGACAATTTGTGGTTGATTAATTCGCTACTGCCAAGTTGAACTCTACATATGTAGCAGTAGCAAATGGAGATTTGCATGGATATAGACCAATGGCTCGAAAACATAAGAAGAGCTATAGACAAATTGCCCATACAGGATGACAAAGTTTTTCAAGAACTTTGGAATAACAAACTTTTTCGCTACGGTGGGGAAGATCCCGATCCGCTTGGAATTGACGCGCTCAGTACTGCGCTCGCTTGTACTTGTTTAAACAGACAGCAACCCTTCCTTGTTGTATTGCCAGATCGGAATCCAGCCCGTCCTGCTCTTCTCTTTGCAACCGGTCTAATTCTTGATGCTGTAAGTAGTGGGAAGGGACGAAAAGCCCAACGCGTACTCTATGCAGGTTCTCACATCGGTATCCGCGAGCAGCTTGCCAACGTTTATGCTAGAAAGCTAAGGCTGGACGAGGTTTTCGTTCAAAGTCATGCCTCAAGCCGAAACACTAAAGTCCAGTCCGCAGACGACATAGCGAGCTCCCTTCCT
>CAZURU010000515.1:2578-3721 GCA_964623585.1 uncultured bacterium
CTACAGTCTATGCTCCCGCTGATCCAAAGACTTTTCTCGATGAATACCGACCGGATTGGATTGCTGTTGACTGCGGCGACAGCAATAATCTCAAGTGGTTAGATGCACTTCTTTCAAGCGCGGTAGAGCGCAATATTCCAATAGTCGGCTGGTGCCAGAATCCTCTGTCAGAAACGGTCCAAGCATTTTCCGCGCATGGTGCTTATATATTTCGCTGGCCTTCTGTTCAACAACTATTGTCAGTCCAGAAGAAGATTGACTCGCCTAATGCCTTAGTTAGTGCTATTTGTCTTCAAGGACCTAATATAGTGTCTGTCGAAACCCACTTGCAGCAAGCCTACCAAGTACTTCGTACTATAGTTAGACGAAACCCAAAAAGTCGAATGGAGCAAGATGTCCTGAGTATGTCATGGAAGCAGCTTCGCCTTCTTGAAAGACTCTCAGTTCCTTTAAGTTTTTATGAATCAGAAGCCGAATCCTATTGGGGACTTCGTACTGTCCGGCATGGCCAGGAAACGTTAGAGGCTTTTGCTCAGGCACTACAGGGGGCCACCGGCCTTTCTTCATCTCTTACACAATTCACTCGTAAACTTGAACAAGCAATAACTGAGATTGATCATCATGGGCCGCCACACTGGAACGGTCTAACTGAACTCTGTATTACGGATGTCGAGTCTGGTTCAGTACGCTTACTGCTTTTTCCGAGCGATGTTCAGTGCCAACTTTTTGAATTAGGTTTATTGGCTTACTGCAATATGTCGATTAACGATCTTGCTACCCTCAACGTGACGCTTCTCAGTGCTCGCGACTTTTATGGTACAGGACGCCGTCCATGGATTGGACATCCAGATCGAGAAGATCTACCCGACCTTCTACGAAATGTACCTCCGGAAGCTTGGCAACTCGTGATTCCTGGCCTCCCAAACCCTCGTCTTCTCGCTCAATTAGAACCTGGATTGCAAACCGGCGTACAGCTTCAATTTCTACTTTACTCACACCAGCTACCTTCGTTATCGTGGCGATTGAAGCAGTGCATAGAAGTCCTGTCTGTACGAGCTGAAGATGTTATCCATACGCTTTCTGGACTTGGGATCCTAACTGACTCGCTATCTGTGTCCAATGTGCCTGCTCCATTGCGTAAGA
>CAZURU010000516.1:0-3708 GCA_964623585.1 uncultured bacterium
TTTCTTGTTTGCATAATGCAGGCACACCACTCTGCTGGCGAGGTTTCCTAACCTCCCCAAATTACCCAAATATGTTCTTTAACTTCATCTGGAGTGCAGCCTGTTGACAATCTTTTTTCTATAGACATATTGCTCCGCTGGAGCAAAGAGGCAATCTATTGGCAGTTCGGTGTCTTGTTCCGGCAGAGATTCTGTTCTGTTTACATAGCCCTCCGCATGAAGATTATGAATTTAAATGTGTAATTTTCAGTTTCTTATACAATGGATCCTTTGCCAAAACCTTTATGAGCGCAATTGACACAAAGCCGGTTCGGTTAGGAAACCGAACCTACCGGCCTGGGAAAATCTGATTTATCAAACTCACGTTATAATTAGAAAATGACTTGACTCATCTTGGATTAAATACTATGATACTATAACACTATAATACTATAATACTATTCTATAGGACTGACGCTAAGCGGAAGGGGAAACTATGTTTAATTTTCGTAAAATTAATATAGACCGAGTCGTAGGAAAAATTACTGAATTAGGAACTCCATCAATCGTGTTGATTGTGGCAATAGGGAGGATAGGACCTCTTTTTCAAACCAGATTACTGACTAAGTTTTCTGGACCTTTGGTGAAATTCGCTGGATGTGTAGTAGCAGCAATCCATAAATTTGGGTCTGAGGCACTCTTCAATACGGTGCTTGATCAATTAAAAAAACAGGGCAAGACCGAAGAGCAAATCTTGGATGAGATAAATAGTTATCCAATTCCCGATTGGCTGAAGTTGGCAGTTAGGAATTATGTAGAAAATGTGGACTTTGAAGGAATGGAGTCTGATGATCTATCTAATCGGAATGAAGAGCTCTTTAGTATAATACAGCAGTCAATTGGGGAGGATTTTGAACAGTTTGAATTAAACATCAATGAGAAAATGGAGAATTTTGAGAGTCAGCTCGTAGAGCTTGAATCACGTCTTAACGATAGAATAGACAGGTCAGAAAAAGATTTAAAGCGGTTTATAGGTATAACTGTAGCTGCTGGGGCTGTTAGCACAATTGGTATTGTCGCCTTGTTCGTATTTGCTTTTTAGCAATCCTCAGCGATCCCATATCTCTTAACTGTATTGCCAATTGTATTTTACAATACAAGCTAAGTTAAGACAAGCTAAGTTAAGACTCGATCAGGGTTGTTTAGTTTTAGTTTTTTGGCGATTATTATTATTACATGCGTGAAGTTCTTGTGTAGTTCGGGTTTCGCTTTTCTCTACCCATAGGAGTCAATTTAGGGAGAATTATGCAATAAATCCCAGGCCGGTAGGTTCGGTTTTCTAACCGAACCGGATCCTACGCAAAAACTTTTATGAACGTTATTGGCAAAAACCCGGTGCGATTAGGAAATCGCACCGGGTTTGGGAAAATCACTAAATTGACGCATATATCGGACAGGGAGACCCCGTCCCTACGAAAAAAGCTTATGAGAAGTCTTATCCTGAAAATCCTCGTAATCCTGTAAATCCTGGTTCAGACAAGTAACCAGAACTTTACACACCCTCTTATAGGTCAGGACTTATATACCCCATACCTCATTCAGCAAGCTATCATTTTTCCGTTCAAGTGCTTCCATTCGGAGATTTCTTAGGTACTCGCCAAGGATTATCCACATATCATCAAGCACCAATTGCTTTACTACTATTCTTATGTTTCAGACTGTTGCTGGGTCAACTGCAACTATTCCCTTGGATCTATAACGTGCAAAGTCTGATGTATTGAAAGTCAGTATATGTGTCAATCCATGAACCAACATCGTAGCGACTAACCGCGCGTCGTGAACCTGCACACCAGATACACCATAATTTACTACGAGTTCTTTCCATTCAGTATATACGGCAGGTAAATCTGGAAGTAAAGGAAATAACCGTTCTGCCTTAAGTAATAGACCAATTGCATTGGCTGGTGATAGTCCCATACCATTCTTGTTTATAGGACGAGTTGATACGTTCCAACATTCAATGAAGTTCTGTGTAGTAGCATGAAGTTCATGGCCGTTTGACAACAATTTGCGTACAACTGTTTCCGCTAGTGGTGATGACGTGTTTGTGCTGTGTAAAACATGCAATAAAACATTGGTATCAATTAGATAAATCATGGTTATGGATGATCCGCGTAAATGCCTTCTCGACTTAACGCGTAATCGGATAATGGTGGCACATCCGGACCAACACATATCATAAATTCTTCAATTAACTGATCTAACATTGACTGTAATTCCTCAACAGAATACTGTGGTTTGTTATTCATTAATTCATCCACCGTCGGTTCAATTGCATCTACTAACAAATGCCGCACGGCATCTTTATTTCCATTGGATATATTTTCGTTTAACTGTTTTTCAATATTGGGTGGTATATAAACTGTAATAGTCATTTTCCTCACCTCAAATTCATCAATTATGTCAAAGACTTCCAAGCAATATTCAACGCAAAATTCTCAAGTCCAAAACGACTTATTCCGTAAAAAAATGTCATTGACGTTTTTGGTTATACCAAATACAAAGTACTATGTCCCTGTTCAATAGGATCAAGATTACCAAAGTGCATAAATTCATACCTTTTTATTGAGGTTTGGCAAAAACATCTATCTAAATTATACTTCAACCTACAGTCTTGTTCAAGGAATAATCTTGTACGGGTGTGTAAAGTTTTTGGCAAAGGATTGATTTTTTGCTTATGCTCGGTTTTGTTTACATAGCACTCCGCATGAAGTTTAAATAATTAAACGGGTAATTTCTTGTTTGCATAATGCAGGCACACCACTCTGCTGGCGAGGTTTCCTAACCTCCCCAAATTACCCAAATATGTTCTTTAACTTCATCTGGAGTGCAGCCTGTTGACAATCTTTTTTCTATAGACATATTGCTCCGCTGGAGCAAAGAGGCAATCTATTGGCAGTTCGGTGTCTTGTTCCGGCAGAGATTCTGTTCTCTTTACATAGCACTCCGCATGAAGATTAAGAATTTAAATGTGTAATTTTCAGTTTCTTATACAATGCAAAGTAGTAGGCACACTCTGTGTGCCGTATGTTAAAAGGTTTTTCAGTCGTGCTGCAGTTATACGAATATTGTGTCTGATGGACGGCACACGGAGTGTGCTTACTACTGTTTAAACCGCTTTGCCTTTTGTTTGTTCAGGTATTGGTCGAGTTAAGTATTCCAGAATTTCTCTTTGAATTCTTTCTATCACCGTGTGATACTCTCTTGAAAGGAGTGCAAAATCTTCTGGTGTGGTTGTATCTCTCAATTCAAGAATTAGATCCATCATACAAGATTGACGTCGTTTAGCGTTTCTTAGGTCAATATCATCTCGAATCTCTCTATCATCAATACCTTCTAAATAGTTAAATTTTTGCCAACATTTCATCGGCAATGTCCTTGAGTGAACGTAGTGGTGTGTACTGATAGAAATACCGATTGAAGTTGATTTCGTACCCCACCTTATCCTTTTTTCTGTCTATCCAACTATCAGGCACGTGCGGTTTCACTTCCCGTTGAAGTAATCCTCAATGTTCTCTGTGAGCGGTACGCGTTCATGGTCTCGCAGCTTGGTATCCGGCTTCGGATTGTCCTTCTTGTCCGTGACAACGATTTCTTTCTCCTCTCCAAAAAAATCCTGCTTTTCAATGAGCGGTCTCTCAATTGTCACCTTCGTGTAACCGAAAAAGT
>CAZURU010000517.1:0-3704 GCA_964623585.1 uncultured bacterium
ACCTGATGCGGAAAGCTTATGAAACCGGTCAAACCCTTTATCAAGTCAAACATGGTATGCTCTCTGAGTATCTTCGTCAACAACTCAAATCACCTATGCTAAAAATTAAGGCTGCGTAAGTCCTATTAAACAGAGCAGCTTGTTTCGCGCACCTCACTCTTGCTCAAGATAAGATTCTTTGGATTCCAGAAGAACAAGACTCCGAATAGACCACCAAAGAATGCATGATTGCTGGTCCCGCATTTTCTATATTACCCCGAGGTGAGGGTATACTATGGCGGATCCCATAATTATTTACACACTTTTGATTCACACTCAACTCCCCTACCCCCCTTATCAGGGGGAATTTGCGGACTCTAAAATGTAAACTTATTTTTTTAATTTACCATAATAAATTGAACCTCATTACCGTTAGGGCTGTGGTCTACTACCCGTAAACTCCTTTCCTGCGATAACTGGGGTGCTGTATCCGTCATTGTCCAATTCAACAACATAACCGAATCTGTTTGTGTGCACGAACTATACCCTAAAATCTCCGTTTTGCCGAGAAGAGATAGGAATAGACATCGACTTCCTTCGGTTTATCAGGCACTATTCCGACGAGCGCGTTAACAGCTGAGATGACCGCGCCAATCGGATCGCTCTGGTAAGTCCAGGCTGCTCCCATTAAACCAATCCCAAAAATAATTGGTTTTTTCCATGAACCTCTGTATATATTCCTCAACCCATTAGATAAGTCTTCCAATTTTTCTTGACGTTGTTCAAACTTCACTTTTCGTTCATCTAATGGTATACCGCTGAGTTCTCTCGCAAAATCTCGAACAGACTGAATGTAGTCTCGATGTTGACGATAGTTCTGCTGACGAAAATCGAGAATCTCATCCATTGGAACTGGACCAAGATCAACACCTACCTCAGCTATGTCGAACGAAACAACATCCCCAACTGCTGATGATCCTAGGGGATCCGGTTCCAAAAGAATTTCATTTAAGGCACGAATAACATGCTTTTGGTCAGTTGCTGGTGATAACCTCAAGCCAATACATTCCGCAGTGAGACTGAGTATCTGTGCCAAGAGCGTAAGAATTAGTGCACCTACAGTTCCATCTATGGAGATGAAGGAACCGTTTCCTGAATTATCTGCTAAACCACGAGATTCAAGTTCTCGGAATATGGCATTAGCGAGTTTTTCATTACCATCATATCCGAGTTTCGACCTTGCTAAGGAACGGAAAGCAGAATCTTCAAGGCCCTTACCATCGAATCGCGTCAAATTGTCCAACCGCCCGGACTCTATTATATCGCTTAGTGCTTTCGCCAGGACTTCAGTTGCTTTATCATCAATAATTTCTTCTGGACGAATTACGCGAAACAATTCGTGATCTTTAAGGGCGAAAACGATTGGGAAGTCATCGTATAGTTGATAGTCCTCTGCGGAGCCGGGTATTAACATGGCAATACCATCAAAAAAACAAATCAAGTTTTTAACCCAATCCGTATCGCTCCAACGCTGCCCGGGGTAATAGAAAGCAAAATCTGGTTTCATAGCTCAGGTCTCCTATAAAAATTTAAATATCATTGCCAAACCTCAGAGCAAATACTAAAACATACTTAGAGAAAGCAGATTGTTTTTGTCACAATAGAGTGAGCAGATTTCACTAACAACCAAGCTTTACTCCTTCACAAGTTCGACATCAATGCTCGTTAGATCTATGCCCCATTGTTCCGGATATCTATTTGTTGGATCTGGCAGACTAATCTGAGAAATCTGAGCGGTGACGCGCACCAAAGCACTATCGGAACTATCCCACTTCTGAATGTATGCTTTATTGACACGTGCAACCTTTTCATTTGAAGATGGATTTTCAATAAAACCGACCATATTGACGATCCGATCAGTGGGGCCCGAATATCCTGTCGGTTGACTAGCAATAACAAGCATTGACTGATCTCCCCAGAGCTTGTTATCGCTCCACCTAAAACCTGTAACAACCCCATTCGTCCGGACGGCCTCCGCTCCGACAAGACCTGCTGGATATCCATCAATCGTAATCCAATCGCCGACCTTCAGCTCCTGTTCTACAGGCGTTTGATCCCAAAAAATTTGCTTGGTTTCCGATGAGATCGAAGGAGAAGACGTTTCTTTTTTTAGCCCCTTTTCTACTGTTAACCGCAGTCTTTTTGATTCGACTTCTGGAGGTAGTGAAAGTGTGTCCGCAATAAGAAGTTTAGCAGATTCACCTCTTTTGATTTCATGCTCAATCCTTTCAGAAAGCTCTTGACGCTCTTTAAGCAATTCAGATTTTTGTTTTGCCTCTCGTTCATACATAGCTTTGATTCGTGCTATATCTTCGTCAAATTCAATGAATTTTTGCTCATGCGCTTCTTTACGCGAGAATATGTGATCCACAAATAAACCGCAAATAATAAAAATCACGATCCAGAAACAGATACCTTTGATTATCATTAATCTGTTTTCCCTATTCTATTGATTGTTCATCACTTCCACTACATTGCCGTTTAAATCAACTTTTACCCAGATCGAATTGGTGACGACTGCATTGAATAGGTTTGTACCTCGATATTTCATTTGAATAATACGAAACTCTTTTTCAACATAATCCACATAGTGGGTTTCAATATGTTTAAAAGACTTTGGGTTATGCATGTGTTCTTTAACATATTCAACGGTATTACGATGCGAACCATCCCACATTGAAAATTGTAGTTTAAAATCCTCATCAAGTTTCGCTTTAGCCGCGTGCTCTGCTCTCTCTGCCTTTCGCTTATTTTCAAGCGCAACATGATATGACGCATAGTCTTTTTGTACTTGAGTGAGTTTCTTTTTTAAATTTTCGACCTCTACTTTTAAAGCAATTATCTCAGGATTGTTCATATTCTGCTTAACAAGATGTGCAAGATCTTCTTTGAGCTTGTTATATTCACTTACTTTTGCGGATTCGATCTCGGTGTATCCACATGATTCCAATAAAGTTGTAATACAAACAATGCAAATGACGATGAATGTTCCCATACAGATGGTAAACACTCCTATACGGATCACAATTTTCTTATCTTTGGCCATAATTATGTCTCATAAAGCTTAACACAAGAATTTGCCTTTCGACTTTTTTGTCAACAATTTGTTGTAAGAGCCTTAAAATGAAATACGTAAAGGAACATGAATTTGATTAAGGTTCGCTCCATAGGTTGGGTTGAATAGAAATCATCTCCTAAAAGGTGTATAACACCGATGCCCTCGAAGTTCAAGAAGAAACATGAATATATCAAACGACCCGTGAACCCAACACTTTTCTATTTCCAAGATGGTTGTTTGTTGGATTTCGCCGCATCTATGTTCATTACGGACCTTCGGTAAAGGTGAGATTCAGGTATAGACTCAGAGGTCTTGATTCCTATCGCTCAACCCAACCTATGGAAACCACATAAGGTCAAGACCTTGTAGGATGCCCCCCTGTTACGATTGAGATAAATTCGTCACTTATCCTATCTTTACCTTCCAATTTTCTAACTCGGTGCTTTCCCATGAGCAAGAAATCCGCTGAGGTTGTAGAACTATAGGATTTTATACAAGAAGGTTGTCTCTAATTAAGATATGGGTTGACAACCTCACGTTCCAAAGACAAGCCTTCCCATTCGTCGTCGCCGGGTCCGTCGTAGATAAGGGTATGCGGTCCGGCAAA
>CAZURU010000518.1:0-3685 GCA_964623585.1 uncultured bacterium
AATAATGCCTTTAATCGTGACCCTATATTTCTTCATTATCTTGATAAATCCCCTATCATTGAGTTAGCGGAAGCAGTCCACGGTGGTGATTGCCATGTCATTGGCATGACTGCATGGATGACAGGTCCTGGTCGTCCTGATCAAGGACTGCATTCAGATTGGATACCGATAGCACTTCCCGCCGATATTCTGGAAGACCCGCGGGTTAAAGTGCCAATTTATATAACAACCGCACACTATTATCTGGATGATCTGTATGAGGACCTCGGACCGACTAAGTTTGTTCCCGGTAGTCATCTTTCGGGTCGACGACCAGACGGCGAAACTGAGTGGAAGGGAGCATCAGAACAGAGCATCCTGTGCAAAGCAGGGGACGTAGTTATCTTCAGAAGTGAAGTTTGGCACAGAGGTACTGCAAACCGTAGCAATCAAACTCGCTATCTGTTACAGGTGCATTACGCGAATAGGATGATTGCGCAGAAATATCCACCTTACTTGAATCGGTTTCAGTTTAGCGAATCAATATTAGAACAAGCGACAGAACGTCAACAGAGACTGATGGGGAACCATCGTCCCGGTGCTTATGACTAATGTCACAGGTCAAATTACAATAATGGCACCACATATCAGGACTTTAGCCCCTTTTGAATAGCAAAGAACCCATCGGAACAACGTCAAGACGTATTGTTATCAGTGAAGATCCTCACGGTAAGATTATTGCTATCAGTTTAATACTGGCTTTTCTTTGGGGTGGGAATTCGCTGTCAATAAAGGTTGCTCTGGACGACATCGCCCCGATGGCATTGGCATTTATTCGTTTTCTTATCGGCCTTGTTATTGTCGGGGGATGGGCACTTTACCGCAGAATACCTCTCGGCGTAAACCGAGAAGAGTTCTTTCGACTGTGTTTCCTTACAGTGATCTTTATATTGCAGATCATTACCTTAAACGTTGGCACCAAGTATACGTCCGCTTCTCGGTCAACTATCTTTATCAATGCCTACCCGTTTTTTACAGCTCTATTTGCTCATTTTTGGATACCTGGTGATCGCCTGTTTCCCACAAAAACATTAGGAATTATCGTTGCCTTTGTCGGGGTTTTCGTTACTGTCGCACCAGAACTTACAGAAAGTCAAACAAGTGTTTTCGGTGATCTCACTGTTTTGGTCAGTGGGTGTTTTTTAGGCTTAAGGGTAGTTGTTACGAAGTTATATGTCCAATCGATTCATCCATATAGGCTTTTAGTTTGGTATCTGAGTTTGAGCCTACCGTGTTATGCGGTGTTGAGTCTGATTTTTGAACGTGGTGCCCCATTTGCCTTGACATTCTCTGGATGTATAGCCCTATTTTATCAAGGCGGTGTGATTGCGGGTTTCTGTTTTTTGGCGTGGACATCAATCCTTGAAAGATATAGTGCAAGCAAGTTAGTCGTCTTGTTTTTTGCTACCCCTTTATCTGGCGTGTTTTTTAGCCATCTCATTTTAGGGGATGAGCTTACCTTTAGTCTGTTAGCGGGTGCTGTTCTTGTTGCCGGAGGTATCTATCTTGTCAATATGCGGCGTTGAAATTTGTTGCACAACACTCCTAATGACGTTTAACTCCGCACTTGTTCATTTACATTTGCAGGATAAATCTCAATGTCGGATCGGGAAATCAACATCCCAACATAGAAGGTAAGCCAGTTGCCGCAGAGTTCTACAGACATCAGTTCCTCTTCATCACTGATGTATTCGTGAAGTTCTACATCAAATTCTTCTTTTCCTTGTTGGTTGGTGGCGTCAAGTTTCGCTGTGACAATCTCTTGCCGGTTGTATGTTACCTCGAATTCCTCATCTTCATTGTCGGGGTCAGGGTAGTAGAGCGTCATGACATCGGGTAACGGATCACCGAGTTCCTGTTCGCCATCAATAATCCAACGCGAGATTTCATACACATCCTCCGTACCAGCAATATGGTCAACACCAATGACAGTTTCACCCTCAGTGTCTTTGATGTGATACATATATCTGAGGAGACCCGCAGCGGTGTATTTCTTTCGGGTGATAAGCGTATAGCTGCGCGATGTGTCCCCTGTTTCCTCAAAAGTAGCAATATCGGATAACTCAATGATGCTATTAATTGGGATGTCAACTAATTCATGCCGCCACGGTTTCTTACTATCAGTCTCCTTCTTTTTGCGAAATAGAGACTGTCCATCTTTTTTGCCGAATAATGCCATTTTTCACCTAAAAATAACCTTTGTTATACAAGATCAACATGATTCCACCTACGATGAGAAGACTACAAAATACAAGCACGAACCAAGTAGCACCAGACGTTTTCTTCTCAATGATAACCGTTTTTGTCTCTGGTGGTGCGCGTTGTGTGTTCGTCGTTACCGATGGTGTTGCGGTAGTCGCAAGGAGTTCCTGTTTAATTGCCGCTTCATCAGGAAGTTCATCAACGGTTACCACTTCAGCATTCTCTCCGTAGAATCTATCAGGATTCTCTTCTACATAACTTGCGATGTAGTTTTCATCTGGATTTGTTCCCGGATCAACGTAATTCGGATTCTGTTCAACTCCTTGACTTTCGTAGTATTCTTTATAGAACTCATACTCTTCCTGCTTCTCTTTGC
Organism: uncultured bacterium; assembly: GCA_964623585.1. Taxonomy (GTDB): domain Bacteria; phylum Poribacteria; class WGA-4E; order WGA-4E; family WGA-3G; genus MSPOR6. The sequence goes on from CAZURU010000518.1 coordinate 2,618, forward strand.
TCCAATGGGAACGGTCATAATCACGATGGTGATAGTGCCACAAGTAACTATGTCGGATAGAGTGGTTATAGTAATCGTGGAAATAGATACCGAATAGTAAGTTGTTAAACGCCATAGAAGCATGCATACTATACAGTGAATAACCTGTCATAGGATAGTATCCACCGAAGTTAGTCACAGTGATAGTTGAACGTGTTTGTCTACGTGCTTGTGCTGTTTGTCGGTTGGCTGTGTTGACTTTCCGTTTCAGGCTGCGGTTTTCTGCTTTTAGTTGCCTCACCTGTTTCCGATTCTGTGCAGTAGCTTGACGTGAAGTGGTACTGTTTCGTGTTGCCGAGGTATTCGTTCTTTTTGCACTGCTTGTTGCGGTCTGTTTCTGGCGTGCTGTTGTGCTAGCACGTGGTGAAGATGTTCTTGTTGAAGTTGAACGATTGCTGCTGTACCTGCTGCGGCTTGATGTTGAGGTTCTCGGAGAGGTATAACTCTTTCTTGAAGAACTTCTACTACTATATGTGGTTTTTGGTTTTGAATAACTTCTTGAAGGTGTGCTGCGAGAGTAGCTACGACTTGAACTTCTACTGAAACTTCTGCTAAAACTGCGACCCCCGAAACTCCTACGACTTTCGCTTATATCGGGCATAAAGGCAGTTATAAAGAGTATTATCCCAAGTATGGACAAGGCTCGTTTACATTTACTGCCGATTGAAAAGTTTTGTAATTTGCTGATCATGATTCTGATATATCTCCTATGTGCTTTAAGTGTTTAAACAAAGTCTTGACAAAAATATCTGAATTTGTTACACTATTAAAACTGTGTGCCTGTAGCTCAGTTGGATAGAGCGTCAGCCTCCGGAGCTGAAGGTCGGGCGTTCGAGTCGCCCCAGGCACGTTTTATTTCAATGTCGGTTTGAAACCCTATATTATTAGATGTATCATTCAATTAATATTATGTTATCATATAATAGGATTATGTGTCAAGGTCTATAAGGATTAAAATGGCAATTTTTGACACCACCTCTAAGAAACAAGTTGAGACAGATCCTCAAGACTTTGTTCATCTCTGCTTTG
>CAZURU010000519.1:0-3683 GCA_964623585.1 uncultured bacterium
TTTTATTGGCGTGCCTCTACACGACCTACGCAAATGGTATATTATAAAGTAGAAAGGGTATTATATACTCCTTTGGGCATTTTCGATCTGTTTTGAAAATGCTTGATGCTCACAGATGTTCCCTCAAGTTCTCTATTATCCTGAATCGTTGACAGAAGAGTCTTGCAAATTTGAGAGAATATCCAACACTTTATCCAATTGCGGTAGGTGCTTGGCATTTATGAGGTAGGTGAGGTCCATCGGACTGAGATTTGTCCATGCAACAAGTCTTTCAAAACCGTCTTGTGCTTCTGCAATATCTCTCATGGAGTGCAATAGTGTCTCAATGTCACCATCTTCATCAAAATCTCGGATCGCAGTTTCAAGATAACCTTTTGCAAATTCCGGTTCGGCAAGGTCTTTAAGGAGATAGTCTTTAAACCTAATTGTACAATGTTGAAGTTTAATTTCTGCATTCATTGTCATTATTCCTTCATTTGTTCCAAGAAGTTATTCCAGTAGTTTTGTGCTCTATCAATATCCCGTTGTTGTGTTCCTTTCGTACCACCACAAAGCAAGATTACAATGTCATTTTGAAAGAGTCCGAAATAGACGCGATATCCAGGACCGTAGTGGATTCTCAATTCATATAAACCTGAACTTAATCGCTTGAAATCACCAAAATTACCTGTTCGCAAACGTGCAATTCTATTAGAGATGGCTATCCGCTAGAGATGGCTATCCGCGCATTTTGATCTTTAATCTGAGTGTACCATTGCTGATACGATTCACGTCCGCTTGGTGTTATGTAAGTGAGTATCTCTCTGGGACGAATTTGCATGTCTTTTAAGTATAATACCTTTTTGGTAAATATTCAATTACTTATTGAATTTATTAAAGGAAGTCGCTATTCACAGATTGATCCTACGAGAGTTTTACACCAGTTTCATCGTTTCGAATCCACGCGAGGACATTATCAATTTCGTCAAGGTTCTCTCTCAGAAAATCAGCATCTGTATAGATGATGTGATATTTGAAGCGTTCATTGGATTGCATCTTTTCTAAACGTTCGACCGCTTTCTTTTTTGCTTTGACTGACTCGTTATTACGGTCTCTTTCAGATTTTATCTCAACGATGTAGAATTCGCCTGTCTTTTTTACGATTACAAAGTCAGGGAAATAGCGGTGAAAATTGCCGTCTTCACCTTTATATTCAAAATGGAAATCGGTCTTTTTGGTATCTGTCAAGCCACCCGTAAATAGAAATGTGTCCACATCTTCCATTGCAGTATTCAGGGAACTCAGGATTGCTTCAAAAAATTCACGTTCTGGTTTGGTGTCAAAGTTGTAAGGTATATAGTGGAAACTGGTACTGTGTTCGTCCGGTAAATCTTCTTCACTGAAGAGAAGTCTATCGTCTTTCATCCGTTCAGCGGTACGTTTTTGAATGCGTAATCTGTGGATGTAGTTGCCGTTAGAGTCCTGTTCAAAGAGTGGATTTCCGTTAGTGTCGTGTGTATGAATGAGTGCAAGTACCTCTTTGATCTCTTCTTTGATCTCTTTGTAATTTTGCATTTGGCTTTCGACTTGTTGAAACAACGGATAGATGTGTGCGTTTGGCACTTCACCTTCGGGGTAGAGTTTATTTATATCCTTAAGTGTTTTCATCACTGGTAGATGATAGTTTGTTGCAATCCGTCGAGCAATCGTGTAGCAATCTGTTGTGCTGTTTGTAACTTCAATACTGTCACTTTCACCAGTGTCTATAAATGGTGAGGTCGTTCCACGGTTCGTAAAATCGGGTGTTAATATCCTGCGGACAATTGGTGATGGTTCTTCTATGTTGGTAGGAAGTTCCAACTGAATCTTCGTTGATGCGCGTTCTTCCCTAATGACACGGGACACTAATCGAGAAATTTCAAGTTTTGGCAATTCTGCCTTGAGAATGCGGATTTCGACATCCTCAGTATCAGCTGTGTGTCCGCTAAGTCTACCAAGGGTTGTGCCGAAGTTTTCTTCTAATTCTTTGTCTAAAATGTATCTGTTCTTAGTATCCAAGAATATTTTAGCAGGATACGTATTCCCTTCCACTTGACGGAGGCATCGGGTAGAGGCTTGCAGAACAAAGTTGCTACTTGTTGTCTGTTCCTTAATCAACGCACAAGCGAATAGACTGGGACAATTCCATCCTTCAACACCTTTACCAATGAGCAATAAGATACGCTTTTGGTTTTTTTGATCGTTAAGGCTGTTGAATTCGTCAATTTCGGCTTGACTGGATTTTTGTGTGTTAACGAGTATCAATGTGGGACTCTGACCGATTTCTGCCAATGCCTTTTCAATATACGTTCTTGATGTGTTGAGATGTTCTTGAGTCTTAAAATAGAAGGCGATTTTCGCTTTTGCACCGTTAGGTAGGGTTACGTCGCTGTAGTTTTCAAAAAACACTTCTATAACGTTCTGGATGACTTCTTCCTCAGAACCATCTCCGATATGGTAGTGAACAATGCCTTTGTGTAGACTCTTAAGGATGTTATCCTCTATTCCTTCACCGAGGCTATACCATGCGACGACTTCACGGAGCACTTGTTTTTTATAGTACGGTGTACCGGTAGTGTTGACAACTGCAATCAAATCGGTCTTGTCATCTATGTAGTTGACGGTTTCCCGTACCCGTTTGAGTTCCTTGTCCATTTTGTTTCCATAAGTATGGTGTGCTTCGTCTGAGAAGACTCCTAAACTGGGTAGACTTGTGATTTTTTGTAATCGTAGATTCGCTTCTAATTCTGCTTGTTCCTTTTTCTCCTCAAATTCAAACAACGATTGATTCTTACGTTGTTTCATGTTTGCTCTTAGACTTATTTTTTCTGTATTCGTGACGATGACGTTGTAAGTGCTACCCGATTGGACTTGAATATCCTTTGCACCAGTCTGTGGATAGGTAATTTTGAGATTTGCAAGAAAATCACGATGTAGACTGGACGGTAGAATCTGCTCAAAAGGGATATCGCTTAATTCACGAAGACTTTCAATAATAGTTGCGCCAGGGGCAAATACAAGAGCGTTTTTCATGAAATTTGCTTCAGGATAGCGGAGTGCCATCGCGAATTCAGTTGTAATGATAGTACCGATGAGAACCGTCTTACCTGTACCCATTGCAAGCGCAAAGATATAACTTGGATACGGAAGCGTTACTGCTTCATGAACGGGATTGAGTTGGTTTTCCTTAACGTAATCCGAATCATTTTTTATTCTATCAAGCACCATGTCAACATTTTTGATCCACTGTAGCTGATCTGGGGCAATTGGAATGCCGATTGCTTCAAAAAAATCTCTTTTATCAGAGTAATAGTGCTTGTAGAGGTCGACAATATGAGGTGTTTTTCGGCCCAGTCTTAAGAACCAATAGAGTTCAAGGGATTGGAATTGTGGTTCGCGGAGGTATTTGAGTATGATGTTTTCTTCAACTTCACCTTCGAATTGGTGACGTAGGACTTCTCCGATCAGTGGATATTCTTGGCATGGATATCCTTCTTTTCGCCAGTTTAGAGTGTCTTCACGGAGTTTTTCAAAAAGATGCTGCATTTAAGTGTGTTTCCTGAATCTGTGTGTAAAATACTGTTTTTAGTGTCCGTTCTCGCTAAAGTCTACTAGTAGACAGTCCAAGTTAAAGTTGTGGGTAAAAGTAAAAGTCGGGAATCGGA
>CAZURU010000520.1:0-3681 GCA_964623585.1 uncultured bacterium
ACCGCACCGAATTCTGTGAAAATACGTGAAATTTGGTCATATTGCGTAAGCCCTGGTAAAGTTATTCTCACTATATGTGTCAATATTGGGATTTCATATCCTCTTATATAGTAGTAGGCACGCTCCAAGTTCCCTCTCTTTATTCATCTAAAAGTGATCGATAAATTGCTTGTATCGTATGTACATATTTTTTGATACCGAAGTTTCTTTCAGCATGTGTTCTGGCAGCGTTCCCGATCTGTATACAGGTGTCAGGATTTCTAACAAGGTGCACAATTTTTTCAGAAATGCGTTCTATTGCGTCATCTGGTAAAATGAAACCCGTCTCACCGTGCACAATCATATCTCCTGTGCTGCCAATTGGGGTTCCAATGACAATTTTCCCACATGCCATGGCTTCTGCGATTACACTACCAGCGGAAAGCGTTAACAATAGATCAAGTTCAAGCATGGCTTTTGGCATATCATTCCTATTCCCCATAAAATAGACTACGTCTTGTAGATTATAATCTAAGACCGAACGTCTGACGTCATTTTCATAAATACGATGTCTGTTTGTATCAGGAGAAGAACCGATGATGTGAAAACGAACATTTTTACATTGATGATTAACCTGATGTGCAATATCAACAAAAGTCTTTTGTCGTTTAAAGGGTTCTACCCTCCCAACAAGACCAACGACGAAAAGGTCTGAGTCTGATCTGGTTCGGATGGAATCAGGTTTGAACAACGCTAAATCTACACAATTAGTCACAACATCAATCCTTGTTGATGATATACCTGCATCTACAAGACGTTTCCTACCGTGTTCTGAGATTGATACAAAACGGTCCATAGACTCACACTCGTATTTATCAACCTGTTTAGGTGTAAGTAGATTGGGTATATGTGAGACTATAGGTATATTCAACCTCCTTTTAATTCGTGCTGCATAAGGGTTTAACCAAGGGTCAGCGGCATGTATCAGTTTTATATTATTTTTCTTGGCAAGATCTGTTAATCTGTTTGTTGCCAGATGTCTTGTCAAGCGTGAAATGGTTTTTCGCCAAGGTGGGAGTTTTATAACAAGTGTGCTCACATCCATTTTCCTTAAATGGTGGACATAAGGTCCCTCATTAGGACAAACTACGATGGGTTGAAACTTAGTCCGATCTAAGTTTGCTGTGAGATATAGGAGTTGATTTTCGCCCCCGCCAACAATTGATCGATAATGACTTAGGTAGAGTATGGATATCATCTATCTTATCAGTAGAGGCGAATTCAGGTTATACTGCAAAATCGAGATGTTGGTCTCTGAAGACTTGACTTACAGATCTGTGTTGATGGACTCTTAAAATTGCTTCTGCCAGCAGAGGTGCAATAGAGAGTACTTTGATTTTACCATCAAGTAGTTCCTCTTTCTCCCCTGATACCGGTATTGTGTTTGTTGTCACCACTTCTTGTATTGACTCGTGTTGCAGTCTTTCTATTGCTGGTACAACAAGTACGGGATGTGTAATGCTGACATAAGCAGGTTTTGCGCCAGCTTCAGCTAACGCTTGTGCTTGTTCGTAAATACTGCCGCCGGTCGCTATTTCATCGTCTATTATGATAGGTGTTTTATCTTTGACATCTCCGACAAGTTCAACAAATTTAACATCTTGTCCATCTTTTCCATTACGGCGTTTGTGCATGATTGCTAACGGCAGTCGTAGAATATCGGTGTATTTTTCCGCAAGTTTCGCGCGTCCGACATCTGGTGCAACAATGACTCCGTTTTCAATGTTCTTCTCGCGAAAGTAGTTTGTTAATGTCGTAACAGCCGTTAGATGGTCCATCGGAATATCAAAGAATCCCTGTATCTGAGGTACATGTAGATCAATAGCAATGACACGACTTGCGCCTGCGGTAGTGAGGAGGTCAGCCACCAGTTTTGCACTAATAGGTTCGCGTCCTGTGGTCTTGTGGTCTTGTCGTGCATAACCGAAGTATGGGATGATTGCGGTAATCTGCTTTGCAGATGCTCGTTTCATAGCATCAATACTGATGAGGAGTTCCATTAGGTTTTCATTTGCAGGTTCACTTGTTGGTTGTATAATGTAACTATCGGTTCCACGGATGCTTTCTTCAATTTGTACGCGCGTTTCACTGTTTGGAAAGGTACCGATCGATATTTTCCCCAGTTCTACACCTAAAATTGATGCAATATCTTTAGCCAATCCTGGATTCGCGCGTCCTGCGAAAAGCCTGAAATCGCGTCGGACATGTTGGTCATAGGATGGGGTCATGGACATGGACATGCTAAATCTCCTTAGTTTGCAACTTTTGCTGTGTCAAGTCCATTTTTGTAGGAATTGACAGTGTACTTTGTTTAATAGTCCATAATGTTCTTATTTTAGTGAATTATAGAGATATGTTGACGCTATTTTGTAGGAGCGATCTCCGGATCACGACTAAACTGGCAAACAGCCAGGAATCGGAGTCCCCTCCTACACCTCAAAATGTCAAGTTAATTGTAAAATCTACTATATTATAAGTTGGAACCTATTAGATCAAGGATTCACCTGTCATATCAGCCGGTTGTTGTAATCCGAGGAGACGAAGTGCTGTCGGAGCGATGTCCGCAAGTCGTCCTCTTGTCCTTAGATTGCCTTTATACTGATCATCAACGACGATGAGATCAACGTCATAAGTTGTGTGTGCTGTATGTATACCACCCGTTTCGGGGTCAATCATCTGTTCACAATTCCCATGGTCAGCAGTTACAATGAGTGCCCCACCTTTTGCCAAAACAGCATTCACGATTCTTCCTACACCGATATCAACGGTTTCCACAGCCTTTATCGCTGCTGGTAGCGAACCTGTATGTCCGACCATGTCACCGTTTGCATAGTTTAGTACCATCAGATCATACTTTTCGGTTGCGATTCGTCGTAACATTTCATCTGTCACATCAGGTGCCGACATCTCAGGTTTTTGGTCATAAGTCGTCACATCGCGGGGTGATGCAATTATCTGTCTGTCTTCACCTTCATAAGCCTCATCTATATAATCATTGAAGAAAAAAGTGACATGTGGAAACTTCTCAGTCTCGGCACACCGGAACTGTTTCATGCCAACTTCACTGATATATGCTCCAAGTGTATTTGCCATTTTGGGTGGTTTTGAAAAAACCGCTTTGACCGGTAATCCTTGTTCATATTCAGTCATCGTAACAAAGTTAACGCTCATTTTGCAATTCCGTTTAAAACCCATTTCTCTGACGACTCCATCTTTACCTTCAGCTTGGAATGGAAAGTTCGCCAGACAGAATGCCTTAGTGAGTTCACGGGGACGATCCCCACGGAAGTTATAGAAAATTACTGAATCACCATCAGATATTCTCGGTAGCGGTTTTCCTTCACTGTCAACAATTACAGTCGGCCTAATAAACTCATCACCTTTACGATTCTGATCATCAGGATCCTTGTAATACGCACTGTATGCAGCGGTAGCATTATTAACCTGAGCACCCACACCCTCAGTCAATAATCTATATGCAGTCTCAACACGTTCCCATCTGTCATCACGGTCCATCGCGTAAAAGCGACCAATCACTGATGCTATCTTCCCGATGCCAATTTCATCTAATTTTGCCTCAATCTGTTGGCAAAACTTTATCCCAAGATCAGGTTGGCAGTCTCGTCCATCACTAAAATTATG
>CAZURU010000521.1:0-3676 GCA_964623585.1 uncultured bacterium
GATGTTGGGTTTCGTTCCTCAACCCAACCTACGGAAGAATGGAATATAAATAATTCAAATTGGTATTATTTCTTCTTGGGGTAAGCTGTATCAAGAGATAAGATGGCATAACTGGTTGCTAATATAGGGCTTGCTTCCATCCAACGACTGTTCTCATTTACCCAGAATCCTTCCGGTTTCTGAACAGATATAAGTTTTTCTGCAAGTTCTTGATACCAATCATGATGGACTCCTCTTGCATCAATAATCACATTTTTGCCGTAGAGTCTTAATGCCTTTGCCATCGTATGATAGTTGTAATAAAGACCTTGTGTGCCCATACCGTAGTTTTCTTCTACGGTGAAATGTCTACCGATCCATTGCACTGCTGCTTTCACACGGTCATCGTTTCTGTCAACCTTTGCGTAGATGAAACTGAGTAGACCTGCGTAAGTCATGCTGGCATAAGAACGCGGACTTCCTTCATTGTCAACACCTGCTTTGCTCTCTCCATCAGGTGAATAGATAAAACCGCCATCATTTCCTGCCCACGTCTGATCATTACTTTCACTACGATTCTGTGTGCGTTCCAAGAATTTGACAGCCTTCTTCCATACTTCATCATCATCTGAACCGCTCTCCTTTAAAGCTTGTATAGCAAGATTCAGGTTTGAAAGGTCATGCACTGTTTCACGACTTCCATAACCGATACCACCATAATAGACGCTCTCTTCATCTTGTATCTGCAATCCTTTTAGGAAACCTTGTGCTTTCTTGATAACAGCATCATATTCGGGATTTCCTGCAGACGTAAGTGCCAACACGCTTATGGAGGTGTTGTAATTTGGCAGAGCAGGTTGCTTACTAACATCATAGATACCACCGTTCTCCTGTTGCATATCAACCAAACGTTTCAGTGCTTTCTTAATGAAAGGGTGTTTTTTTTCTGTGTATTTTCCTTCAGGATGCCGTAAGAATGCAGTGATTGCAAGTGCTGTTATTCCGGGATGATCAGCAAATAATCCATCTTCACCTTGTTCACCTTTTAGCCACTCTAAACCTTTGTCTATACTGGCAATTACGCGTTTATTCAATGCGTCATATTTTGTTTGAGTCATCACAGGATGCGGGTGACTGAAAACGGGAATAGTTCCCATAAGCACAAAAAATACGATGATAATTCCGATTCGTTTCTTAAGTATCATGTTCTATCTCCTTTATATAATTATGCTCTTTCTGAGCAAATCTAATGCCAACCTATATTTCTAATAAATTAGATGATTCCAACGTTCTAACTTATGCAACACCACACAATAGTGTCACAATTTGGACGGTGTTGACCATAATTTGAACAACTTGTTAATCAACGCAGCTGCCAATGTAAGTTTTTTTCACAATATCACGAAAAACTAAAATCGGACAGTCTGACCTGTTTCTGAGGATTCCATCGCGGCATCATAGACCTTCATGACGTTTCGCATCTCTTCCGGTTTTACAACCAATTCTGCACCGTCGTTCAGTACATCAGCGATATTCTTATAGTATGATTTCCAACTGCCACGTACACTCTCAACAACGATCTCCCGACGTTCACCGCCAGCTGCTGTCCAAACTTTTGCATAGTTAGCGGGGTCTTCTTCAGCTGAGTCTATATCACCCTCACGCATCGGACCTTCTTGGGGATCCAAACCGTACTTAATTAAACCACCTTCATCACCGACAACATACCAACGCGGTTTCTCTGCCATTGACAAGTTGCTAATTTCAATCTGATACCGTAAATCGTTTTCAAACTTTATGATAAGGTTACCGTAATTACCTATATCAGTATCCCATTTTGTGTTGTAATGTATATCACAGTACACAGATTCTACCGGTGCGTCACCGAACAGCAGTGCTTGATCGACAAAGTGTGCGGGCCAATCATATAGGATACCACCACTATGCTTCTTAATACCACGCCAGCCACCGGGTGCCCCGTAACGCATAATTCCTACTTGGAAAAGGTAAGGTGTTCCAAGCAAACCATCAGCGATCACTTTTTTGACCGTAAGGTAATCCCAATCCCATCTACGATTGTGAAAGACGCTTAGCATCACATCGTTTTGTTCACCCGCAGCGATCATTGCATCCGCTTCAGCAGCGTTCATCGCCATAATCTTGTCTGTCACAAGATGTTTTCCTGCCTCCATTGCTTTGATAGCAAGTTCTGCATGTGTGTCGTGCGGTGTTGCTAATACCACAAGGTCAATTGCCTCGTCCGCTATAACCTCATCAATTGTCTGATACATTTTTGCATTCGGATACGCTTCCCGTGCGGCTTCACGCCGTTCTGCATTACGAGTCGCTATTGCGTATAAATTCAGCCCCTCTTCCAAACCGATCAGATAGGAGTGAAACGCTCTCCCAGCATAACCGTATCCAATAACAGCTGTATTTATCATATTCTCCTCTAAAAATATATTTTGGTGCTATCGGTATTTAAGAGTTTACCGATATTTCCCGATTTATTCTATATCGTTTAATGCCCAATCATAATCCAAATATTGAAACGTGATATCTTCCTTTAACACAAACTCAGCATCCTCTGATGGTAAGTAATCAGCGAGAAAATCAGGAACACCATCATAACCTTCCGTAAAATCTGGTTCATACCATTTAAAAATCTTTGACAGAAAGACGATGTCTTCGCTCTTGTCTAATCTGACCTTTTCTGGGTCTCTAATAAACTTTAGTGTTACTTCATCCAACTGCTCTTCAATTGTCTCTGGCAAGAACACAGTATCCTCCAAGGGTGGACAACTTTTAGAGGCACATACAAGAGCAAAATGTACCCGTGCATCTACAAATTCTTTTCTGATGATATCGTGTTCAATCTGATTCAACGTATACATTTCACCTGCCACATTGAACTTTAAGCGTGAGAAGAAGCCGCCAAAAAACTTGACACTTTGCACACTCTTTGTCGGATAATGGTCAATCACACCTTTAATCACAAGTGCATTGTAGGCATTAATCCAGAATGTTAACTGTTCAGCATAAGACATCTCTACAGGATTTGTCCAAGCCAATAGATCCAAATATTCTTCAAGCTTTTCAGGATTTGCTTTCAGGTTCGTGTAATGTACTTTTCCATTCTCTACATGTTCTTTGTACACTTGATCAAGAAGGTCGTGAGAGAAAGAGGCCTCTGCATGCTGCTTATCAGCTCTAACATCAGTCTCAACTCTGTAGTGATATAGAAATATAATACTGATTAGAGACAATATCAACAGACTTGTGATAAGAATTAGCTTTTTCATAGTTCTATTACCTATCGACCCAGAGGTATTCAATTGTCGAAATAAGATCAGATGATATCCAGAGATGTTCAATTGTCGCATTTTCGCTGATTCTTACAGATATTATCCAATTAACATAACAATTCTTCTTCTGTAGGAGGGAACTCCGCAAGCCGAATATAAAGTGTTTAGTCGTGATTCGGAGATCACTCCTACAGAAGAAACACCTCTCAGCTCATGCAATTCACCGACAATTGAATGCCTCTGGACAATTGAATGCGTCTGTTAATGCCTTAATGGAGTTGCTTTTTCTGATAGATTCTGGTACAATATTGAATAATGTAAAACATCAGAAAAGCAACATGAAGTTAAAGAAAATATTTGGGTAATTTGGCGAGGTTAGGAAACCTCGCCAG
>CAZURU010000522.1:0-3670 GCA_964623585.1 uncultured bacterium
CCGGTGCGGTAATCACCCTCAATCCGAACAAGCGAAAACATAGAGGAAGAAAATGAAGGCATGCTGGTAAAATATGGCGGCTTGACGAGAATTTGAGATGTTTTGGAATCAACGGATACATTGAGTAAGCTGCCCAGTTGGTTACTGGAAGATAAATTGCTCTCTTGAAGGTAAACATCCCATGAATTCCCTGTCCTAAGATTTGTCGCGTTTTTTACCCAAACACTTGTACGCCCTTTGTTCAATTCATGGTACGACAATTTTCCAGTTGCCTGAATTACTGATACTATTTCCCCTGTGTCAACTTTAATCGCCTCTAAGTACAGGACCCAGGTTGTTTCATCCTCTTGTGAGAGCTCACCATATAAAAATGCATCAATACCCAATGCTTTTAATTCAAGCTTTGATCTCCCAACAAAACCACTACCACTGCGAATCTGTTCGTCTACCAGCACTCCTAAGTAATTCTTTCGATCTATCCATTTGAAACGGGTACGCTTAAGAATTGCCGCGCCAATTTCATCGACAATTTTAGCCGCGTTCGTATTTTTTTCTTCTTTAATCTGAATATCTAACGATAGGGTATCAACATCGGACATTCTGAGCGTTGATTCCTCACGAAGTTTAGATATTACTATATCAACGATTTCTTGTCGGCTTTTTCCGTGTTCTTTATACCATTCTTTGCTAATAGGTGTTTCCAGTCTTTCAGCCCAGGCGATTGTAGCGGTTTCAGCCTCAACTAATTTGAGCATAACAGAAATGGCTTCGCGGTTACCATCTGTAACTGTACCAAAAATAAACCCGTTGATACCGTACTGGGTACCGAACTCCTTTATATCCTTTGGGTTAACCAAACCGCTCTGTGTGAACTCTTGTTCTTTCACCAAACTTTCTAAATTTTGTCGATCAACAATCTTGAAACGTCCTGACTTGCTCAATTCTATCGCCATAATATCCATCAATCCATCCATGTCCAAATTTCTGTTGCTGGACTGATTCTCAATTCGCCAGAAGGCTATAGTACGGATCGGATTAGCGGAACGTAAATTAGCAGCTTCAATACGCTTCACTTGTGCTGCTGTTTCTGTGAGAACTTCATCCTTTTGTTTCCCTAAAATGTTTCCCCACAAAACAGCACCTGTATTTACATCCACCAATTTGATCACAAATGTTGAGTTCGGTAATCCTGTTTGTAGTTTTCTACCAAAGATGAATGCATCAATTCCACGCAGTTTGAGTTCTTTCATCTCACGTGGATCAATCAATCCGGATGTATTGGTAAATTTGAATTCTTCAAGAAGGTCGGTCAGTTGCCGTCGACTTATCACCTTAAACTTCCGGGTGTCAAATAGATGTCGTGTTAGGTCTTTGTATAAATCGTCAGGCGCATGAATTAAATTTCCTATCGCAATCGTTTTGACTGATGATGGAAGATTCGTTTGTGATAATGACTGCATCGCTTCGTAAGCCATCCTATCAATGCGATCACTTTGCTGGGCGACTGCCGAGTAATTAGCAGAAATTCCAATAATAAGCGCGCAAACTACGGAACGAACAATTAGATAACAATTTATTTGATTTAGTTTCATTTTATATCCTCCGTTTAAAACGTCAAGATTCTAACCTACTTCTTTTTTATCACCTCAATGTCAATCCTATTAACCGTAAAATCATGAATCTCAAGTGTGAACCGGTTAAAAGACTTGTTAACCAATTCTCCAGCTAAACGTTGGGCACCGTGCTGTGCATGGAGTTCAATCACGGCAACATCTGAATCAAAACTCTGCAGATATATGTTACTCACACTGCTCAATTTTTTTAATGCTTGTTCTATCCGAACTAATTGGTTAAAAGTCAGTTCTGAGATGACCAATTCAATATCGTAAACGGCAGGTGCTCTTTTCACCTCAATTTCTATTCCATCAGCGTTGAAATTTGTGACATCAAGGGAAAATCGATTGAAGGATTTACTGACTAATATTTCAGCTAATTTTTCTACTTTGTGCTGAGAGTTGAGTTGAATCACGGCAACACCTGAATCGAAACTCTGAAAATTCACTGTTTCAACACCACTCAACTTTTCGAGGGTTTCTTCCAAGTGAGCCAGCTGACTAAACGTCAGCTTTGAAATGACCAATTGTGTGTTGTAAACAGCAGATTTCTTTTTCGCTATAATATCAATTCGATCTGCCATAAAGTTTGTGACATCAAGAGAGACTTGGTTAAGCGATTTGCCGGATAATTCGCCTGCTAACTTCTGGGCACCGTGTTGGTAGTGAACTTCAATCACTGCTACCTGTGAATCAAAACTCCGAAGGTATACAGTATCTACACCACTCACTTTTTTTAGCAATTGCTCCAACAGCACCAGTTGACTGAAAGTGAGTTTTGATACGACTAACTGAACATCATAATCTGCCGGTGCTCTTGCCACTTTGATATCAATCCGGTTTGCTGTATAGTTTGTGACATCAAGGGAAAAATGACTGAACGGTTTGCTGACTAATGTCTCTGCTAACCTCTGTGCACTATGTTGAGAGCGGAGTTGAATCACGGCAACTCCTGAATGAAAACTTTGGCGATGGACACCCTCTACATCATCCAACTTTTTCAAGGTTTGTTCTAACTGAACTAATTGACTAAACGTTAGCTTTGATATGACTAACTGGACATCATAAGCTGAAGCTGCACGGACCTTCCACTCTTTGGCAATCTGGTCAATAAGATAATCAGCGAGCAATCCGCCAGCATTTTGTAATGATTTCTTAGATGCTATATTTTCCGTGGCATCTGCGCCCGCTGCATTTTTGGAGTTTGCTACAAGAATTCTCATTGTGTCAACTTCTATAACGCGAGCATTCACTGTCGCGCGACGAGTTTTTAAGCCATAAGTCGTTTTGCCGCGCTCACTGGACGCTTCACCAACAATGAGTAATTCAGCCCCATATTGTTGACCAATGCTTGCTGCCAAATCCGTATTTCCGCGCATTATAGAACGGATTTGATCCAAGTTGCGATTTCTTTTAACCGCTGCAGGGTTTATCACCTTAAACCCTTTCTCGGTAAACTTGCGAATCATCTCAGTTTCTGCAGCATCTTTAGGGGGCTGATTACCCAACGCTCTTTCGGCGATAAGGATCATAATCTTCGGTTTATGTGCGATTTCATCCGCTGGTGCAGCTGGAGCCTTTGGTTTCTGATTGAGACGGACTTCAAGTGTTTCGGTACTTAAGTTTAACACCTCAACTTCAAAAGCCTCGAATTCAGAAAGCACTAACGCTTTGGAAAATTGACGAAGATTATCAGTTGTAGTGATATTGATTTCAGCACTTTTACGCGAGGCATCAAAATTCTGGCTATCTAAGTTCGTGATAGAACGGATATGTTTCTGTAATGCTTCCTCAAACAACACTAATTCTTTGAATGTTGTGTTTACAACTTTCAAAGTAATTTGGTTCCCCGATGCTGGCGTTTCAGCCATCGTTCCAATATCAGTTGTAGCCCCAAAAGTAATCAGTGCCGACAGCACGAGAAATGAAAAAACGTGCTTCTGCGTAGTAATGAAATTCATCAACATTGTAAAATAACCTCTGTTTCAAAACTTAACCTAAGGATTGTATCAGATTTCTTTGAACAAGGAAATTTACTTTTTTATCAGCATTTTGCG
>CAZURU010000523.1:0-3669 GCA_964623585.1 uncultured bacterium
CAATCTAACAGAATGTGCTACATTTTAGAAGTTGACAAAACATTAGGTTATATTTCCGTATTAGCATTTTGTGTGTGGTGGAGTAATCTCCGACAACAATTGTGTAGAAATAAACGTCACTGCTGATGTTAGGCGACTTTGGGGTTTTTGAGAGCATAGTAATTTGAATTGAAATTTGTTATTGGTGAATGTTATTATATTAGAAGTTTGTTTTGCATTTTACCAATTTGCTGGTTACTAATGAAGAAAAAGAAAATGTATACTACGTCCTTGGACGTATCAAGAGGAGAATAAATGAAATCTGTGACATTTCACGGTATTGTTGCTGCTAAACAGACAGTCTACAAATATTTAGAACCCACGCCGTTAAGATACTATCCGGAGTTATCAGAAAGACTCGGTTTTCAAGCTTATGTAAAACATGAGAATCATCTACCAACAGGTAGTTTTAAAGTTCGTGGTGGTATTAACTTCATGCATAATCTCCCGGAGAAACAGCGTAATCAGGGTGTTGTTACAGCAACGCGTGGGAACCATGGCCAATCTATCGCTTATGCTGCTGCGGAACTTGGTGTCAAAGCGACTATAGTCGTCCCGCACGGAAATAACTTGGAGAAAAACAGCGCGGTGTGTGCTTATGGTGCTGAGTTAATTGTTCATGGTGCAGATTTTGACGAAGCCAGAGAACTATGCGATACCCTACAAACAGAACGGGGTCTCTACTATATCCACCCGGGCATGGAGACAGCACTTATACACGGTGTTGGCACTTACTCACTTGAGATTTTTCAGAGTCTTCCCGATGTAAATTCCATTATCGTGCCAATAGGTGGCGGTAGTGGGGTCTGCGGTGCGATTACCGTAGCAAAAGCCATTAATCCAAATGTTGATATCATCGGTGTTCAAGCGGAGAACGCTCCGGCAATATACCGTTCATGGAAAGCGGGTAGGCACATAGAGACCGATTCCTGTAGTACGATAGCAGACGGTTTGGCGACGCGGGTACCATTCCCTGTTCCCTTCTCTATTATCAAAGAGAACATACACGATATTGTCCTGCTTAGTGAGGAAGAGTTTCAAGAAGGAATCCGTATGGCTATAAGGTGGACACATAACTTGGCAGAAGGGTCTGGTGCAGCGTCACTGGCTGCGGGTCATAAACTCTCTGATAGATTAGCCGGACAGAATGTCGTGATGGTTATGACCGGTGCAAATATTGACAAAGATACGCTTCAAGCAGTATTTGTCTAACTTGATCTACTAAACGCATGACAAAAATGGAAGCACTATCACATACTGGGATCATACCAATTATGGATAACATACACGGGTGCGGAATCATCACTTAATCTGATTTGCACCCATTCAGCTTCCTCAATGAATTCGTTTCGCAATGCATTGGATAGGTCTGGATGGACATGGAACGTTGTTAAATCCCAACGAAGATTTTGACTGTTTTCAACGGTGACGTTTGAATCTTCAGCGATTAGGGACACGCGTTGTAAATCACTGTTTTGTCGTTCAATCCGTATTTCAGTCAACACATAGTGAATTGTCTGCAACGGATCCCGTATTTCAGCTATGTAGTTGATGCTGTCGATTCTTGTAAGAGCGTAACCATAACGTAATAGTTTTAGATTACCGAGAAAGTGATCTGTCTCGTATTCATCATTACGAGGTAAACCGCCATAGATAATAATGCGATTGTTATGATAGTTTTCTATTGCATGTTTTACTGCTAACTGTCCATCTGTCAGATCCTTATCCGTTTTACCTATCCATTTCTTTATGACCTTCCTTGCCTCAGTTTGGTTGTTAGTACTTGAGTCTAAGTCGCCTATTAACACATCAGGTTTAAAGTCTACGGAAAAATATCTATTTAATTCGTCAAATATGCGGATTCCGCCATCTGCACATAAGACTGGGGATCCGTCTTTTACTGCATTTTCTAATTCTTGCCGGTAAAAATCCAATCTATCTAAATTGTAATGTCCGTTAAGGAATATGAGTGCTGTGTTCATAGATATTATATGATGGAATGATTTGCTTTGGATGGTATGCGCGTTTCACACGTTTTAGATTTTCTAATCCCGAATCACCCATAGTATTTATCCACTTATAAGAGCTTGATAACTCTTTACAAAACTCGCGAAAGATGAACTGAGAAATTCCTTTAATATTGAGATCCGATATTTCAAAGAGTATACAAAAGGATTCACTGTTCAGTGCATAACCGAATGTATAAGCACACACCTTTTCCTTAATTTTTACAGTCCTGCCTAACAACCCTAATGCTTCCGCATTCGTGATTCCTATCCTGTGTGCATTTCTGGCATCGTCAAGCATGGCTTGATAGATTGTGTCATCGTATTTTCTTACGCGAGTTTTTCTCCATCTATCATACAGTTCAATACATGCGTCTTGATCCGTTGGATGATAGGGTACATACTGTATTGATTTATTATCTCGTAGAAAGGCGTTATATGCATGTCTTTGTTGTTTGTATCTATTGCCCTTAATTGCACATAAATCCTGTGATAAATAGGTGTAGTCTGCTTCTTTCTGGATGTAGCTAAAGCCTTTGTCAATGAATGTGCTAAGATATGCTTCTGGTACATTTTCAATTCGTGCGATCTCACGATTTCTATTGGAGTCCAGCATGAACTGATATGCTGTGCAAACAGTTTTTATATAACAGGGACACTCGATGCGACATGGCAGTGGAAGTATAGGCATAAAATAGTCATCTCCCTGTTTTGCATAAATACACATGAACGTCTTGAAATCATCAGCGTTGCTTCGTTCCTTCGTGTGATGAATTGTATAGAAGTAATCAAAACAATCTCTCCAAATGAAGTGGTTTGCGAAGGCGTAACTGGATAAGGACTGTGATGATTGTTGATTGTAATGGTCGAACAGTGATTTATGGTCAAGTTTTAAGGGGTTCATTTGCATGACGAATGGTATGAAATACCTTTACTGTATCTTGAAACTCACCAATAAGACTCCAATTTTCCAGTATCTGGTAACGGACATCTTCTGATTCAACATAGTCTATTACGAGACTTAAGTGATGTTGAAATGAGTCAGACTCATATCGTTCTTCACTATACGGACATAACATATCTACGCCTAATACGACACTGTTTCTGTCTTGACTGAACATTATTGTAAACGGATACAACTGACAATCAAGTGGACGAGATGCATATATTTTGCAATGCTGTGTGTCCGGTTCAAAGAAAGGACATATATAGTAATCTTCATGTGGGATGAGTGTTATCTGACTACTCTTACCATCTTTTTGTTGTTTGATTAGTGTGTTGTCTATACCATGAGATATCAGCCGTTCGGTCTCGTCTTCAGTAAAAATGGGTGCAAGGGGACTATCCTTATCCAAGAAACGGCAGCAGACGTCACACGATAAACAGACTTCTGTAGGGATGATTTGGTAGAGTTGTTTTAGAGGCATGATGGATTCTCTTATTTCACAACACCTTGTAGCACAATATATTTTATGTCCTTTGTCTGCCTTGTCTTGCAGATAGTCTTTTCATATTTCACTTATGTTTTTGTGATTTAATCGTCACTGAATACGCATATTGTTTCATTTTAATCCTACACTCCGCATTTGTTTTATCAGATTTTGAGTATTTATGTTATACTCTT
>CAZURU010000524.1:0-3645 GCA_964623585.1 uncultured bacterium
GAAAGTCTGCGAGATTCTTAATCCTGCCTCTAGGAGCCCCCCCTTTCTCTTTAGTCGTTTCCAGATTCGGATATTTTCACCCACAGCTGCTACGCAGTCTATAGGGACAAACTTGTTATTTACTGTAACTAGACGGGATACGATTTTGCCGTCTGGCATCATGATTGCTGACCCATTAGGCCGGTTATCATCGAACCAGTTACACACTGAATGGAACAGCAACTTGTCGTTTTTGGTATCAATTGATGAAAAACGGTCAATTCCATCAGGATGACTGTGGATGGTTATTACAGATAGTCCTTTTTTATCTATTTCGGTGATTTTCTCAGGGGGCAGGTAATCGGCAAAAGGCCAGACCAATCGGGTTGATGTTCTTTTGACACAAACATCAGCGGGGATAAAGATGAGTTCGTTGGCAATTAACCGCAAGTTGTCGTTGGCCCTGGCATGATGACAGAGAATGATGGCGGCAGATTCCAGACCGTCGCCGGAATGCAGATGTCGATAGAGTCTTTGGTGCTGACTTTCCGTAAGCACAAATGAGTGGTTCACCTATTGCTGTTACCCGTTGTTGATCTCTGATCTGAGTTGATTGAAAACATAGGTTATATGCGTTGATATATTATCGATTCCAGCGCGCCACTCATAGTGTCTCGACCACCGTTGCCATTGTCGGCCGAAGTGTGTTTCATCTGCCAATGCTGCAATCCCGACACCATCCTGACGTTTGACTGGCGGGTCAAAATAAAACATGTCTATCATTCCTGCCGGATAGCTGTCTGGAATTAGCAGCATCAGGTTGGTTTTCCTGGGGATATAGCCTTCAGGCAGGGAGTAGTCTTTAATCAACAGGCCTCTTTTCCCTGTCTCTAGCAGCTCTTTCCATTGGTCGCTGTAATTGCTGTTGAGAAATTCCGTATCTTCTTCAGGCAGGATCATTACACAACAGTTCCCTGTTGTGCCTGTTTTTTTACCGTTTCAAAACGCTCAATGCCGGGTTGTGAAAAATCCACCTTTTGCTCTTCTTCAATAGGTTTGCGCCTGCCGCCATGAAATTTTTGATTCAAAGTCCATTCTTTGTAATCCTTTTTAACCAGCCCAAGTATCTCTCGACCAGTTAAGACAGGCGTATTTACTTTGTACTTCTCACTATCAATCCTGATTTTGTAATTTTCCTGGCCCTTGGGCGGTTTTCGCCCGGTCCGCGCACATTTCTCAAGATCAATCGTATCGTCATCATCTATGGGAATCGTAAGATAACGATCATTTTCTTGAACAACTAATACCCATTCATCTTGGATAAAGGCATCAACCTGGCCGTCTAAATCAGCAAACAATTTGCTGGCGTCTAAATCCGTATCCAGTTTTCGCAATTCAAGTCCAGACAGTTTTGCTGTTTCAATACCTACTTCTAGCAGTTCACCGTTCAATTTTGGACAGACGGGGTTTCTGATAGGAGGATTTTCGCCAATTTCGGTGTTGGCATCACCCGCAAATATTTTCTCTCCACCATGAATGATGATGTGGTCATTCAGCATAAGTGGTATATCAATATCCCCGTCTTTGTTTAGATAAAGCCAGTGTTTATTCGGATCTGTATCTGCTTTTTCGTAGAGAGAGTCGGCTTTGATCAGGCCGCTTTCGATATTAACATCTTCACCTAGAAAATTAATTGTACTGATGTGCATTTAAGAATTGCCTATTAATTTGTCGTGTGCCTCTTGCGAACTATAAATTCTAGCAAATTTGAAGTTTTGATTTTTTGCGATTTTCATCAGCTTCTTTCTGCGTTCATATTTCTTATTGCCTCCATCAAGGATATCATTCCTATCATTTGTAATAAGCGCACGATTTTCATGTATGGCGACATAAACAAATATTTTGTCAGTTGTTTTACCTCCTTTGATTACGTCCTTAATTGAAACCATCAAGCTATCACCGTGATCTACATTAACCTCTCTATTACTTGCATCAACATTTAACCAATACCGCAATAATGGTTCATAATTTTGGTTAATGGTATTTTTGATTCCATGAATTATTCTATTTGTATATTCGTCCCATATTCTTCCACTTTTATCAATAATCAAATGAACATTATCATGTGCAAGCTGGCCAAGTAAGAATCCTATATGATCAGATACGTTATTTTGTGGGTTTAATAAATGTTCAAATACATTGGTATCTATAGCAATATAGTCACTAGCCAGTTTGTTCATAGTCTTCCTCTGACATTTGGTTAAATTTTGCGGCACCAAGCTCCAGTCCTTCAATAATATCTGCCCCAAAAAATTCTGTTGGCAGACCATCTTCCATGGTACCGTCTTGGTTGATGTCGAGATTTCTAATGACAGCTTTTCCATCCTCAATATCAAAAAAAGCAACAGATATGTCATTAGTTTCTATCTCTCCCTTAGCAACAAGTTTTCGCAATCTCAAGAGGATGTTGCTGCTATGACTCTCGATAACCGAACCAACGTTACGCTCTCTCCATAAATCAGCAAGAAAACTACCAAGTTCCAATTGAGCTGTAGGGTGTAGTTGTGCTTCTGGCTGCTCAATCATTAAAGAAGTATATGTAGGCATGATAGATCCTTGTACAAATATTGGTAAGCACTGACTTACACCGAACCCAAAATTACCTAGGTGTGTTTCTGCCCCGGTTTCTTTGTTTGTTGCAAGACACTCAATCATGTAGCTCAGATTATCGAATCTTATACTCTCAACTGAAGCTACCGATTTCAGATATT
Organism: uncultured bacterium; assembly: GCA_964623585.1. Taxonomy (GTDB): domain Bacteria; phylum Poribacteria; class WGA-4E; order WGA-4E; family WGA-3G; genus MSPOR6. The sequence continues at coordinate 2,751 of CAZURU010000524.1, forward strand.
TTAGGATAAGTTCTTTTTCTGGTCTTTTCTCATCCAATATTTTCTTTAGGTGAGGCAGTACGAACTCACCATTTTGTCCGACATTGCCAGGTGGTGGCGGGGCATCAATGATAACTCTTTTCGTTTCGTTTCTAACCGGCAATAAGTGCTTTAGTGATTGAATTTGATTTCTGATTATACCAATACAATCTGTTTCAGCAGCAAATTTGAGCATTGCTTTTGACACGATTTCAGATGTTTTGTCGGGTTCAGTCTCTCCAGGTATTTTTTGAAGCTCAGTTAATGCATTAATCGTAAAGTCAAGAAAATTAACACCTAAGAGTATTTCCTTTGAACGCTCGAATATGACTTTACGCGGCTCTTCACTTATCATGGAAATTGCTGTTTTTCCATATTGTTGTTTTTTAGCGTAGTGAACTGTAGCTTCGCTAGAATAAGACAATTTAGTTAAGTCAATTTCGGAATTGTACTCTTCGTTGAAATTCCTGATATAGTTTATTATTGAAAATTGTGGGCTCACACGTTGCGACATATCTAATCGGAATTTCAGGTATCTTTTTTTGGTCTTAGAATTCTTCAAATATTCAAATAATCCAAGTTGAGCTGCATGTCCCTCGGAACGCAGGAACTCAGGTGCACCTAAGTCAAGAGACTGCTGCAACATTAACAGAAACTTGATAATTGACGACTTTCCTGCATTGTTCTTTCCAATCAATATAGTAATTGGTCGAAACCGGACAGTAACCTCATCATCAAATATCCTGAAATTGGAAAGTTTTAGTTGCGTTAACATGATGGATCCTGATTATTTATATCTATTAATTACCCGTAGACTCTCAATGCCACGATCATCGACTATTTTAACGGCAATCCGTTCGTTTTTGTCCAGATCAAA
>CAZURU010000525.1:0-3642 GCA_964623585.1 uncultured bacterium
GGCCCAAAGGTAAAATAGGCAGACCGAGGTGGAAGAAGTATTTATCTGCGATGCCCGGTGTTGTAGCAGGGGATTTGGTTCTTGATACGCCACCTGTAAAGGGCAAAGAGGACACTGGCTATCCGACGCAGAAACCCCTCGCTCTCTTAAAACGCATCATCAAAGCGTCATCAAATGAAGGGGATATCGTTCTCGACCCGTTTTGTGGATGTGCCACTGCGTGTGTCGCAGCAGAGCGTTTACAAAGACGCTGGGTGGGTATAGATATATCACCGGATGCTGAGGATATCACCAAACTTCGACTCACAGAGGAAGCAGAAACAATAGCAGGACGCGGGACAGGGGTATTGGGAGAGGGACAAATGCCATTGCCTTTTGACCCACTGACAGACATCATTGTCCGTAAAGACGCGCCAAGACGCACAGACAACGCTGAGGAGATAGCTGTTCAGATGGATTTACCCAGATACCAAACGCACAAACCGGAGTTATTTGGTAGACAGCAAGGTAAATGCAACGGATGTCAATATCTGTTCCATTACCGAAACTTGACGGTAGACCATATTGTTCCGAAGAACAAAGATGGCACTGACCATATAGAGAACTTACAACTACTTTGTGCATCGTGCAATTCAACAAAAGGCACAGGCACACAAGCAGAACTGACTTCACGATTGAAAGAACAAGGTGTGCTGAGATACGAAGTCTAAAACGACTTATTGCTTTTTCAAAAACAACACATTGAAGTTGACCGTATCATCGCAGAAAATGTTGGGGAACTGACCATATTGAGAATCTTCAACTGCTTTGTAGTCATTGTAACAGAGTTAAAGGTAAACGCGGACAAGAATATCTTGTCTCAAGATTGAACAAAGATTAAAATGTGAGAACTACTAATTGTATTCTCATTTTAGGAGGCATTTTATGAGCTCACACAAACAAAAAGACTTCCACTATTATCCAGTGTTTTTACAAGAGTATTTCACATACACTAAAAATCTGGTTTATATTTATCCAGTAACACATTTACGAACAGGTAAAGTGAAAGTCTTTGATTCTAATAATATCGGAAGAATTGGTAAAATTACTAACTATAATAGGGGTGAAGTGGAAAAAAGATACTTTAATCCTATAGATCACGCCCTTTCTTCAAAAGTAAAAAACATAGTTGAACGCTGTAACGTTCAAAATAATGCTAATGAAGTAATAAACGACCCATCAGTTAACGAAACAATTAATGAGTTAATAGCCTATTTATCGCTAAATCACCCTTTTACAAGAAAAAAGTGGTTGGATGTCGTTGAGTCTGTCCGATTTTATTGCCATAGATGTTCTCAATATAGTGGGTCTGCCCGTGACCTTTCTATAAAAAATATGGATATGCTCTATTTAGAAACTAAATCAATTATGATTGAACATTTAAAAGCATATAGATTGGCTGTTATTCAGACTAACAATGACGCTTTTATTACAACTGATTATCCAGTTGTTTTTTATACACCTGACACTGAGCATGGAACTTACAAAACTGATCAATTAAATTCAAAGTCTTTTTTAGAACCGAATATACCATTTTCATGGAAATTGCCACAGAAAGGTTTATGTAGCTCTCATGGAGGGTATACCAAATTACATAATGTTAAAAATAAATTTACGTTTCCACATTATATTTACTTGCCAATAACGCCCAAATTGGCTTTTTTATATGTCAGGGGTGATGTAGAAGATACAATTTTCCCTGTCGGAGGTTTTAGTGCAGAAGCGTCAAATAATGTATCCTTTTTTAATCGGGTAAATCTACTGACAGCATACCAAAAAGGTATATCTAATAGTGAAGAATTGTTAACAGAAACTATCAAATCTGCAAAAGACACTCTAAAATGCCATGGTTTGTTCTAATAATTGTGAAAACAAAATTAACTTATCCTAAAACTACTAATAGCGTTAATGATACAGCAACAATTAGAGGATATGCACTATGGAATGAGTTTGTACTGCCATCGGAAATTTAGACTACTCTCTAAACCAAGAATTGTGGTATAATACCACTCTCACTGAAAGGAGCATCCGATGGCGAAACGAAAACGCAGAAACTTCACCCCTGAGTTTAAAGCTGAAGTTGTCATTGAGGCACTTAGCGGTGAAACTTCACAAGCCGAACTGTGTCGGCGGCATAATCTTAGCGGAGACCAACTCTTAAAGTGGAAGCAGCAGTTCCTTGAAAACGCAGCGATTCCCTTTGAATCTGGTGATAAGGGCTCTCAGGATGCTGCGGAACACATTGCGCACCTTGAGCAGCTCGTTGGACAGTTGACCGTGGAATTAGACATCCACAAAAAAGCCAAAGCGTGGTTAAGTGAAAAGGCGGATCAGAACGCACAAGGCGGGAAAGGTTCCCCTGAATGACTCTGAGGCTATCACCGATGCCGGAGCCTGCATCGAACATTTCATCACAAACGCCCTCACACCGCGTTAGGGTGTTTGATGCCTGTTGAATTTGAGGACCGAAACTTGTTTTAACTTTACGGAATTATGGTCTGAATAACGGTGGCACTTCACAGTGAATAGTGAGAGTCATACTTGAAAGGTGAGGTAACGTGACATATCACGGATAGGATAATCAAGGAGAAATTATGTCGGACAATCCTCTCGTGAACCTTGAGGGTTTAACAAAACCTGTTAGTGATTTAGGTATTGCTCTAATTGAGAAGATAGCAAGTGCGGGATACAAACTTTATGAACCTCGCCATATCAAAAGAGTTGCTAAAGCAGAAGCTAAGGCTGCAGAAATTGAAGCGAAATCTCAAATCGAGATAACTGATTTGGAGCGACGAGCTATACGTCGCTGGATTGGAGAGGAAGGACAATACCAAAAAAACATGGAGGATACTGCTGCAAAAGCAATCCCTCAGTTAAACGAAGATGCAGATCCTAATGCTATAGATGATGACTGGATTGTCAAATTCTTTAATAAAAATCGACTGGTATCTGATGAGAAAATTCAGGATTTATGGGCAAATATTTTAGCTGGTGAAGCCAATTGTGCTGGATCATATTCACCGAAGACCTTGACAACCTTCGCGGATATGAATAAGAAACTTGTGATGTTATTCAATACTTTTTGCTCACTATGCATTGTATATTTAGAAGATCCCAACGCATTTCTGCAATCGTCGTCCAATTTTAAGATTAAAGACGCAAGACTTCCCATTATAACGGGCAGGATGATTGATGCTGCTACCCTTCAAGGTCGTCCTAATAAGAATCTGGATAAATCTGCCGAAAAATCTGAAGCCATATATCAACAATATGGTTTTGGCATCAACGAGCTCCAATTGTTGTTAGAACATGGGCTTCTTCAGGATGAGACCTATACCAGCTACTCACATTTTTGGTATAATAACGAAATCTATCTACCCGTGAATCCATCTGCTAATTCTCCGTTTAAAGAAGAAGACTACCAACAAATTAGAATATCAGGTTTTCGCTTATCTTCTGTTGGAAGAGAGTTATTCCATATAACAAAACCTAACAATCCACCTGAGTATCTTGAACACCTAATTGATTTTTTACAAGAATATTACAGTGTACTAAACTTTGGACAATTTTTAGAATTATAATGCGGAAAAGCAGAAAAGCAGG
>CAZURU010000526.1:0-3631 GCA_964623585.1 uncultured bacterium
GCGTAGGTGTGGCGGTTTGCTGATTGTCGAGGTTAGGAAACCTCGCCAGCGTAGGTGTGGCGGTTTGCTGATTGTCGAGGTTAGGAAAGCTCGTCGGCGTAGGTGTGGCGGTTCACGGGATTAACGCAACTTAAAAGCCTACATCTCAGCGAAAATAGTATTAGTGACATCAGTATACTTTCAAACTTAACGCAACTTTATGAGTTAGACTTATGGAACAATAAAATTAGTGATCTTAGTCCACTCACGGGATTAACGCAACTGATTAACCTTTACGTAGGCAATAATCAAATCAGTGATTTTAGTTCAATCGTGGGATTAGTCAATCTGGTTGAATTGGATTTACATAGAACAAATTTTAAAGACACTCAATTGCTTAGAAATCTAACACAACTGACATCCTTAAATATTGGAGGAAATCAAATTAATGATATTAGTTCACTTTCCCGGTTGACACAACTTAAAAGTCTATATCTCTGGGGTAATCGCATCAATGATATTAGTTCACTTTCAAACATGACAAAGTTAACATTTTTATCTATGGGTAATAATCGGATTAGTGATATTACTTCTATTACAGAATTGGTAAATCTAAGTTTTTTGTTTCTTGAACTTAATCAGATTAGTGACGTGAAGCCTATTGAAGGATTGGTAAACCTTAATTCTTTATCTCTTCAAGGAAATCCAATAAAAAATAAGACTCCATTACACAATCTCCTGCAGAAGAATCCAAATGTTGATATTAGATATTGATCTATATGATTAACATAAACCTATTGTGAGGTGTTCATTACTCAGACAAGAAATTGCGAATGACATAATCCAGAATCCCGCCGTGCTTATAATATTCTACTTCTACGGGTGAATCAATACGGATGCGTACTTCAGTTGTGAGTGTATTCCCGTTCGCTCTGACGATTTTCATTTTTGCGGTTTGCCCTGGTTGCAAGTCATCGGCAAATCCTGTGATGCTGATAATCTCGCTCCCATCAAGGTTTAAGGATTGTGCGTTTTCTCCATCCATAAACTGTAGCGGTAAAATTCCCATCCCGATTAGATTACTGCGGTGTATCCGTTCATAACTTTCTACAACGACTGCTTTTACACCGAGGAGTTTTGGTCCCTTCGCTGCCCAGTCTCGTGAACTTCCCATACCGTAATCTTGACCTGCAAAGAGGACTGTCGGAATACCATTTTCTTGGTAGTGGTTTGCTGCTTCATAGATTGTCGTCTGTGTTTTTTCTGGATAGAGTATAGTGTATCCGCCTTCAACATCGGGTGTCATCAGGTTTCGGACACGACGGTTTGCGAAAGTGCCACGGCTCATCACACGGTCATTGCCGCGTCTTGCTCCGTAGGTATTGAAATCCCGAATTTCAACGCCGCGTTCTTGTAGATAGCTGCCAGTAGGACTCGATGCAGCAATTGCGCCTGCAGGTGAGATATGGTCTGTTGTGACAGAATCTCCAAAAATCCCGAGTATGCATGCATCATTAATATCTGAAATCGGAGTGGGTTCACGTGAAAAACCTTCAAAAAAGGGAGGATGCTGTATATAGGTGCTTCTTTCGTTCCAAGGATAAAGGATGCCTGTTGCTCCTGTGAGTTCTTCCCATTCGGGAGATTGATTGCCGATGGATTCATACATCTCTTTGAACGTGCTTCGGTTTACAGCAGTGGCGATCATTTCAGCGATCTCTTGACGTGTGGGCCATATATCCTTGAGGAAAACCCCCTCTCCTGCATCACTGTATCCTATAGGTTCTGTAGCCAGATCAATATCGATTCTTCCCGCAAGTCCAAACGCGACAACGAGTGGTGGTGACATCAGAAAATTGGCTTTGATTTCTGGATGCACACGCGCTTCAAAGTTTCTGTTTCCACTCAAGACGCTTGCGGTTACAAGGTTTTCAGCATCAATCGCATCCTGAACGACTTCATTGAGGGGACCACTATTACCGATACAGGTCGTGCAGCCATACCCTACGACGTTATATCCGATTTTGTTTAAATAAGGTAGTAAACCGGTGTTCCGTAGATATTCAGTTACAACGCGCGAACCGGGTGCTAAGCTCGTCTTTACATAGTCAGGAACCCGTAGCCCTTTTTCTACTGCTTTTTTTGCAAGCAGTCCTGCCCCAATCATCACTGATGGATTGCTTGTATTGGTGCAACTGGTAATTGCAGAGATGACGACAGAACCGTGTTTAACTGTACCTTTACTTGCTATTTCTGTTACACCAAATCCATCTTCTGTAATTGGTTGTGTCAGAAGGTCATTAAAGGTTTCTTTTACATCTGACAACGGAATTCGGTCTTGTGGACGTTTTGGTCCTGCTATACTCGGTTCAATTTCACTCAGATCAATTTCTAAGACATCAGAGTATTCTACATCACCGAGCTGGGGTATCCCGAATAGACCTTGTGCTTTAAGATAAATCTCTACGAAATCCACATGCGTTTCATCACGACCTGTGAGTCTGAGATAATTCATTGTCTCAGAGTCTGGCGGGAAGAATCCTATCGTTGCCCCGTATTCAGGACACATGTTGGATATTGTTGCCCGGTCTGGCAATGCGAGTGCTTCAACACCTTCACCGAAGAACTCAACAAATTTTCCGACGACTGATGCTTCTCTAAGTTGCTGGGTTACTGTCAATACGAGGTCGGTCGCTGTTACACCTTCTTGTAGTTTCCCTTTCATGTGAACACCGAGTATTTCCGGTGTTAGTATGTATACTGGTTGTCCCAACATTGCTGCTTCAGCTTCAATTCCGCCAACTCCCCATCCGACTATACCTAAGCCGTTAATCATCGTGGTGTGAGAATCTGTTCCGACGAGTGTATCAGGATATGCGACTGCTTCGTCAACCATGACGACCTGTGCAAGATATTCAAGATTTACTTGATGGACAATCCCGATTGATGGTGGTATGATATTGAACTTTTCAAATGCTTGTTGTCCCCACTTTAAGAACTCATATCTTTCTTTGTTGCGTTCAAATTCTTTTTGTGTGTTGAACTGAAAAGCATTTTCTGTTCCGTAAGCATCTACTTGAATTGAGTGGTCTATGACTAAATCAACGGGGACAAGGGGTTCGATCATGCTGGGGTCGCCACCGAGTTTGTCTACAGCAGACCGCATTGCAGCAATATCAACGACAAGTGGAACTCCTGTGAAATCTTGTGCGACTACACGAGCAGGTTTGAACGGTATTTCGGCAGATTTTGGATTCTTGGCATCCCAATTTGCCAAGTTAATGATATCTTGTTCGGAGATCTGATGTTCATCATAATTCCGTAGTAATGATTCAAGCAGTATACGGATACTTACAGGTAAGGTCTCTATTGAAACGTTACATGCTTCACTTAATGTGGGTAGTGAATAGTAAGCGCAATCGTAATTGTCGTTTGTTAAGTGCTTACGTGTATTGAATAGATTGTGAGAGGGATGGGGCATTTAAAAACTCCTTTAATGATATGTCTGAATGTCATTTTAACACATGAACTGTTTAAATTCAATTTATTTGAAGGGGGCAGGAAGGGGAAGGGTGGAAGGAGGGAAGATAGCGGAGGGTGGAAGGAGGGAAGGATGGAAGAGGGAAGGAGTGGAAGGGTGGAAGAGGGCAGA
>CAZURU010000527.1:0-3620 GCA_964623585.1 uncultured bacterium
GCGTGCCTCTACACGACCTACGCAAATGGTATATTATAAAGTAGAAATGGTATAATAAAGAGGAGACTATGATAGAGGAGACTATGATAGAGGAGACTATGATAGAGGAGACTATGATATGAAATACTCAGTTTTTATCTTAGTAGGAATTTTATTCCTAACATTACCTGCTTTTTCAGAACTTAGCGACGCGGATCTCCAACGGATTAAAGAAATTGTAAAGCTTGAAGTTACAGAATCCGAACTACGTACAAATTCAGAGATAAAGTCCGCCATTAATGAAGCTAAAACGGACATAACAGAATATATAGACACTAAATTAAAAGGGGTTGACGATAGACTAAATCTTATGTCTGCATTCTTAGTAGCTATTATGGCATTAATCGTAGTTGCAATTGGACTGCCACAGCTCATAATAGCGATTAAGCAGCGTGGTCAAGAAGAGCTTCAAACAGAAATCAAAGCGTTAAGATCAGAAATTATAGCGATTAAGCAGCGTGGTCAAGAAGATCTTCAAACAGAAATCAAAGCGTTAAGATCAGAAATTGAGCATCTTAAACAGACCGGTAATCCTCAACCCGATTCTACTTAGATAGCAGTAAACAGCGCATGAATGAACATTTTACAGTACTTATAACAGATTACGCGTGGTCATCTCTTGAACTAGAACGGAAGGTCTTGGCAGATGCTGGATCAGAGATAATCGTAGCAGACACAGGTGAAGAAAGTGAACTCCTGACCCATGCACCGATGGTGGATGGCATACTCACATGCTGGAAACCGGTCCGTGAACCTGTAATCGTCGCAGCGAAACAGTGTCAGATTATCGCACGTTACGGCATAGGTCTTGACAATATAGATGTTGATGCTGCAACTGAAAACGGGATTATCGTTACGAATGTCCCGACATACTGTGTTGATGAAGTATCCGACCATGCAATGGCACTCATACTCACTTGCGCACGGAATATTACACGTTACCATAAAGCCGTGAAATCCGGTATCTGGGACCAGAACATTGGACAGAAGATGTTCAGGCTACGCGGTAAAATATTAGGAATCGTCGGGATTGGTAACATCGCGAAATCACTCATACCAAAGGCAAAGGCATTCGGACTTATTGTGAATGTCTATTCCCCGCGAACAGACTCTGATACCATCAAATCGCTTGGAGCTCATAAGGTTACTTTTGATGAACTACTCAAGACTTCAGACTATATCTCAATACATGCACCCTTAACATCTACAACGCAGCACATGTTCAGTGTGGAAGAGTTTCGTGCTATGAAACCGACTGCATTTCTCATCAATACTGCGCGTGGAGGGATTGTAGATACAGATGCACTCTTCACAGCATTACAGCATAATGAAATCGCTGGTGCAGGATTAGATGTCTTAGAAACAGAACCGCCCAAACAGAATGAAAAGTTGTTAGATCTTGAAAACGTAATCATTACACCTCATGCAGCCTTTATTTCTGAAGAATCAATCCTTGAATTGCAGGTTACAGCTGCGAGCTGCGTTGCGGAGGTCTTAAACGGCAAACTACCAGAAACTGTCGTAAACCCATCAGTCCTAAATCAATCCAACCTTCGCTCAGAGTCGCTACGACAACAGAGACTTTAGATAGACTATTACGTGTAAATTTACTATAGAATTGGAGTAACTTAGATGCCACAATTACCTGATGCCACAGGACACTTCGGACAGTTCGGAGGAAGATATGTCCCCGAAACTCTCATGCCAGCACTCATAGAATTAGAAAATGCGTATACTGAACTCAAAGACAATCACGATTTTCAAGAAGAGTTTCGATACTATCTCAGAGAATATGTTGGTCGTCCTAACCCGCTTTACTACGCAGAACGTCTTACGCAAACACTCGGTGGCGCGAAGATATATCTCAAGAGAGAAGACCTGAATCATACAGGCGCACATAAAATCAACAGTGCAATCGGACAGGTTCTGCTTGCGCGCTGGATGGGTAAGAAACGTATCATTGCCGAAACGGGGGCAGGACAGCATGGCGTTGCAACTGCTACCGTCGCAGCAAAATTTGATATGGAATGTGAAGTCTATATGGGGGAAGAGGATATTGAAAGACAAGCACTGAACGTCTTTCGGATGCAGTTGATGGGAACCAAGGTTGTACCCGTAGATTCCGGTTCACGCACCCTTAAAGACGCTATCAATGCCTGTTTTCGCGACTGGGTTACGAATGTCCGCACGACTTACCTCCTGCTCGGTTCTGTCGTAGGTGCACATCCTTATCCTATGATTGTCCGCGATTTTCAAGCAGTCATTGGTGATGAAGCAAGAGCACAGGTCTTAGAACAGGAAGGAAATCTCCCAGATTGTGTCGTTGCCTGTGTCGGAGGCGGCAGTAATTCCCTCGGTATGTTCTACCCGTTCTACAATGATGAAGATGTTCGTCTTATCGGGGTTGAAGCAGCGGGTGAGAGTATTCGGAGTGGCAGACATGCAGCGCCACTCACGGCAGGCAGTGTCGGTGTTTTCCACGGAGCAAAATGCTATCTGCTGCAAGAAGAGGATGGACAGATTACACCGGCACATTCTATCTCTGCAGGATTAGATTATCCCGGCGTAGGTCCAGAACATAGTTATTACAGAGAAACCGGCAGAGCAGAATATGTTCCTGTCACCGATGCTGAAGCAGTGGAAGGTTTTCAGTTGTTGTCAGAGACAGAAGGTATCATCCCAGCGTTAGAATCCGCTCATGCCATCGCCTACCTTCGTAAACTTGCACCGAAACTCGGTGCCGACAAGACCATTGTAGTCTGTCTTTCTGGTCGTGGTGATAAAGATGTCTATACGATAGGGAAGGAATTGGGAATTTCATTGTAACTGATCACAGTATTTCAAGGCACAAATATGGCAAACGAATCACCGGGATCATTTTCAGAATTATCAATGCACCAAAAGATTCGTCGGTTTGTGCATATCTTGACGCATAAACACGGACCTCTAAGGAATTGGAGATACTTCCCTACACGATTTCTGCTCCGAAAATTGCGATCTGACTCTGCTGATATCCGCGCTTATGCTGCTGAAGGGTTAGGCGGGGTCGGTGATGTCCACGCGATTACACCATTGATTAATGCCCTATCGGATGAAGATACAACTGTGCGGCGTTTTTCTATCTCCTCTCTCGGTCACCTTAGAGATATACGCGCAGTAGATGGACTCATCCCTTTCCTACAGGATGAAGAAGCCGATATGCGATGTGCAGCAGTCGTTGCACTTGGCGAATTAGGTTTAACAAAAGAGAGAAATCAGATGCCACCGACACAGGTTATTGAAGCACTCATTAGTAGCGTTACAGACAGTGATAGGTCGGTCTGTTCTGCGGCTGTCGTCGCGTTAGGAAGAATAGGCAACCCACAGGCAATATCTGCTCTTAACACATTATCAGAAACGACTGAAAGCGAATGGGTGCAAAGATATATAAGCGAAGCACTTCATCAAATTGAGGAACAAAATTTATAAGGAATTGATAAAACCTGATTCTTGTGATATACTTCTTTGAAACGAAGTTAAAATAACCTGAGTTTGATAAATCAGAACAAATATCTTACGTAGGTTGGGTTGAGGCACGAAAC
>CAZURU010000528.1:0-3606 GCA_964623585.1 uncultured bacterium
TCCCTGGATTGGCAGCGCCATCAACGACAACAGGCTGAGAGCCAGCAGTTTCATCGGCAACCTTTTGGTGCGGGTTAATGCCATCACAGGGGTCTTTTCAACAGGATATCGCGGTGTCAAGAATTACATTTCGTACTCGAAAACATAGCTGACAATATACCATGAAATGTTAGGAATATCAAATACATAACAGTATTTTCGAGGTCGTTTACAAGGTTGTGACTGAGGGCATGGAATATAACGTGGGAACCATAATGCTCCTAACTCTACACAACACCGCGAAATAGATGCTGCCATGAACGCACTGAGCAATGCAGAAGATGATAGGGGTATCATTTTGCATGGGCGGTGACTGATACTGTATCATGCGTGGTTTTATCAAAACATTTTTAGCAGCCACCGCAGATGAGATTAACACACGCTCGAGTTCAAAACTTTCGGTGTATTAATGATACAGGGAAGTTTTCAATAAATGATCTTTGCTGCCTTGTCGGAAAAAACGAGGCAGGCAAAACAGCGACGCTTTCAGCCATACAATCCATTAGACCATATGGGGCGCCACAGACAACCTTTGATGTAACGGAAGATTACCCTCGTCGTTTTGCTACCCGCTATAACGAGAGACACCCATATGGGGATGCCATCGTTGTGGAGACGTGGTGGCAGCTCTGCGATGCCGGATACGAATTGCTTTGTGAGCAATTTGGTGAAAACGCTGTAAGGTCTCGGGAATTTCAGATTATAAAATATTATAATGACAAAGGTACTAGATGGACTTTTCACTTGGATGAAGCCGCAGCAATAGCAAATTTTATAAAGAATCAAAGACCTAATGCTGCCGAAAGTGCCATTCTCAATAATTGCTTAACTGTAACGCAAGTCCAGACTGCGATTAAGAACACTCAAACGCAGACAGAAAAGCTAAAGGCAATCGCTGCACATTTTGAAAGTTATCGGGACCAATCAATCACCTGTAAAGCTATTGACTTGGTATCTGATTTGGTTCCGAAATTTTTCTATACGTCCCATTATGACCGAATGAGTGGTCAATTATCGATACAGCAAATTGCAAATGATAAAGCGAATAATAACGTTGATCCCGGAGATAAAATTTTCTTGGATTTTTTGCTTTTGGCCGGGACTTCGTTGGAGGAACTAAATCAGGCGTCACGTTTTGAAGAACTCAATGCAAAATGTGAAGCGGCCTCAGCAGATATCACTGATCAAATATTCCAATACTGGTCTCAAAATGACAATCTTACAGTGGATGTAAAGCTGAGCGAGGGGCGACCAGGAGACTCGGCACCATTTAATACTGGTGCTGTAGCGCGAGCTCGCGTATATAACCAGTTACACAGAGCGAGCGTTGCCTTTTCTGAGCGTAGCGCAGGCTTTGTTTGGTTTTTCTCATTCCTTGTCCAATTTACCATGATGAGGCGACATACGAGCAATGTAATCATATTGCTTGATGAACCTGGCTTGACTCTTCATGGAAAGGCCCAGGCTGACTTACTCCGTTATATTGAAGAGGAACTCCTGCCCAAACACCAGATTGTGTACACAACACATTCCCCATTCATGGTCCCGCCGCAAAGGTTGGCTGATTGCCGTGTGGTTGAAGATGTCATTGAACGCGACGAGAGTGACCGGCTTATACCTTTAGGGACCAAGATTACGGATGACTTAAAGAGCACAGACCGGGATACCTTATTCCCACTACAAGGTGCACTCGGCTACTCGATCACCCAATCGTTGTTTATCGGAGAGAACACTCTCCTTGTAGAAGGCGCATCCGACATCTTGTATATACAGGCACTGTCCAATGAAATAGAGAGAAGAGGTGGCGTACCGCTTGACCCCAGATGGACACCTTGCCCAGCCGGCAGCATAGATAATATAAGGCCGTTCGTTTCTTTGTTTGCTGGAAATCACCTGAACACCGCGGTTCTTTCAGATCAATCGCAGGGAGATAAAAGCAAGATTGAACGGCTTCGTAGCAGTGAAATCCTTGCTGCCGAACAGTTTCATACGATTGCAGAGCTTCTCAACAAAGATGAAGCGGATATTGAAGATTTATTCGCGCCTGAATTATTCTGTCACATAGTTAATGAAGCTTATGGGCTGGAAGAAGAATATCTAATTACACCAGACAAATTGAATAACTCCGCGAGCACTGAAAGACAAGTCAAACAAGCTGAAGCATATTTCAATCTTTTACCAGATTCCATTCCAATATACAGCCATTTTCGTCCAGCATACTGGCTCATTAGTAATGGAGATGTCCTATGTGACGACTCCGACCCAGTGAATAGTACACTTGAAAGAGCAGAACAAATCTTCAAAATCTACAACGACCTATTGCCCTAGCCTGCTCTGAACCTTCATTGACACAATCTCACTCTTGACGGGCCAACTTAGCAATAGATGTTTTTAAACAATAGGTTTTATCGAAAACTCACAGTGAGATGATTGTGCCTTGACGGAGTTAATTACCTCTTCTCTTGTGAATCGCCCATCCTGTGAATAGCAACGTACTTGCCGGCCAGATTCTTGGCTTTTGTAAACTTTGTGATTAATCTCTGTGTCGTCCGCCATTGGTCCTAAGACATTAAATATATTTTGTTCCTCGTCAATCACCACTATGTAAAATGGCTGAGTTTTACGTGACCGAGACATAAGCTAAAAGTTAAAAGAACTTAGGGCAGAACCCTGGCGACGCTTTGTAATACGATTGTCCCAACAAAATGAGGGATAAAAAAAGATATTAAAAACGCAAGCCATTCAATGATGACCAGGGTGGAGTCTGTAATAGACCCAGCTTTAACAAATTGCAGGTATTTAACCATGTCGATCACCTCCTTTTTTTTGTCAATAAAAAATGTGGATAGGAAATCGCCAGGTCTTTTCTGCCCCGCAGCGCGTACTGCCCTAAGCTCTTTTTGAAGCAAAAAAATTGAACTTTTTGAACATTCATTAAATTTACGATATTTAAACACCCGTGCGTATTTCACTGAATCCTGCCACCCGTTTCACGTGAAGGCTGCCACCCGGCACGCAGCAAAGCTGCCACCCGCGGGCGCATGATGACGTGGGTGTTGGTCATTATGACTCTGACAGTGTACTGGTCGTCAACTTTTCTTTCTGTTTTCGCATGGATTCTCCCTTGAGATTGATTTTGTAGGCGTTGTGTACCAGGCGGTCGAGGATGGCATCGGCGAGGGTCGGGTCACCGATGGTGGCATGCCATTTTTCGACCGGCAATTGGCTGGTGGCCAGGGTGGAGCGGAGTCCGTGCCGGTCTTCGAGGATTTCCAGCAGGTCACGGCGCTGCTCTGCGGTTAATTTGACCAGTCCCCAGTCATCGAGTTATGTTGAGCTCAACATAACTCGATGAGGTGGGCTACCTGCCTATCGAACCCGGCGGGGCCAACCTGTTCTTCCAACTGGTCAATGCCCGTTACGAGAAAGGCGCCACCGTGCTCACCTCCAATCGCGGCTTCAAGGACTGGGGAACCATCTTCGGCGACAACGTTATCGCCGCGGCCCTGCTGGACCGCCTGCTGCACCACGCCATCGTGGTCGAGATCGAAGGCCATTCCTACCGGC
>CAZURU010000529.1:0-3604 GCA_964623585.1 uncultured bacterium
CACTGATTTAATCAAGCCGGTAAATCTCAAGGCCAGTCTCTTCTGCGATTTGGTGGGAGAAAAAAGTTCAATAACATTATTCCTTTTGATTCCATATCTGACAATCGGAATGATCATTGTAGGCGGTCATTTTCCATGTTGGCAAAATCTGATACTTTCGTTAATTGCGGTTGGAAATGGTGTTGTTATCTTTTTTCTTATGACGTATTGGGTTGGGTTATTGAGTTTTTGGTTTTTTTCAGTGAGACATCTCAAAATGTTGCTCAATGCATTGATGTCCGTCCTATCAGGATCAATGGTTCCTTTGTGGTTTTTTCCCGAATTTTTATATGACTTATCTCAGTTCTTGCCTTTCAAATCGGTATATTTTGCGCCACTATCAATCTTTATGGAAAAGATTTCTTTATCAGAAGCCGGATGGGTTATGTCACAGCAAATTCTCTGGATAGGAATACTTTGGGGAGGATGTTACTTCCTGTGGAACATAAGTAAAAAAAAATTGGTGGTCCAAGGTGGTTAAAATTACAAATTTCCGTTTGTATATTGAATTTTTAAGAGTACATCTAAAAGCCAAAATGGAATATAAGTTTGCCTTTTTTTCCAGTCCTCTAATTTTGGTTATCTACTATTTGATATCGTATCTAAATATTTGGATTGTATTGAACAAATTTCCGTCAATCAAGGGATGGGAATTCTACGAAATCCTATTGATATTTAATCTCAACATGCTATCTTATGGGTTCACAAATCTGATATTTTTTTCTCTGAAGCAAGTTGGAACAATGGTACAGCAAGGTAGTTTCGATGGGATGCTCACACTACCGATAAATCCCTTTTTCGCGGTCATACTTAAAGGCATTAACTCTGACTTTACAGGTCATATCACTCTTAGTAGCATAATCACATTTATTTGTTTTGAACAACTTGGAGTAACATGGACAATGCATAACGTTATCTGGCTGGTCTTGGTAGTGTTAGGAGGGACATTGATTCAAGCCGGAATTCTCATTGCAACTGCAGCGACGAGCTTTTGGTTCATTAAATCGGATAGCTTCATATTAGAGGTTACGCAAAGTTTCAGAAAATTTTCAGATTATCCTTTGATCATCTACCATAGATGGATACAAATTTTCCTAACCGTGATAATTCCCTATGCTTTTGTGGCTTTTATTCCGGCTCAAAGCATCCTTAACAAGACAACAAGCAACACGTTTGGGACGCCCTTTTTCATCCAGTTCGGAACACCCATCGTAGGTTTAATTGTATTTTTTTTGGGTTATGTAATATGGCTCTGGGGGATTAGACAATATCAAAGTACAGGCTCGTAGAAAAGAGATATTGTCAAATGTGGTGGACGGAATAAATCACACTCTCGAGGAGAATGGACGCTTGTTATTCAATAATTTTCACGTCAAAATTGTGCTTCGTGGTCTTATAAGGCAGAAGTACTATACCCTGATCAATATCCTGGGCCTTGCTATGGGTCTAACCTGCTGTCTCCTGATATATCTTTTTGTACAGGATGAATTGAGCTATGACCAGCATCATGTCAAATACGATGAAATTTATAGAGTTATTCGAGAAATCCGCACGCCTGGGGTTGGGAATGAATATACTGATCTTACGCCTGGAGAATTAGCGCCGAGTTTGGAAGCCAATTTTCCAGAAGTAGAATATGCGATTCGCACGTATTTCCGAGAAAGTGATGCCTGGATTCGCTACAAAGATAAAATTTATCGGCAGCGATTTTGTGTAACAGACCCAGACATTTTTAATGTATTTACTCTCCCTTTAGTCCATGGCGATTCTGAAACCGTTTTTGATGAACTTAATTCTGTCATTATCACCCAATCTATAGCGCGTAAATACTTCGGTGATGCGAATCCGATTGGCAAAACCATTGTCGTTGAGGACCAACGCAAAGTTGGTGGCGATTATATCGTAACAGGCGTGCTAAAAGACGCGCCTGCGAATACGCATTTACAAATTGAATTTTTAACCACGACAATTAGAACGGAATTTGTGAAATCAATATGGGACTCCAGCAGGTTGAATAGCACCTGGTCGGGACGAATACAGACATATGTTTTACTGGGAAAGGGACAAGAATCAACAGAATTAAAACAAAAAATTGAATCTCTTGTCGCTAAGGAAGCGGGGGATCAGCCCGTTCGCGTGTCATATCACTTGCAGCCTCTGTCGCGTGTACATTTGTATTCCAAAGCCGATTATGGAATCTTCGGGACAGGTGATATAACTCATATTATCCTCTTTTCAACTATTTCGATCTTTATTCTACTTATTGGCTGCATCAATTTTATGAACCTCTCTACCGCACGCTCAGCTTATCGCGCACATGAAGTAAGTATGCGTAAAATTGTCGGCGCTCAGAGGCACCAACTCATTCTACATTTTTTAGGCGAGTCCGTATTTCTTTCGATAATAGCGTCAATTCTTGCGCTTATTTGTGTCGAGATGGCACTGCCTTATGTCAATGCCTTTACTGGCAAGCATATCATTCTCAATCAATCAGATGTTTTATTAACAATATGTGTGGCTTTTGGGGCTGGAATCCTCGCTGGAAGCTACCCCGCCTTTTTTCTTTCCGCTTTTCAACCCATTCAATCTTTGCAAAGACGATCAAAAACCGATTCAAGAGGCATCATTCTCCGAAAAATTCTCGTGGTTTTTCAGTTTAGTATCTCCATTGTTCTCGTCATCGGAATATTGACCATCTATAATCAGTTGAAATATGTCCAAGATAAAAATCTGGGCTTTAATAAGGACCTCATAATCACGATGCACCTGTTCTATGAGAACTACGATCTCATACCGCAATACGAAACAGTAAAGCAGGCATTCCGCGCTCATTCCAATATTATAGCTACTTCTGCATCTGAAGCCATACCGAGCATTCCCTATAACTCTTCACTGATTCTTCCCGAGGACAATTCCCAAAGCAATTTGCGTATGCGAAGGCTGTGTGTAGATGAAGACTATGTAGATGTCTATGGCGTGGAGATTATTTCTGGTCGGCCTTTATCGCATATAGCGGCTTCAGACAACGTTCAATTTGAGTTTCTTATCAATGAGACCGCTGTAAAGCAACTGGGGTGGGATACCCCTATCGGGAAGCAACTCAAATTGGGGTGGCGCGGTTATCAGGGTACCGTGGTTGGTGTTATTAAAGACTATAATTTCGAGTCTTTATATGAAAAAATTGAGCCCCTATTCCTGATTAAGGAACCTACGAGTTTTCGGTGGCTCTCGCTGAGAATTCGTCCTCAAAACATACCAGAAACACTATCCTTCATCCAATCGACCTGGGAACGGTTTTTACCAAACCGCCCTTTTCAATTTAGCTTCTTAGATGAACGCCTAAATCAGCTCTATCTTGCTGAGATGCGGTTATCTCAGCTTTTATATTTCTTTTTTGCCTTAGCACTCGTTATTTCGTGTCTTGGATTATTGGGACTTTCCGCCTTTGCGGCTGAACAACGAACAAAAGAAATAGGTATTCGAAAAGTATTAGGTGCTTCAGTATTTTCTGTGATGAGTCTCCTTTCGACAGAATATCTAAAACTATTAGCCATAGCTACACTTC
>CAZURU010000530.1:0-3601 GCA_964623585.1 uncultured bacterium
TCGATCAGATCCTATCTGCAACATGCTTTGATGATATTGATTTAAATGGTGTTGGTGGTCAGTGAAAGTGATAACACCAATAATTTGGTAAACTCTGATTTAGACAGTTGGCAGACAGTTGGAAATAGAAACCGAACCTGCGAAATACCTAATTTGATGGCAACGATTATAGGAACTTTAAACATAAAGGATAAATATGGCTCTTGATATACGTGATTCAGGTCTTTTAGACCTAATTGATTCAGATGCAGAAGTTAAACAGGTGGCTACGGGATGTAAATTCACGGAAGGTCCTCTCTGGAACTCCGTTGGTAGATACTTACTTTTTAGCGATATTCCTGCCAATAAAATGCGGCGATGGGATGAAGAATCTGGCATGACAGTTTATAGAGACCCATCAGGGAAGTCTAACGGTTTGACTTATGATAGAGGTGGTCATCTGATAGCATGTGAGCATGCAAACCGGCGCGTATCTCGCACAACAGCGGATGGAGATGTTCTCACAATTGCATCTCACTACGAGGGAAAAAAATTCAATAGTCCAAACGATATTGTGGTGAAAACTGATGGTAGTATGTATTTTACAGATCCTCCCTACGGGTTGTCCTCCACGTCAGAAAAAGAACTTGAT
This sequence comes from uncultured bacterium, assembly GCA_964623585.1. Classification (GTDB taxonomy): domain Bacteria; phylum Poribacteria; class WGA-4E; order WGA-4E; family WGA-3G; genus MSPOR6. The sequence goes on from CAZURU010000530.1 coordinate 632, forward strand.
TTCCACGGTGTTTATCGTTTGTCACCTGATGACAACACAGTAACTCTTCTTGTAGACGATTTTGACAGACCGAACGGGATCTGTTTATCGCCAGATGAGACTATACTATATGTTAATGATACACAACGTATGCATGTGCGTGCGTTTGATGTGAAAGAGGATGGAACAATAGTCAATGGTCGTATCTTTGCAGAAGAGAAAGGAGAAAACGGAAAACCTGATGGAATGAAGGTAGATAAGCAGGGAAATCTGTATGTTACTGGACCAAACGGTATTTGGGTATTCGCATCGGATGGAAAACATCTCGGAATTATTCTCGTACCAGAACGGTGCGCGAACCTTGCTTGGGGTGGTGATGAATGGAAGAGCCTTTTCATCACGGCAAGTACATCCGTTTACAGAATAGAGTGTAAAGCAGAAGGAATAGCGGTTTCATAATGCCCGGTACATAATGAAAGCACATAATGAAAGCACATAATGAAAGTCAAAATTAAACGGGTTGATAAATCCCTTCCATTACCAAAATATGAGACAGACGGTTCTGTAGGATTTGATCTGATCTGCCGCGAAACGGTTGTCATAAATCCAAAAGAAATCGTGCTAATTCCAGGGAATGTGATCGTAGAGACTCCCCAGGGGTATATGTTATTGGTCTGCTTGCGAAGTAGTACACCTCGTAAAACAGGATTGATGATGGCACAAGGTGTCGGTATTGTAGATAATGATTATTGTGGCGAAGAAGATGAGTTAAAAATACAGGTCTACAATTTCATTGATGAACCTGTGACGATTGAACGGGGTAGCAGGATTGCACAAGGTGTTTTCGTCCGTGTGGATACGTTTGAATGGGATGAAACTGATCAGATGCACACGGAATCTCGAGGCGGTTTTGGTAGTACTGATAAGTAACTTTATTGCCCTCAGATACGTTCTTAAAAGATACATTTTTAAAGGGAGTATTAGAATCAATTATGAAACAGTATCTTGAAGGACTACAACAGATATTAGATGCAGGTGTCGATCGTGAAGGTAGAAATGGCAAAACACGTGCCCTATTCGGTATGCAAATGCGGTATAATTTGGAAGATGGATTCCCTGCCGTTACGACGAAGAAGCTTGCTTTCCAATCTGTCAAAGCCGAACTACTCGGTTTTATACGCGGTTACGATCATGTAAAGCAATTTCAGAAACTTGGGACAAAGATTTGGAATGCTAACGCTGCTGCTTGGGGACGCAACGGTGCTTTAGGTTGTATCTATGGTGTGCAATGGCGAAGATGGCGAACAGAAACTGGAAGAATTGACCAACTAGCAGATGTCATTGAGCAAATCAAGGAAGAACCCAATAGCCGTAGACATATTGTCACTGCTTGGAATCCTGGAGAATTGGATCAGATGGCGTTGGCACCGTGCCACATGTTTTTTCAGTTCTTTGTTGCGGATGGGAAATTGTCGTTACAGATGTATCAACGCAGTTGTGATATGTTCCTAGGTGTGCCGTTTAATATTGCTTCTTATTCATTACTGCTTTCTATGGTGGCACAACTCACTGATCTCCAACCGAGCGAATTTATACATGTCTTAGGGGATGCACATATCTATCACGCACATTTTGATCAAGTAAAGGAACAAATTCAACGGCAACCATATCCACTACCGGAACTTGTTTTGAATACCGATGTTACTGCAATTGACAATTTTAGAATTCAGGATTTACAATTAAAAGACTATCAGCATCATGATGCAATTCGAGCAAGAATGATTGTATAGAGAGGGTGAAAATGGGCAAATTAAAGGTTCTCATTATACTCTGTGTTAGTCTCTTTTTAGTGTTTATCACTGTCTCTGTAGTGTTTATCAGTCGTGGGATACAGAAGTCAGGACACAAAATTTATAGAAATAATGAAATGCTATTGGTCTTTTTGCCTATGAAGCATACATCTAACATTGTTGATGCTACGCTTGACAACAATGAATTGATTGTCAATATCGATAACGGTGAAAAGATTGTGAAAAGTGTGACATCGCTTAAACACAGAACTGCCTACCAACTCATTAGATCTGACGAAACGTTAGAAGTTGCAGGTACCGATAGAATCAACCACTATGGTGTTGTTCATTTATCAGTTTATTCACCACGGCCTACACACTTACGGAATTCTATGACGAACGTTCAAGAAGGTTTCTCTATAAGGAAATTTGCGGAGAAACCTGGACCATTTTCAAATTCAGGAACATACCGAATTGGGGAAAGCATCACCGCGTATTGTTACCTACCTTACCGGTTCGGATCATCTTGGAAGAATTCTATTTCTGGGATTGAAATTAAAATTGAAAACAGCACTACATCTGTAGATGAAGACAGAGATGTTACTGGATATCGTGTTATAAAGAGAACAACAGAAAAGATTACAACAGGCAAATTTGGTGTCTCAAAAGAGAATGTTAGTTTTCTGCTTAAGGGCATAAAACCCTATGAAACGGTAGAAATTGGTGAGAAGCAAAAAATCGGCAATGATCTCTATCTTTTAGATTTAAAGGTTGTTCCTAAGAACAAACAAACGATTAAAACATTTCAATTGAACCCTCCCTCAATGAAGCGTCCAAATTTGAGAGACCATTAGAAACAAGATTTTCAGAATCGTTTCAAATTAAATGACGATGCAAATATCAATGATTGCTGCCATAGATAAGAATAGACTTATTGGTAACGGGCCAGACATTCCATGGTGCTTACCTGCAGACCTTCGTCACTTCAGAGACATGACAATAGGCAAACCTGTTGTTATGGGGCGCAAAACCTTTGAAACGCTTCCACGGCCTTTAGCAAAGCGAAAAAACATTATCCTCACCCGAAACAAGCATTATGCTGCTCCTAAAGAGTGTATCGTTGCTAATTCTGTAAAAGATGTGATTAAATCAGTTGAGTCACGATCGATAAACGCACCTTCAGAACTCATGATATGTGGTG
>CAZURU010000531.1:0-3580 GCA_964623585.1 uncultured bacterium
TTTTAGGTAATTTTGACGATTTTGAAGCATCACTATATTATCAAATTATCCAAGAAAGGTTAAGGATCATTTCTGCCTTAGAGAATAAAATAGAAGATAACGCCGTGGAGAAAGTTATCCAGGAGTTTCTTTATAATCATCTTTGGTTACTGGATCCTACATGGGATCGGGCGACGGGAGCAGCATATATGGAGCGAAACGTCAAAAATGAGTTTGATAAGATTGCAAAACTCACCCCCGAAGAACAGAAAGGACGTGTTGACATCAAATATAAAACGACATCAGAGAAACATGTTATCATAGAACTTAAGCGGCCCAATATAGAATTGGATGAAGCTACATTGGTAAACCAAGTTCTTAAATACAGAAATGCGCTGGAAAAACTGTTGGAAGAAGAAGAAATTAAAGAACCAGTTGAGGTTGTCTGTATCGTCGGAAAACGTCTTAAAGAGTGGGACACTCCAAAAAACGAAGAAGAGTCCAAGAGAGCCATGGCCTTAAGGTCAATACGCGTTGTTACTTACAGAAAACTGATTCGTGACGCACATCTTACTTATCGTGAATTCTCAGAAAAACACAAAGAAGCAGGCAGGACTTATCGGCTTGTCAAGAACATTGATGCTGAAGTACCAAAAATCGATTAAAATGAGTTTTGACGAACAACACAACCTAAGAAATGACTCGGAAATTAGAAAAGCTAGCGATCAGTGAGTTTTGTGTTTGCTTATCAAAAGACTACAATGAATGAGATAAATTTGCAAAAACATTGGGAAATTCTACCTTTTACGGGATGTTTGAAAAAGGTTAAAACGAAGAAAAAACCATCAATTCCGAAAAGAGATTATCAGGAATTTGGTGAGTTTCCGGTAATTGACCAAGGGGCCTCATTTATTGCAGGCTGGACAGATTCAACTGAGTCTATAATTTCTGATAATTTGCCTGTAGTAATCTTTGGAGATCATACCCGCGTTTTCAAATATATCGATTTCCCATTTGCAGTTGGTGCTGATGGGACAAAACTACTCTACGCAAACGATGATATTTTGAATCCACATTTTTTCTATTACGCGCTTTTGAATCTTAATGTGCCAAATAAGGGATACAATCGACATTATAGGTATTTGCAAGAATTCTCAGTAGTGTGTCCTCCACTCCCCGAACAACGCGCCATCACCAACGTCTTACAAACAATCCAACAAGCCAAAACCACCCGACAACGCGAGATCGCATTAGAGCGCGAACGCAAAGCAGCACTGATGGATTACTTCTTTACACACGGCACGAAAGGTCAACCTCGCAAAGAGACTGAGATTGGCGAGATTCCTGAGAGTTGGGAAGTTGAAAAGTTAGGCGATATTGCTGACATTACTTATGGAGTTCAGGCAGCAGTAGCACATCTTCTTGATGAATCAATAGGATTACCAATTCTAACGAACATTAACATTACGCTGGACGGAACTTTCGATTTATCAACGCTTCGCTACTACGAATTACCCGAAAACAAAAGGAACAAGTTAATTCTAAAAAAAGGAGATCTTCTTTTTAACTGGCGAAGTGGTAGTCAGAATCATGTTGGAAAGACTGTATTATTTGATTTAGATGGAGAATATACTTTTTCGTCTTTTATCTTGCGTTTTCGCTTTACAGAAAAAGTAAAAAGCGTATTTGCCTTTCACTACTTTCATTATCTGAGACAAAAAGGATTTTTTGTATTGAAACGGTCACAATCGTCAGTGAATTCTGTTTTTAATGCAAGCAGAAGTGCTGAAATTCCTGTGCTGTTACCGTCGATTGATGAACAATCGAGAATTGGGAACGCTCTACAAGCCTTTGACACCAAGATCGCAGCCCTTGAACGAGAAGTTGAACGTCTGGATGAACTCTTCTACGCCATGCTTGACCAACTGATGACAGGAAAAAGGTCTGCTATACCGTTAATTGAAAATAGTTTACAAAATTAACAGTAGTTACAGAGAAAAAGGATAGACTGATATAAATAAAGCAACGTTAATACGATCTCTTCTATGGCTTCAGGGGTGGATTAGAAAACTACTAAAAAACCCAATTCTCAATTTTATTTTTGCTGGATCCCTCATATATTCAAGTCTACAAGAAGCTTGGCCGACCTTACTAGAAGATCTAAAAAGTCGTAATGTCGGAGGACATCACGGTGTTGGCTTAATCGGCATCTGGCATGTATTGCGAACTTTGGCAGAGTTACGTGAGCCGGTGTCATGGATAGCAGATGAACCCCAGAACCATTCTGGTCAGGAAAAAGAAGAATGAAGTTGCTTCGGTATATTTTATAGTGGATTCTATAATTAACTTTACATCTGAACTGTAGGAGGGAACTCCGATTCCCGACTCACAGCGGTTGGGTCGCGATTCGGAGATCGCTCCTACAGAATATATGTAAACTTATTTGTTGACTTTACTATAATTTGGAGAATCTCTTAATTCGGAGATGATTATGTCTGAACGTTCTGCAGTCCAGGAGCCGATGCTCAAATACGCCGATGAAATAGGCTGGCGGTCTGTTTCCCCATCAGAAGCACTGCAGATGCGGGGTGGTGATACCACCTCCCTCTACTTCACCGACGTTCTAAAATCACATCTCTTGAAACTCAACAGAGGCGTAATAGACAACTCCAACTGCGCAGACGTTATCCGGCAACTCGGTTTGCTACACCCGACACTTGAAGGAAATCAAGAAGCACTTTCATGGCTCCGCGGTAACGAGTCAACCTTCGTTCAGCATGAGAGTCGCGAACGCAATGTTACCCTAATTGATTTCGAGAACCCCAACAATAATCTGTTTCATGTCACAGATGAATGGGCACAGCAAGGCACAACACAGCGCAATCGTGCCGATGTCGTATTCCTGATTAACGGGATTCCCGTGGCAATCGTGGAGGCAAAAAACGCCAACAAACAGGATGGACTGGCACTCGGTGTTGAGCAAATTCGTCGCTACCACAACGAAACACCGCAAATGTTCACCACCGCGCAACTCTTCGGGGTCACGCAACTCCATGACCTTTTCTACGGCGTGACGTGGAACACCAACCGCAAAAATCTGTTCAATTGGAAAATTGACGAGGCCCCCTTGATAAGGGGGATTGGGGGGTTGAACTACGAGCAGAAAGTCAAGACGTTCTTCGACCGTGAACGCTTCCTGAAGGTCCTGAAAGAATTCATCATCTTTCAGAGCAGAGACGACCAACTCACCAAAGTCGTGTTGCGTCAACACCAGGCCCGTGCAGTCGAGAAGGTTGTTGAACGCGTTCACGACCCAAACAAACGGCGCGGGCTTATTTGGCACACGCAAGGGAGCGGCAAAACCCTCACCATGATAACTATCGCCGCCCGTCTCCTACGCAGTGGACAGGGGACAGAAAAACCTACCGTGCTGATGGTCGTCGATCGCAATGAACTGGAGAGTCAACTCTTTAGAAACATCACCGGTTACGGCATCACAACACTTAAGGTTGCACAAAGTAAGGACGACTTAGAAGCAATTGTAGTCTCCGATTATCGCGGTTTGATTGTCTCCATGATTCATAAGTTCGACAAAAGACCC
>CAZURU010000532.1:0-3580 GCA_964623585.1 uncultured bacterium
TAGGGTGAGGACCGATTTTAAATTTCGTTTTTTTATGCCATTCGATGTCCATAGCATTGTCAATCTCTGACTCACGGTTTTCTCCTTGGTCGACGATGCGTGCAAAAAGAAAATCCTGGAAATTGTTTCTCAAATGGCACCATGCCCGCACGTGCCATCGTGCACCATTAAAAGCAAGTGCATGCGGCGTGATCCAGCGCCATAAAGGGTTCTCGCGAGACAATGATTGATATTTAACATAGATGGATTGTTTATTTTTTATTGTCTGTAATATATTCCTTAATTTAGCGGCATCTACTTTGCGACCGATTGAGGGTACCGTTTCAAAGTTAGGTTCCCAGCCAATCCAGGTTTCTTCACGATTGGCGGTCTGACTACCGATTAATCTCAATTGTGAAAGATACTGTTGCCCATTAGGCTGAAACAATGCGGAAACAAATTCTGGTGTTACGGTATAAGCTTTTTCTTTATGACTGTATTCCAGATTTCTACCAGTAATCTCTTGATAAAGTGCAATATCCGCGGTGGCTTGTGGTGTCGATATTCCAAAGTAATCGGTTAGATCATGGCGATTGAGCCGCCCTTCCCAGTAGAGCCGAAAATCAATGAATTCAAGTCGGCGTTGGACATTCCAGCGCTTAGTCTCTGTTTTATCAGCCACTTACAGTCTCCATAAGTTTTAGAGGATAGAAACTTGACGTTAATAAACTATACGTATATAATTACCGTAGCGTATGGTTATTTAACGTTAACATAGCATTCGGATACTATATATACAGTGGTGGCAGGCTGTCAACGCGTAAGTAGTACTCTGGATTGTCACAAGATATATGAAAGGAGAGAGGTATGCCTGCAAAAGTGAGTTTTTTTCCTGTCGATAATGGTGATATGTGCCTTATCACCCTACCCAGTGGCCGCACTTTGCTGATCGATATAAACATTCGGGCCAGTGCAGATGATCCAGATAACACGACACGTGATGTCGCAAAAGACTTAAAAGAAAGACTGTCCAAAGACGCGGATGGTCGATACTACGTTGATGTTTTTATCTTAAGTCACCCTGATGAGGACCATTGTGCTGGCCTCAAAAAACACTTCCACCTGGGACCACCAAGCGAATACACTGGCGATAAAATCATTATTAGAGAGATGTGGTCCTCACCGCTTGTATTCAGACGTAGCTCAAAACATCATAAATTGTGTCCCGATGCCATAGCTTTTAGAACTGAAGCCAAACGTCGAGTTGCTTGTTACCGCGAATCAGGGTTGGAAGTACCAAACGGCGATCGTATTTTGATTCTGGGTAAAGACAATAATGGTAAGACCGATGATCTCACAGAAATTTTGGTGGAGATTGATGATTTAATTACGAAAGTTAACCGGTTAGAGGATGCAAATTTCGAGGCCCGGCTATTAGGTCCTCTCCCTTTTTCCGATGATGAAGACGAGGAAGAGTTAATTGGCAAGAATAATTCCAGCGTAGTACTTCGGTTTAAACTCACATCAAATGGCGGAACCTGTTATTTCTTAACAGGTGGTGATGCCGAGGTTGATATTTGGGAACGTATGTGGAACCGACATCATGCCCACAGCGACTGGTTGCAATATCATTTACTTTTATCGCCGCATCATTGCTCCTGGCATACTCTCTCCCATGACAGTTGGAGTGAACTTGGTGAAAAAGTGAAAGTAAGTACGAAGGCCCGTAATGCTTTAGCTCAAGCTCTTAACGGTGCATACATTGTTGCAAGTAGTAAGCCCATCAGTAATGACGATTCGGATCCACCCTGTACTAGAGCAAAACGGGAGTATGAAGCGATTCTCTCCCCTGTTTCCGGGACATTTGAGTGCACAGGCTCCTATCCACCTAAAAAAGCACCTGAACCTATGGAGTTTGAAATCAATGCCAGTGGACTACGTTTGATTAGTGCTCGTCTTGGCAGCACAGCTTCTATGTCAAGCGGCATAGTTGTAGGAAACCCTCTGCCGCATGGCATTTGAATTATCTGATAATAACTTACCTGACGCAGTAAGGCGTGCGCTCAAAATTCTGAGTTCGCATCCACATGTGCACGATATCACCATTTCGCATACAAGTGAGATTTGTGTAGAGTTTATTGTATCCGTCATTGTAAATATACCAATCCGGTATCGAGCGGCAGCTGTCACCGATACCGGTGTATATCCTTTGGAAGATGTGACGTTATTATTTTTACCCAGCTTCCCAGCCAGCGCTCCAAAGGTATTTTTACGTAATGATTTTAATCGTTCATTGGCTCACATATTTCCTGATGATGCCAATAAACTGGTGAAACCATGCTACATTGATGGTTCACCGACTAATCTATTTTTGCAGCAAGGGATTGGTGGACTTTTTGATCAAATTGTTGTCTGGCTTGAAAAAGCTGCGGCAGATACCCTAATAGATCTTGAACAAGGCTGGGAACCTGTTCGACGAGATAATATTAAAGATATCATCTTCGCTGATACCAAGCATCTTCGCTCATTGGTTACCTCCAGGGGCGGTTACAAGATACTTCCCACATTTTTTTTCAAAATTCCAGAAGAAGAAAATCATTCCACTGCATCGAAAAAATATTTACTTTTTGGGTGGGTAGGCCGTGAGCTTATCAAGTTAAATAAGTCCAATATTAAAAAGCACTGTAGTGAACCTGGGGACACGATCACGGTATTGCTGTCGCCCCCTGCGAGCATGAACGATAAGCTGTGTGTATGTGATACGTATTTACCGGAAACTGTGACAAATCTTTCCGATGCAGCGAAAAGAGCTGAATTGTACGGATTAGGGACTGTTTTTACAAAAGTTTTCGCAGATTTAGAGATGGCGTTATCCAGACTAACAACAAATTATGTTATACCGATTGTCGTTATTATGGCAGTTCGTCGTCCCGTACGCATAATAGGTGAAGAGTCCGATCTTGAACTCATCCCTTATGTGCTAGATATTACAGCGCCGCTCAATGTCGCTGAATCATCAGACAAAAAAGTATCACCAGCCGCTTTATATGAGCGCATATCCCCTTCCCTGCTTGCTTATGTATCGGGCCTAGAATTACCCAAGGTAGACCCGTATGCCCTAATTGGTTGTGGAAGCGTGGGTTCTAAATTAGCACTTCACCTCACGCGAGCAGGGATGGCCCCTCGTCGCATTATGGATAATGACAGATTATCGTCACATAATGCTGCAAGGCACGCCCTAATTCCAGACTCCACGTTGATTGACTACGGCTCGGAATTGAAAGTAACCGAATTGGCCAAAGTAATTGAGAAATTTAATCAAAGAGCAGATCCCATTGATGCAAACGCGACATCGTTGCTTGACGATATCAATTTGAGAAAGCGGCTGTGCCCCAAGAATACTTTCGCTATTATCAACGCAAGTGCGTCACTTGCTGTTCGTGCCACACTAAGTAAGGTGCCGATACAAGCAAGAATCATTGAAACAAGTCTTTACGCAGGAGGGTCTCTTGCAGTAATGACGTTAGAAGGTCCTGGGAGAAATCCCTGCTCTGCGGATATGATGTTAAGCCTCTACACAGAATGCCTGCACGATCACTGG
>CAZURU010000533.1:0-1163 GCA_964623585.1 uncultured bacterium
GGTTCTCTCTGGGACTGGAATCCCGAGGCGTGAGTTTTACCCAAAAAGAGAGCTTGCTGAGCACACAAAATGTGACCGCAGCTATCAATGAGTTTTCAGTCGTATTGGGATATATGTTTTAGCATTCAAATTGCAGGGGTTGGTGCTGTAATTACATACACGCCAGCCCCTGTTTGCGCGTTGTATTATCCGAAAAATAGTTTATTCTGAAAGAATCTTATGACCTTTTCTATTTTTTAGGAGAGGGAATGCGTCCCGAGAAGCCCCGAGAAATAGAACCAGCAACAGGCTTATCAAGACTCTGGTCTGGATTTAAGAAAATGCTCACAAGGTCTCCAGTTCAGCGATCAAATCTAACTTCTTGACACAATCAGCGTGGTGAGTATTATGTTCTCTTTACATAGGATTTGAAGTAAAGACCATCCTGCAACGCAAACCCGATAACAACGGGAGATTTACAAAATGAAATATGATCTGACTACGTGTGATGACCTGCGCCAGGCGTGTAAGTTAGCAAAGCCTGATGCTAAGGAGGTTTATTCCAAGATAAAAGATCTCGTCGAAGGAACCACCGAACAACTATCTCGCAAATACTTTGTCAGCAAGGAATGCCAAGACCGCCTCTGGGGCGAATATAACCAAATCTGTACAGGTTCCACCCAAGGTCCTCAAATTTACGTCGATAAAGTAATTGAGGATGGCGAATTGATTAATTGGTTCTACGACGAATACTTGAAGATTCGAAAAAAGAAAAGTAAAGAACGCACCGAGCCACTGTGTAAGTTCACTAATGAGTTAGTAAAACGCCTGCAGTCCAGAGATTATTCGTCGCATGGCGATAGAAGACCTAAGTATAGTACATACCGTGCTTTAGCGGCTCTCTTCCCCGAAAACTTCACCTGTCTCGCTTCGGAGGATGAGTTATATTATCTGAGACGCTGTTTGGGACTGGCAATTGAAGAAAAATACGAAGTGGATATTCATGGCACTGTGAAGATTCATCGTAGCATCTTAGATCGACTTGACAAGGTACTCGGCCCCGTCGATCCCAACAACTTGGATGAAGTGATTCGACGGATGAGGTTGCCCCAGCACCTTCGTGAACTTGTGAAGAGAGGGACAACTGCTCAAGAAGAACTGGGCGAGGAACGTGGTCCCACTCC
>CAZURU010000533.1:1173-3570 GCA_964623585.1 uncultured bacterium
GGCCGGATGGCTCTATGACATCTCATGTTCCCCAACTTAAAGACATATTACCCCAAGTCAACGACAAGGGATATTTTCCTGACTACCTTTGTCAGAAACTTCACCTCGGACTTTGGGCAGACGATCGGCGTCACTTTGCGGTACTCACCGGACTCTCAGGGGCAGGGAAGACGCTATTGGCACGCGCCTATGCCGAGGCTATTACAGGGGAAAATCCAACGGGAGAAAATCCGGAACGATCATGTATTGTAGCTGTCCAACCGGGATGGACTGATCCTTCTTACTTGCTCGGCTACGCGAATCCCCTTCAGGAAAACAACTTCGAGCGCACACCTTTCCTAAATCTGATCCTTCACGCTGATAAAAATCCGGAATCACCACATGTAGCACTTCTCGACGAGATGAACTTATCGTATCCAGAGCAATATATGGCACCGCTATTGAGTGCCATGGAGACCGGCGGCAACATTGAGATACACAGTCCCGGAGAAACATTTGATGGCGTTCCCCAAAGCATTAAGTACCCAAAAAATTTAGTGCTGATCGGCACCGTCAACATGGACGAGACCACGCATGGCTTAGCGGACAAACTTCTCGACCGGGCTTTCACGCTGGAGTTCTGGAAGGTTGATGTTGACAAGTGGCCGGGTTGGAAAAAAAACAAATTACCACCGGAGAAAGAAAAAAACAAATTACCACCGGAGAAAGAAAAGCAAGTCAAAGAAATCTTAAATGCACTGATGAAGGCACTGGAACCCGCCCGTCTGCATTTTGGCTATCGCGTCATTGAGGAAATCGTAGCTTTTCTCAGCCTAAGGGACAGTCCTGACTGGCAATTTGAAAACGCATTAGACTTTGAAAACGCATTAGACGCAGTGATTTACGCCAAAGTGCTACCAAAGCTGCGAGGCGACGACTCCACACGAATCCGTAAAGCACTTTTCGGCTGTAAAGAAGTATTTAATAGTTACGGCCTCAGCGATTCTGAGGAGAAAGTCAAAGAATTGATTGATGACCTTGAAGCCACAGGCAGTGCTCGGTTCTGGCGTTGATGCTTCTCACTTGAGTCTGGTTCTTCTATATAAGTAGAAAGGCGGACATTTAGGATATGGTTTCTCTGTATGTAAAGGAAGGCGACCACTGCCGCTTGCTCACGTCGGTTGATCCGCACGACCAATCATCTGAACCATCGGTTAATTCCGGCTTTTCGGAACGGCAAGAAGTGACTTTCCTGGGTCCAGCCTGCCCCGACTGCCAACTTTTGGTTGACGATGTGCCATTGACCCCGGTAGCTGACAGCCATGGCGAATGGAAATGGACGCCCGGCTACTATGCAGGTGAAGTCGATGTTGAGATGAGAAATGCAAAAAATAAGCCCGTGGGAAGGTGGCGACTCGACGTATATCCCGATCCGAATAAGGTAAGCCATGAAGTATTTCAACAGATGCTTAAAGAAATTCTCTGTTACAATCGCGCGCTCGCAATCGGCCAAGAACCGGCACAACGACAGTTCGGCACCCTAGACGAGTTTGATAATCCGATTATCGAGTTCTATCGGCTTCGCAGTCGAGCCGAACATATTAATCGGTCACTTTCCTCGGTGAATCGGGAACCAGTTCAAACCTTGCACCCACGCCGTCACTTGACGTTGCCGCACCTCGTGCGTCGTACTGATAGGCAGAGTGTCCGAGCGGCATTGCAACAACCCGTATTGCTCGCTATCGCGGGCGTTCTACCGAGAGAACAGGTGTCTTTCACCCAACCGCCTGTTGTCGATACTCCGGCTGTTGAATACCACTATGATAATCCTGCTAACCGTTGCTTGTTCTACATGCTTCAGCAGTTACAGCGACAATGCTCAAAGTTGATGAAAGAACTACAGGAGGATGTTGAAAAGGAAAATTCACCTGAAACGGAAACAGCATTGGCACCGCGCTGGCCGGTATGGGAGAAAGAACTCGGTCAACTGGACCAGTGTTTGGAGAGGGCAAGCCGCCAACTCCCTTTCCGTGACGTGACGCGACCCGAAGTGACCGCTGCCGGACTGAACGCAGTAGCGGCACATCCTCTGTATGCACAGTTCTGGCGTGTTGGCTGGGAAGCATTGCGAAGAGGTATCGCCGGACAGGAACCGGTGGATTGGCTACCGCTCAATCCAACTTGGGGCATCTATGAGCGATGGTGCTTCGTCAAAATAAGCCGATGGGTGAGCGAGCAGCTATTTCCAGAAATGGACTGGATTGACCCAGCCAACAGGGCTGATGGCGAATATCAATCGCTAGAGGGAGAATCTATAGAGGGGTACAAGGTGCGGCTACAGTTTCAAAAGAAATTCAACAATACCAATACTTCGGACATTTTTTTACAAAAAGGATAGACAAAAAAGTGCCGTTCACG
>CAZURU010000534.1:0-3568 GCA_964623585.1 uncultured bacterium
TTTTCAAGAAACAGTTCCAGTTCCAAATAGCAGACGAAAAATTCGTAGAACTCAGCATGCAGACGATCCACTATTTCAATAGACTCTTTCGTTTCCATCAACTTAACGAGACGATTCCGTGCTACAAAAAGTCGCCAATTTCCGAGTGTATGCATCAAAACCTGGAATTCATTAGATGACAACTCCGCTACCTTTATCTCTGGCACAGGGTCATCGTGTAGGGATAACCCCATCCGCCGCGCCTCACGACCGAGAGGTGAACTTTTCCGTTGTGCCTCAACTGCTGAGATACGATGATTCAGGTGTGCATAACTGTGGTTTTCATTTATATATCCAAGGATGGATTCCTCGTACTCTTCTAATTCTAAGGCAAGCACGTCGTAGCCGTTAAAGAACTCCCGGAATTCATCTTCAAGCGCCTCGTGCGTAGCCTTCTCTGCAAGCAACGCGATGAGTCGTTCACGTGATGCAAATATCTCACCATTAACAATAGGGGCGACCCAATCAATGAATTGTTCGGAAGTCATATCTGTAATATTAAGTGTCATTCCGCCACCTTCAACGATTATATGTATAGTTTTTGCGAATTTCTATACATATCGTTAGGACGTACCATCGAAGTCCGCATCTGGTAAACTCCGATATCTTCCCAAGAGAAAACTTTCAGACATATTTAGGGTAAACAAGTTTTGCCGAAACTTCCTGCCTTGCTCGAATAAACGAAAACCCCTATCAACTCGGACTACAGCGTGTTCTGATTCTAAGTATCTAGCATGGAAAATATTTTCGGGATCTTCTTTTATTACTACCTCTATTGGACAAGGGAAATTTTTCTTTATAGGCATTATAATTTCTTGGACAATCTTCTCGTGTTGCTCCGTATTTTGCTTCTTCTTTTTTTTCTTTTTATAATCAGTGTCCTCTTCCACGATACAGTCAGCACTACAAGCATATATTTGCACCTCTCCAAAATCCTGATCAGATGCAAAAAAACCGTGCTCATACCAAAGAGATAAGATATATTCAATACCCGCCCCGAAATAACAAGTATTGCTTCTTAACCCAATATGTCTATCATAAAACTTCAAGGATTTCGAGAAACGGATTGCACGGATGATCATGTCCTTCACTACCTGCTTAGAGAGCATATCTATTGATCCAAGTCCACCATAATACCTTCGACGGCATTTTTCAAAATCACTATCCCGGTATTTGGATAACGGAATGACCCCTTCAACGTTTTCTTGTTCAGATATTAGTGTTTCAAGACTTGCAGAACTAACAATTAAAGCATCGGTTTCAGTGTTTTTTTTCAGGCGACGCGCCATACTTAAAAGGTCATTCAATGATGCTTCGTTCGACGGAGCATAACAAGCGACAAATCGCTCTGGCTCCATTTTTAATAAGTCAGCGAGTGAAACCTGTAATTGCTGTCCAACCGGGGTTGAAAGGGACATAATTTGTTCAATGAAGGCTTTCCTTAATTCACCTCTCGAATCAAAGATTAGTAGTCCATTGTCTATAATACCGTTTAAGAAATCCTCCGCATGATGTCTGTAAGACTCATCAAAATAATCTTCATTGAACGTAGAAGGATCAATAACCGCACTAACTAGCATTTACGCAACTCCTTCTGCTATCTAAGTTCGTTAAGTCTTTCTGGGAAAAAACCGCCAGGCCAATCATCAATAAAGTAACCTTTTTCGTCAAGACGTAAGCGCTGTGCCTCAGCACCTTCAGGTCCACGACTGACATAGATAATTGAAATATCTTCTGGTTTAATCTTCTTTTTACGGACTAAGCGCTGCAGGCGTAAGACCAAATGTTCGCTATGGGTCTCAATGATGAATTGGTTATCGCTTTCAATGGCTTTAGCTAAGAGATCACCAAGATCAGCCTGCAACCTTGGATGTACGTGAACTTCAGGCTGTTCAATAGAGATAATTCGATTCTCTGAAACCAAACTCTGAACAACGAACGGTAGAAGTTGGCTAACACCAAAACCTACATCTGGCAGTGCTACATTTACGTGTTCTTTTCGGCGTGTATCTACGAGTCTGACCTCAAAAAGATCGCCTGAATTACCTCCTACCGGTTTCACTTCTAGCTTGTAGCCCATATCAAGTCGTTCAAGCCATCCGTTCGTTTCTTTGACCAATTCATGGCGGCGAAATAGTAAGTCTGGAAGCAAATCGCCTTGGTATCCGACATCTTGTGGGCTAGTTCCCGTAAATATATACCATCTTTCTGGAGGCCTCCGAAAAGGCCCCATTGGAAATAATGCTGCTAAAGTCTGTTCTAATGCCGCTCCCGAAGTCATGGTCAATTGAGCAACATCAAAATTTTTCGCATCATCAGATCGCCTACGTAACAACGAGCGGGGGCCTGTTATTATAGGATTTTTTGCCCCTGATGCAATTGTTGCAATTGGAAGGAAACCTTGCAAACCTAGAACCGTTTTCATCTCTTCCGCATGCCTTTTAGAAATATAGGTTTTTAAATCAAAGTCTGATGAAAAAAAATCAATGTCATCATTTAAGTGTTTGAGGTCTTCCAAATACCTCTTGTCAGTTTCTTGAAAACTCCCATTAGAATATTTTCTGGCATTTATGTCTTTTTCGTGATCCGTCTGGCGATCCGGCAATTGCTCTAGATCCAACTTCCTTTCCTTTAGCCAACTAAGTATTTCGTCTTTATTCTCCTTGCACCATTCAAATTCAGATTTCCAGTACTCCGTTTCCTCTGTTAACCAGGTACATTTCATAGCATCTAATTTTGAAGATGAAAGACTACGAGGATTAAGAGGGAAGCCCATTCTTGTCGATAATTCTTCAGTTTCTTCACCTATCACCAACGGTTGGAATTTGGCGAGACACTTAGAAGATTTCCCATCGTAAATCCCAACTTGATTTAACAACACTTCTTGTTCAAGAGAAGGTCGTTTGAAATTAAATTCAAGAGCTAATTCATGATTCATCTGAGTTTCAACACGAATTGACAGTGTTCGCTTCAGGTCGTGGTCAAAAACCATTTCCTGAAAACTGCCAAGATCGACAATCCCATTTTCAGCTCGGGGAAGTAGCAAAGCCCCTGCTTCTCGGCTTTCACGTGTCTGTTTCAGCAGATTGAGCACTTGAAGGATTGAACTCTTCCCTGCGCTGTTTTCGCCAAAAATAAGCGTTATCGGTGCAAAGGGAATGCGGGCGCGCTCTCCGAACGCCTTGAAATTCTCTAATTCCAGTGATTGAAGCATTAGGCTTCTCCTAATTGACTTTTGTTCCTCGTTTTCTCTAGCATTTTAGTAGTTGTTTGTTTAAGGCAATTCAACTCGGACGAGGGAATATATTTGAGAATAGTATACGAAATTTAAATCGATTCGTCAACATTATTAACCTTCTTTGATCCTATATGAGGTCGTAAGGCATTTGGCGAAAGGTGATACCCAACTGCTTTAAAGTGCCTTCGGTGAGCCGCGTGCCACCACAATGGATAATCTTCATTCCATCATGCCGTGGTAAACGGTTTATGAGTTCCTCAGTGAGAATGTCATCACTGTTGAGTAGGTAGA
>CAZURU010000535.1:0-3561 GCA_964623585.1 uncultured bacterium
AAGGTGCAGCGAATGCAACTTTTCTCTTGTTGCTATTGTGATTTGTGAAATGTGTCAAGAACAGAGACTCGCCGCTGAGTGCCCGTTTTCCTGCCCCGATGAGTTTTCCCATCAATCCGCCTTCGGGACTGGACCCGTCTCCCATTTTTGCCTCAAAAGTGATGTCATCCTCCATCCAGTTCATTGCGCCTGCTTCAGCTATTATCGTTTCTTCCCTATCAAGCTCCACCTCAACGACTTGCATGTCGTTTCCAAATATTTCGTAATCAACTTCATGGCTTTGCATCTTTGTTCCTCCATCATTGAAATCCTTGTGTTTTAGGTCGTAAATACGTACAGAAGCGTAGTATCCTCATTCATAATAGAATAATAGAATAATAACATAATTGCGTAATATATTCAAGAAGGTCTGCTATTTTTTACTGAGATTGTAGCGAGAAATGCATTGACATTCCCTTTTCCACTGAACCATGTACCGGTTGCACCAAGTTTAAAGATTTGTCCTCTGTCAAAATGATAACGGATTGTTCCTTGAAGCCCTGAAGGGACATCCCAAACCCCAGCAACTGCTTCGGTAGGGATACCTTTGGTTGGCAGTTCTGTATTCTCATCGAATAGGTCAAACGAACCCCCCGATTTAGCATTTCCCATCTGTATTTCAATTACAAGTTCACCGCCTCCCTTTATTTGCGTAGTATCGATTTCAATGACATTGTAATCTTGGTACCCGTAACTTGGCGCACGAAGTATATCTAAGACTCTCTGTTCAAGCTGCCCATTTTTGAGAACGACTTTTGATCCTGTCAGGAAAGGGTCTGTTGTGTTTTCATTGAAACCGGGGAATTTTGAATCTAAGGCGTCGGTAAGAAAATTCATATAACCGTCAACTTCAGGAATACGCTTTTTGTAGCAGTCATCAAAAAAATCGTTGAGTGGTAGTTTTCCCATCACATCAAGTTCTGGCGCGATGACTAAGCAGTCCACGGGTGAATCTGCCGTCCATCCCTCCATGATTGCTTGTGCAAGAGGATGCGTTTTATTGAAGACTTCGGATTGGCTCTTAGGTCTCTTTGCCATGTATGCTTTCTTACGCGGGGTGCGTTCTAATGCGACATTGGACACCCAGATGTTGATAAAGTTCTCATTCAAGAATTTGATCACTTGATCATCAGAGAGGACACCTGCCCTCAAACCTTTACCACTCCCTCAGCACGCTTCATCTGCTAATGGTCCGTCAACGGAGATGACATGAATGAGTTTGCTTTGTTCCTCAGCCAGTTCAACGGCTTGCTCAGGTCGTACCCAGTTGATCTGTTCCGATTTGTAAAACTGTCCGTTTAAAATTCGGGTTGCTTCGTCTTCGGTGATGTGTATTACATATTGGATATCTTGAATATCCTCTTGTGTCCCCGCATTCAATTCCATTCGCTGGATTAGACCTGCATCGGTAATAGAATAAGAAGCATCCTTGTCCTGTTTCCAATTCACATCAAAGTTGACAGTGCCTTCCGGGACAGACATCTTGAAGAAAGCGATTTCTTCTTCAAGTCTGTCAATGATAAGATGCCCGATAAACTTGGATGGCGTGAACCATCCATCTGTGAGTTTAAATTCTGCATGGATACGGAATTGTATTTCAGCATATCTCTGATTACAAGCACGCAAACATGCCCACAAACCTTGGGAATCACCAGAGTCAAGGTGCATATCCAGATTTGGAGTGGGATGCAATTGTTGGAGCAACTTCGTCACGCCGGTTTTTTCAATCTCCCAGCATTCACCGACTGAGACCGATTCTATCGGTATAAAAGCGTGAAATACAGACAGCGGATGGTTCTTTTTCGGTTCTGCGACTCGGAGATTTGCTAATGCCTCCCACTCTTTATGGAAATTTGAGAGTGTATGTTCAATTGGTTTGATGTATCCTTTCACAGATATCGATTTAGCAGCATCTATGAAAAGTGTGATCCTGTCTAATACTGTATTCATTAAACTTCCTTTACTGAAATGTTTGCGCGAAAAGCGTTGATTTCACCTATATTTCCCCATTGGTCCCCAGTGGCACACAGTTTAAAACGTTGACCTTTATGGAAATCGTACGTAATTTTGCCTGCTTCGCCTGGGAAGATTCCCCAACACTGTGTTAATGCGCCGAGTGCCTTCTTATATCTATCACTTTCCTGATTATACCATTCTTCTGCATCAATATCCGCTGGAGGTTCTACAGATGGAAGTTTCTTATTTCCATCCAACAAGTGGAAGATTCCTATTGCATCATCTCTTCCGACTTCAATTTCAATATTGAGTGTGCCACCATTTTGATAGGCAGTAGCATCTAAATATACAACTGTATAATCGTTGTGTGCTTTAGCAGGGACATGGAAAGTGTCTAAAACCTGTTGCGAAGGTTGTTCGGGTGTGATGATGATGTTTCCCAATCCTGGTCGTTTTCCTGCCACAGATTCTTTGAGAAAGTATATATAAGCATCTACATAGTCTTCAAACTCACCCAAACATTCAGGGAAATAATTAAAGTCTATACCGCCCAGGACTTCAAACTCATGTGAGATAACCATACAATCGACAGGTGAACCTTTCTTCCAACCTTTCATAATGGCTTTCGCAAGAGCGTGAGTTGAGTCAAAAGTTTTTCCTTCCCGTATGCGTCGTTCTGCAATCGGTTCTCGTAAGCTTTGTGTTCTTCCTAATTCAGCATTTTCAATCCAGGTGTTAATAAAATTTTCGTTTAGAAATGTGATGATGTTGTCTTTAGAGAGGACACCTGCCCTCAAGATTCTACCGGTTCCTCAGCATGACTCGTCGAACAGAGGACCGTCCAGTGATACAACATGAATCGGTTTTCTTAGGATAGGTGCGAGTTCAACTGCCTCCTCCAGTGTCTTCCAGTTAACTCTGTGAAATCTATAGTAATGTGAAATGAGTATACTCTCTGCTTCTTTTCGTGAGATGGATTGGGTGTAATCTATATCAGCAAGGAATGTGCCAGCAGAAAGTTCAAGTTGTGGACAGTAGCCGATTTCAGCAAAATAATTCCCATCTTTTTGTTTCCAACCTGCGTCAAAATTTAGTGTTGTGGGTGGAACAGACATCTTGAATGAGAGTAAATTCCCTTGAATTCGGTTGATGATCATATATCCTGCAAATTGGGATGGTGTGAACTTGCCGTTTTTGAAGATGAATTCTGCATGCACACGGAACACGATTTCGGCGTGCTTCTCATTG
Source organism: uncultured bacterium (assembly GCA_964623585.1). Taxonomy (GTDB): domain Bacteria; phylum Poribacteria; class WGA-4E; order WGA-4E; family WGA-3G; genus MSPOR6. The sequence continues at coordinate 3,244 of CAZURU010000535.1, forward strand.
TATGCGCGTAGACATGCCCATATTCCTTGATAGTCTCCATCATCATTGTCAAGTGTCAATTTGGTATGTGGATGCAGTTGTTGCAGTAGTGTTAATGCACTTTCTTCACCAACCCTCCAACATTCCCCGACTGAAATAGGGTTAGATGGAAGAAATGTTTGAAAAACGGATGCAGGATACTGCTTCTCTGCTTCGGCGACTTGGAAATTTGCCAATTCATCCCATTCTTGATGGAAGTTATATTGTGTGTATTCAATTGGTGCGCAGGGTTTTTTAGTTTTAGAAAACATCGGTTATCAAGTTAACTGCGAGTTTAGG
>CAZURU010000536.1:0-3559 GCA_964623585.1 uncultured bacterium
CTGGTTTTGCTATCTTGGCTGAATGAACGGCTGGGCTACAATAATAACCGCGAACTACTGGCGGACATAAAGCAAGCCGATGAAGGCTTTGACGCCGATGGGCAGAGCTATATCAATGCCCGACTAACATCACGCGCTGCCCGGCTGCAAGAAGTTTCGGAAGATGATCTGGAACGCTACGACAACAATCTCCGCCAGCATCTGGCGGAGATGAACGCGAAACGAAGTCAGCCTATCACGTTGCGCTATTTCCAATATCTGGCGGCACTGTACACCGAAATTTTTTTGGATTGGTACTTCAACCACCCTGGTCGGCTACTGGATTCGCTGAATGAACTGGTCAACAGGCGCAATGTCGGCAAGCGCGCCAGCGAAGGTAGGGATGAGTTATTCATAGAATCAGATTTAAAAAAATTGGCATTCTGGATGGCGACCGGTAGTGGCAAAACCTTAATTTTGCACATCAACTATCGGCAATTTCTCCATTACAATCAGGAAAAATTGGACAACATCTTGCTGATTACGCCTAACGAAGGACTAAGTGAACAACACATTGACGAACTGCAGGCATCCAATATCAGTGCCGCACGTTTCGATTTGCATGAAAATAGCCTGCTCTTGTCGGACAGGAATGTAGTCAAAGTTACGGAGATAACCAAGTTAGTAGAGAATAAGCGGGGGGGGGTGTAAGTGTGCCCGTTGAGGCATTTGAAGGCAACAATCTGATCTTTGTGGACGAAGGACACAAAGGCTCCGGCGGCGAAGCCTGGCGTAATATTCGTGACACGCTGGGCGAGCAGGGGTTCACCTTTGAGTACAGCGCAACTTTTGGTCAAGCTCTAACAGCAGCGGGTAACAAAGAGCTAATAGCGGAATACGGGAAAGCTATCGCCTTTAACTATTCCTACCGTTACTTTTATGACGATGGCTATGGGAAAGATTTTCATATCCTCAATTTGCAACAGGAAACAACGGCAGATCTAACAGATATGTTGCTGCTGGCCAATCTGCTCTCATTCTACGAACAACACCTTGTCTTTGCCGAACATACCGATGAGCTACGTCCCTACAACTTGGATAGGCCATTATGGGTATTCGTCGGTAGTAGCGTCAATGTGATTTATACGGAAAATAGGCAACGCAGGAGCGATGTCCTGACGGTGGTCAGGTTTTTACATCGGCTGTTGATAAACGCGAACGGCTGGGCAATAGAGACCATCGCTCAGCTTTTGCAAGGCCAATCGGATCTGCGCGACCCACATGAAAATGACATATTTTCCGACAAGTTCGACTATCTGCGTCAACGTAGAATGGATGCGTCAGAGTTGTATCGAGATATACTGGCAAAAGTACTGCACGCTTCCAGTGGCGGTGGTCTGCATCTATGCGACATACGCGGCAGCGATGGCGAAATGGGACTCAAAGTTGGTGGCGCTGAGGACTACTTTGGCCTGATTTACATTGGTGATACTACTGCGTTTAAAAAATTGGTTGAAGCCGACGACAGCGGCATTGCGATTGAAGAGGATGCTTTTGCCAGTTCTCTATTTGGTGGGATTAACGAACCGGATACGACTATTGAAATGCTGATAGGTGCCAGAAAGTTTATAGAGGGTTGGAACTCTTGGCGCGTGTCCAATATGGCATTGCTCAAAATAGGTACAAATGAAGGTTCGCAGATCATCCAATTATTTGGACGCGGCGTGCGGCTACGCGGCCTAAATATGACTTTGAAACGCAGTTCAGCGTTGAATAGCGATGGCAAACAGCCCGACTATATCAAACTGCTGGAAACCCTCAATATCTTTGCCATTCGCGCCAACTATATGGTACAATTTCAAGATCACTTAATGCGAGAAGGTGTTGAGAGTGAAGAAATGCTGGATTTGCCATTGTTCATCCGTCCCAACCAAGATTTTCTGAATAGGGGTCTGGTCATCCCCCGTTTGGATCATAAGCGGAATTTTGTAGCCGACACGGAAGTTCTGCTCGAACCGGTATCCGAAGTGCGAAGCGTGTTTGTCGATATGTCCGCACAGGTGCAAAGACTGGACAGCGTCAACACGAATATTACAGATGCCAATGCCAGTTCCGGCAGTGAAAGGCTCATACCTATAGAAAGCCTCGATCTAGTGGACTGGGAAAGTGTCTATCTCTCCCTGTTCGAATACAAAGAGCAAAAAGGGTTGGGAAATCTGATCATCAGACCAGATGCACCGAGGAATATCCTGAAAGCTGAAAAACCAGTGTACCGCTTAGTCGCAGAGGAGACCCTCGTAAAACCGCAGAATCATGCCGCCAAGGAGCGGCTACAAGAGACTGTTGTCAGCATATTGCGAAAATACATTGATGCGCTCTATCGATACAAGCGAGAGCAATGGGAGTCAAATCATCTGGTCTATAAGATGCTTGATGAAAGTGACCCTAATTTCCAGTTCAACGTCAACGAAGATAATGGCGCTGGCAGGTACGTAGTTAGCGTGCGGAGGTCTAAACAGAATCTGATCCGCGAAATTGAACGACTCATCACTGATTGTCACGAGCTTTATGAAAATGAAACGAACGATTTACCGCGCATCCACTTTGATCGGCACCTGTACCAACCATTACTTTTGGAAAATGGAGATAACATAAAAATGTCTCCATCAGGGCTGAAAGTAAGCGAAAAGGAATTTGTTGTGGATTTGAGGGAATACTGGGAAAAGGAGAAGGACAATTCTCTGGCTGGTCTTGAGGTATTCCTCTTGAGAAATCAAAGCCGAGGACAAGGTGTGGGGTTCTTTGAAAATAGTGGGTTCTATCCCGATTTTATTCTCTGGATTAAAGAAGACGACAGGCAAAGTATCATATTTATTGAGCCTCACGGAATGCTCCACGCACTTGCTTACGAGCATGATGACAAAGCGCGACTTCACGAGCGGCTACCGGAATTGGCCGAAGGAATATCTCAGCACGACAGATCGCTGAATGTGAGCCTCGATTCTTTCATCATTTCTGCAACTCCCTACGAAGACTTGTACAGACGCTACGGTAAGGGATCGTGGGATCGAGAGAGGTTCGCAGAAGCGCATATCCTCTTTCCAGAGCGTAACGAAAATTACGACTATTTGGCAAAAATTTTAGAAGATTACCACTGATCGCCTTGACGCGAAATCGCTGCAACAGGTCGTTTCTGTACGTCCAGTCCGCAATAACTATGCGTCAGACAATGCCTTCGAAACATTTACCAATGCCAATTGAATACTTCGGATTATATTGATTAGAGGGAGCATAAACAAGCCCGATTTTGTCGTTTTCCTGTTGCAGTTTGTACAATGTTATTGCCGTAAGCTTTGGTCCCAAGGAACTCATTATTATATTGTACGACGAGTCAAGTGCTTCCAGCTCTTTCTTTATCGCAGTCATCCCTTGATCTTTGGCAAATGCGTCTAATTCGAATATCTCGCAGTCATATTCTTTTTCGAGTATCTTACGGTATTCCATCATCGTGGGATCGTTTCTGTCGAACTGAGATGTAATTTGAATCCCAATCATCAACTTATTTGGCTCATACCAATTG
>CAZURU010000537.1:0-3550 GCA_964623585.1 uncultured bacterium
TAGGAGCGATCTCCGAATCGCGACCTACAAAAGCTTGTTGACAGAACATTAGGACTTACTTATGTTCATTTAAGACCCTGTTTCACTTTTCATACAATTAGGATTTTAATGGAGGTGTGATTTCCCATTTGGATGACCTACACATAGCTATTAGATTAGTAATTTTAGGTATTCTGTTGATTTTAAATGCGCTGTTCTCTGCAGCCGAAGCGTTGCTTGCAAGATTAACGCGTTCAGATATTCTGGATTTTGCAGAGGAAGGTAGGAAAAGATACGAGGTGCTGACATCTCTCTTACGTCACCCACGCCGATATTCCCTGACCATCATTACTGTCAAGACTCTCCTAATGGTAGCGATCTTGATCTTTTTCATGAAATTCTGGTTCTGGGAAAGTCACATCTGGTTGGGAGCTTCCCTGGCAGTATTACTTCTTGTTGTCTTCACTGAGTTGTTTCCGAAGAATTACGTCCAAAATAGTCCCAGCGGAACGACTATTCATGCATTACGTGCACTCAGAATCGTCTACTGGGGCGGCATCCTTATTTTTTATCCAATAAGATTCTTGGCTAATCTTATTGTACGAATCTCAGGTCGCAAAATTACATCTGTACAGGATAGTATCGTTTCACCAGAAGTATTAGAAACGCTTGATAACATAGCGGAAAGCCAGGACTTTTTAGAACCCGACAACTTGGAGATGATTTCACGCATCTTAGACCTACCCGATAAAGTTGTCAGAGAAATAATGGTTCCAAGAACAGATATGGTATGCCTTGAGGTAAGCACAACTGAGGAAGAAGTTCTACAAACGACGATAACTTGTAGACATACACGTATTCCTATCTTTGAAGAGACGATCGACAATATTGTTGGCATTTTACATGTAAAGGATATGTTGAATTGCTGGGCAGAAAAGAAACCTATAAACCTGACTGAACTGATAGTCGATCGAATACCTTTTTTTACACCAGAAAGCAAGAATATCTCTGAACTGTTTAGAGAACTACGAGAACATAATCAACACATTGCCGTTGTCGTTGATGAATACGGGGGAACTGCAGGAATTGTTACACTTGAGAACATCATTGAGGAAATCGTAGGTGAAATTCAAGACGAAGATGAAGTTGATGAACAGGATACATTCATTCAAATTAATTCGAATACTTACTCTGTTGATGCAAGACTTAATCTTGCTGAATTGAACGAAAAAATTGGAACAGAACTCGAAGCAGAGAATATTGATACTATCGGTGGATTCTTAGTAGACAATATGGGACGGGTGCCTGAAAAAGATGACGTTTATACGTATCGCGGCATAAAATTCACCATTTTGGAAGCAGACGAACGCAGAATCACAAGAATAAAAATTCAGATACCTAACACCGATGATGAAGTTGATGATACGGAAACAAAAAATTGAAGACCAAGACTTATGATACGTTGACAACTATACTATCAAATGAGAAGGTAGCAGAAGATCATTATCTATTACGTTGTAAATGTTCTGAGATTGCACAGCGTGCATTACCCGGACAATTTGTTCACGTCCTAATCTCAAGTGATACTGGACTACTGCTCCGAAGACCCTTTACTGTTTATACTGTGGAAAATGACGAAATTACCATGCTATATCAGATTATAGGTCAGGGAACGCAACTCCTTTCGGAAATGTCAAAGGGTACATCAATACAGGTCCTTGGACCCTTGGGAAACACGTTTGATATAGCGGATACGGTCGATCCCGCAATTATCGTTGGAGGAGGGGCAGGTATCGCTTCTTTGATGTTGCTGGCAGACGCACTAACAGAACGGAGTATTCAGACAATCGCTTTAGTCGGTTCACAGAACAGAAGCAGACTCTTAAGTGTAGATGATCTCAGAGCAATCAGGGTTCCTGTACATATTGCTACCGATGATGGCAGTGTTGGTCATCACGGTTTTGTTACAGACATACTCACAAATATGTTAAGTAAACATGACCTACACCACCCTATTATCTACGCTTGTGGACCACACGGCATGCTGGCAGCTGTATCAAAAATTTCAACAGAGCATGAAGTGCCAACACAAGTTGCTATGGAAAATCGAATGGGATGCGCCATGGGTGTATGTCTCGGTTGTGTTTGTCCTGTGCGGATTAATGAAAACCTGATTGACTATCAACGTGTTTGTACAGAAGGTCCAGTCTTTAATGCTGAAGAAATCGCATGGGAAATATCGTAGGTAAATATATAGTACTATGAAACCATCATTCTACGCACACATCACAGAGCTGAGTTTACAAGGTGAATTGCTTACGGATGCTGACTGTAATAAGATTCTATCAGCATCTGAAGTAGAATTACTACCGCTTTTGAATGCAGCTTATGAAATTCGCAAAAAATACTTTCAGAATAGAGTCCAATTACATGTCTTGAACAATGCGCAGAATGGACTATGTCCAGAAGATTGTCACTACTGTGTGCAAGCAAAAACTGCGACAGCAGACATAGATACATACACCTTAAAACCTGAGGCAGAGATTCTTTCTGAAGCGGAACATGCACATCAATCAGGGGCATACCGTTACTGCATTGTCATGAGCGGAAGGGGTCCTTCTCCGAAGAGAGTACAACAGCTTGCAGGGGTCATAAAGTCTGTAAAAGCGACATACCCTTTAGAGGTATGTCTATCCGTTGGTTTGATTGACGAAACCGCAGCAAAAACATTAAAGGAAGCTGGTTTGGACAGATTAAACCATAATCTCAACACATCGGAATCCTTCTATACCAAAATATGCACCACACATACCTATCAGGATAGAATGGATACTTTACAAGCAGCACAGACGGTTGGTCTTGCCAGTTGTTCCGGTGTGATTGTCGGTATGGGCGAGGAAGACGCTGATCTGATTAGAGTCGCAAAGGAACTTAGAAAATTGGAAGTTGCATCAATTCCTGTCAACTTTTATTTACCAATTGATGGGAATCAAATTAAAACGCCACCATTATTAACCCCCAAGTATTGTCTACGCGTCCTATGTTTATATCGTCTGCTAAACCCAAAAGCAGAAATCCGTGTTGCTGCAGGTAGAGAACACCATCTACGTGGCATGGAGGTAATGTCCCTTTATCCAGCAAATTCTATGTTTGTTGAGGGATACTTAAATGCAAAAGGCAAAGAAACGACAAGGACCCTGCAGATGATACAGGATGCTGGGTTTTCCGTCCAAACAAACGGGGAAGTATCAGAAGCACTCCATACTGAAAAGGATGGAGTGCTTCTAAAAGAGTTAGAGTTACTCCGCCCGCGAATGGAATCCAGTACATAACTTAATAGCAGTCGCAACTTTCCTCCATAAGATCCAAAGTCAGTTGAAGATATTGAGGTGGTGCCGCAACGAATCCGAGATTAGTTTTAATTTTTTCAGAATCTATTTGCCTCATGTCATCTGGAATTACAAAGGACGGCTTTAACGCTTCCCAATCTTTGTTAGCAATTGTAACAATTTCGCCAAGTTGACATACTCACCGAGCTAAAGCTCTGGTGATTCTTAGGTTTTATATTGGA
>CAZURU010000538.1:0-1454 GCA_964623585.1 uncultured bacterium
ATAGCAGGTGTGATGCTAATCTCACTAATTATCTATATGCTAACAGGTGGTGCTGACTTTGGTGGTGGCATCTGGGATATGTTCGCGATTGGAGCGAGAGCAAAAACCCAACGTGAACTCATAAAAAACGCTATAGCACCGATCTGGGAGGCGAATCATGTCTGGCTTATCGTGATAGTGGTGCTCTTGTTCGTTGCATTTCCAATGGCATTTGCTACAATCGGTACTGCTTTACATATACCGCTAAGCCTTATGTTGATTGGTATTGTTCTACGAGGTACTGCATTCGTTTTCCGAACCTATGACGATCAATCGGATACAACACATACGAAGTGGAGTCGTGTGTTTGCTATTGCAAGCATCATCACGCCGATTATGTTAGGCATTAATCTGGGTGCGGTTGCATCAGGCACGATTCTTGTAGATATTGAAACAGGTACTGTTGCTACAGATTATTTTTCATCATGGTTTGCTCCCTTTCCGATTGCAATAGGTTTCTTCACTTTAACGCTGTGCGCATTGACGGCGGCGGTATATCTGACTCTTGAAACTGAAGATATAGCATTGCAGGAAGATTTTCGTTTGCGTGCTCTCATCGCAGCAATAAGTGTAGGTATTATAGCGGGTATTAGTTTTTTGCTCTCTGCTAAGGGGGCCCCTACAATCCGACACGGATTAGGTAATAGTTTCTGGTCAATCCCTTTTCATATTTTAACTGGTGTCACTTCTATTGCCGCAATCTATACGATTTGGACTCGCTATTATCAGTTTGCACGAATTCTTGTACCGATCCAAGTATCATTGGTAATTCTGGGTTGGGGTTTCGCACAGTATCCTTATCTTGTAGCACCGAATCTTACATTTTCGAATACTGCTGCTCCAGATTCAGTGCTAATGCCTGTATTGATTATCATCATAGGTGGTGGTGTGGTATTAGCACCAGCGTTTTGGTATCTCTATGCTGTGTTTAAAGGGAATACTCAATAAGAGACGGCACTCGGAGCGTGCTTACTACTATTCAAGAGACGGCACTCAACCCCTTCCAACCCATCACCTAATCACAGACAATTTATGGATACTCTCAACTTGCACATCACCCAGCTTAGCGCGAATCTTGTAAAAATATACACCATTTCCAAGGGCATTGCCCTCAGCATCTTGTGCATTCCACGTTACCTCGTTGTGTCCCTCATTCCCAGACACATCATTCAAAACACGGATACGACGACCAGAAGATGTATAAACCGTAATCTTCACATCATCAGCATCAAGCGACAACTGATATGTAAATGTCGTCTTACGCTTAAGTGGATTCGGATAGTTATGAACTTCAAATATACGAAAATCTGTGCCTTCAGGTGAAAAACTATCGTCATGTTTCTGTAGTAGACGATAGTCAAAACTCTCAAGCCATTTCACCTCTTTCTGTAACGTATTGATCAGTTCGACCTCAT
>CAZURU010000538.1:1464-3537 GCA_964623585.1 uncultured bacterium
CATTCGTCTGATGTGAATACCCGAAAAGTGGAACAAACTCCTCAATCTCCTTTATCAAAGGTTGGATAGATTTTGAGAACTCTGTCGCACTTGCGAGTTTAGCACTAATAGCACTACCGGTATTAACTTGATAACCGAGTGAAATTGCTTCAACCAACTTTTCGCGACTCTGAAACAGCAAGGCCCATAATCGCATCAAGTGCTTAGCATCACTCAGATCCTGTTCTGCCTCAAGGTCAAAAGGTTCAGCAAGTTCATGCGCTTGAAATAATTCATTTGCAGCCCGTTGCTGCGGTGCCAGTAGATTAGTAAACCGTCTTATAGCAGTCTGTGCGATTTCCAATTCAGGTATAGATAAAGTATTCTCCACCGCTTTAGGACCAATCAGGTTCCAAAACCGCGTTGCCAAACCTGCAGAACCGCTGCCATAACTACCCCCTATAGATGTGGAGCTTGCATAATCGGAGAAATAACTGGATAATGTCCAACCGTTAATACGTAAACCGCTGAGAATCAGATCTGCTGCCTCAGTGTTTCCGTAACGGGTAAGCAATTCATTCCGCATCAACTGCAAGTGGTCAATATCTATATCCCAATTAATTCGGGTGCTCACAAGGCGATCGAGGTAACCTAATCCTTGCGTTGCCCCTTGAATAGTAAACCCGCTCAGTCCAAGGACGTCAGGATTGTTTGCATATTTACGTACACCTTGTACAAATAGGTCACTTTCAAGCATCCAGAACGGCATTACCTCTTCAATGTCGTGTGAAAGCACGATGTATTGATGTCCCATTGCCCTGAGTGCATTCATCTGTGATATCGGAATATTAGGGTCCGTAACAGGTTCACCATCTGCCCCCCATTTTTGTGAAAAGATAGTGCCTTTCGGTAATCGCCGTGCGTAGCTGCCATCGGGATCCTGAAGCCAACTTCTATTATAGCCAGATAGGTAGAACTTGAAATTTGGACGTATCGCGAGAGCTGCGTTGATAATAGTGAAGTAGACATCCCAGAGTTTTGCCTGACCTTGTGGTGTCCGATCGCCACAGTCTGGACAATTGCATGCCCGTGTCTCGTGTCCCCAAGAACGCAGATGGAACCCAGCGAGCGTAGGATACGTTTTTACGATTTCCTGAGTTAACGCATGCGCAAGCGCATGGAATTCCGGGTTACTCCAGCAAAACGGACGATAAGACACCTCGTTCCTTGAAGCACCATATAAAACCGCTGGACCCAATAGCTCAGGACGCGACGCAATCAACGCTTCAGTCGGTTCACCTGTCAGATACATGAATAGATATGCATCAATACCGCGATCATTGAGTGCTGCAAACCGTTCATTGAGGGTTTCTATCCGTTCTAACCTTTGACTACGCGGTTCGTCCTGTAAATCTGAAAAGGCTGGCGAGTCGACATATTTAAACGCAGTCCCGAACCCATCTTCGATCCCGGTTCCAGTCCATACACCTTCACCTCCGCTCATATTCACCCGGTGTTTCGCTAACCAGTCAGGATCATCTATCTCTAATACAGCGCGGACAGGATAAAACGGATGGGATGTTTCGTTCAGGTAAGGGATGGACAACGAGTCAGTCGGAGAAACTGCTATATCAGGGTGTACAGGTTTAAGACCTGTTATTTCAGTGATACACGCCTCGAGTAATGCATAAGCACCATAGATAACACCACGGGATGTGTGTGCGGTGACGATAATAACGATCTCACTGCCGAAATCAAAAGAGAATATCTGATACCCTTCTTCACCAATAGCATTAGACAGTTCAACGCCTCTATCTGAGAGGACAGAAAGTATAGTCGGGTTTGAGGTGGGTGTTCCTAATACAATAACTGTTGAGGTCTTCGTCTGTTCTTGGTTCGTACGAAGTTCAACCTTTGCCCCTGTGTTTTTTTCAATAAACGTCTGTATTTCGGTTGCAGCAAACTGCTCCTGTCTTGAGGCATTTGCCCCAATTTGAACGGTTGTCTTAGATTCTCCAGAGACAACAATGGGAATCTCTGCGGCATCTATATTAATTGCAAACAAAAACAGACAGAGGACTGTCTGTATAATTG